>JAPPHK010000307.1 GCA_028820795.1 Nitrospinota bacterium | reverse complement strand
TGACGAACCAGAAAACACATAGACCGTCTTTGGTAGGGACAGGTCGCGACCTGTCTCTACGGCTGTTGTTAAGGGGGGAGTGGTGTCTCCTCACTCTTTCCCTGGGCGGAAACATACACCGAATCGCGGAATCTAGGCTTTTTCAACAACCTCCTATCGCCCGGATTTGCGAGGGAGTCTCGGGAAATAGCGGCCGGTCCGATGGATGTATTTCTCGTAATCTGCACCGTGTAAGCCCCGAAGATGCGGCTCCTCGACGAAGCGCACCTGCAACTCGATGCTCAACCAGGCTGTGGCGAGGAAAAACAGCATCAAAATATGGGGGAGCAACACCAGCAAGCCGATGCAGAACAGGAATACGCCGGTATAGATAGGGTTCCTTACGAGAGCGTAGAGGCCGCCCGTCACCAAATCGGTTTTCTCGGCTTGGTCGACGCCGAACCTCCACGCGGCTCCCATCTGGTATTGAGAGACGACCATGAGCGCGATTCCGGCCAGCGATATGGCCGCGCCGATTGCGTTCACAAACTCGCCGAGTTCGACTTGCGGCTGAACCGTTCCGTAGGCATCGAGGAGTGTGAGAACCAAAGTGGCAACGAATGACGCGAGCAGAAGAACGCTCGCGCATTTGGCGATTTTCGGAGCAGTCCGCTTCACCGTCCGGATGCCGAGGTCTCCGGTGGCCAGGTAGTGAAGCGCGATTCTCCCGCCCACGGCGAACACCAGGAAGGCGAGGTAGAGCGTCAGCGCATTGGCCCGGAACATATGGACTCCCGGCTGCTTGCATCCCTTGGAGCGAGAGAGAACGCCTCCGCTCGCCTGGGTGTCCTCTAAGGGAGCGTGAGTCGCCTGTGCCTAGGAAGCGGTCGAAATCGCCCCGACTTCGTTGTCCACGATCACCGGCGAGGTGAAGTACTCGACCGTCGGCTCGACGCCCAGACGCTCGCGCAGTCCGGCGCGCCAGGCGTCGTCGTAGAGCCGCTCCGCGTCTTCTCGTGACTCGAAGAGATAGACCCCGCCGCCTGTGCGCACGTCGTCCGACACCAGATAGTACTTGCGCACCAGACCGGGAACGTCGCGGTAGAGAGGGGCCGAACGCTCGAAGGCCGCGGCCATCTCCTCGTGCGTCTTTCCCTCGGGAAGCGTGAAGCGAACGATTGCTGTTACGGCCATGAAATTACTCCTTATGCGGTGGAAGCGGCCCTGGCTTCGTTGTCGACGATGACGGGCGAGTCGAAGTATTGAACGTCGGGCTCGACCCCCATGCGCTCGCGCAGCCTGTTGCGCCAGACTTCGTCGTGGACCCGCTCGGCGTCGGCGCGCGACTCGAAGATATAGACCCCGCCCCCGGTGCGCCGGTCCTCGGAAAGCAGGTAGTATTTGCGCAAGAGGCCGGGCACGTCGCGGTAGAGAGACGTCGAACTCTCGAAACCCGCAACCAGCTCATCCTCGGTTTTTCCTTCGGGTAGCGTGAAGCGGACAACTGCGGTAACGGCCATGAGGGGTCCTCCCTGTGTGGTGGGTTTACGCTGAATTATAGCACGAACAAGGTTGGTCTCACCCAACCGGATACATGCGCTTAACGTGCAGCCTCGCCACGAGGCGTTTCTCGTTCTTCATCGCTTGCAGGTATTCGTCGAGGTCGTCGGGGTCTTCTCCGGTGATGCGCCGGTAGAGATCGAGGTTCTTCGTGCCGTCGGGGTCTTCGACGAGTTCGGCCTCTCCCTCCGCGCAGAGGTAGGGATAAAAGCTCTCCTGCGGCATCACGCAGAGCGTGGACCTGGGGTCGCGCTCGAGATTCCTGGCCTTCACGCGGTCCCAAGTCATGGAAATCTCGGCGACGCCGTCTTGGTAATCGAACACGATGGGCGTGGGGTGCGATCTGCCGTCTGCGAGCAGGGTGCTCAGGACGCCGTAGTGCTGTTCGTTCAGGAAGGCCAGCGCCTCGTCATGCGTCATGGAGGGTCTCCTTATGAGTCCAAATCAAGCGCGTCGGCGACGAAGTCATCGAACGCGGCGCAGAAAGCCCCGGGCGCATCCTGCATCGGGTAATGCCCGCAGGCGGGGATGACCGTTCTCACGCAATTCGGAATTCTTTCTTCGAACATCTCCCCATATGCCATCGCCCCGGCGTCTCCCTCGCCCA
>JAPPHK010000234.1 GCA_028820795.1 Nitrospinota bacterium | reverse complement strand
CGATGAGTTCCAGTTCGCGGACCAGTTCCAGGGGAAGCCTCGCGCCCACCATGCGCTCTTTTTTCATCTCTTCGCCTCCCGTGCGATTCTCAATACTTCCGCCACGACGGACGGGGAGAGCCACAGTATCCGGGTCATGTCCTGAACCGTGACTTCCAGTTCCTCCAGTTCGAGTTGTCCCCAAAAATTTGCTTCCAACAATGCGCCGACAGAGCCGATGTGTTCTATCCCCGCGGCTGCGGCCACGTTTCGGGCCTCTTTGTCGTCAACAATCAGTTGCAAACCCCGTGCACTCGCAAGCGCGATAGACTCGGACTCCCCGTGATCCAGCCGGGAGCGGTCACTGAGTCGCCGCATCAGGTCTTGCTCTTCATCAGTCAAACGAACCACCTGCAGCCAGCCGTCTTCCATAGCGGATTCCAGCTGCTCTACGCCCAAGGCGCGAACAACCTTGCCGGCGTCGATCGTCTCCTCCTTCACAACAGGCCCTATCAACACCTCATGGTAGAGTTCTTTCAAAAGCCTCAGGCGACCAATCTTGGCGAAGACGATCAACGGGGAGGCATCGGCTACGATCATTCAACCTCCTGATGGGCACCACACCTGGACACTACAAATGATAACAAATTTTATATTTGTTTACAACAAGGCGATGCGCTTTCCATCCCATCAAGTGCTTCACAAATCGACCGTCGCCTCCCCCTACCCCGCGGCCAACTCCTCCGCGGCACGGATGATGAGTTCGATGTCCTGATCCCGCGAGAGCCTATGGCCGCCGTCCTTGACGAGCGTGAGGCGCACGTCGTCTCCTTTCAGCAGATTGAGCACCTTCAGGGAAACCTCCCAGGAAATGGTCTCATCGCGCATTCCGTGGATGAGGCGCACGGGGCAGGCTAGGTCGATCTCCCCGCGCAGGAGCAGGTGGCTGTCCCCCTCGTCGAGCAGTTTCCTGGTGATGGGGTACGGCTCCTCCCAGATATTCGGCGGGTGCATTACATATCCCCGCTCGTCGAGTTCCGCCTTTAATTCTTCGGTGAGCCTGTGTTCTTTGAAGCCCGCCGTGAAATCGGGGCCCGACGCCACGCCCACCAACCCCTTCACGCGTTCGGGCCGGGCCAGGGCGGCGAGGAGCATCATCCACCCACCCATGCTCGATCCCACGAGCACCTGGGGGCCCTGTGCGACGCCGTCCAGAATCGCGAGGGCGTCCTCCGCCCACTCGCCGATGGTGCCGTCCTCGAACTTTCCCGAGGACTCCCCGTGGCCGCCGTAGTCGAAGCGAACGTAGGCGCGTCCGACTTTTCGGCAATGCGCTTCCAGCGCGCTCGCCTTCGTCCCGCTCATGTCCGAGCGGAAACCGCCCAGGAACATCAGGCCGGGCGATTCGCCCTCCAGTCGAAAGTACGCGAGCGAAGTCCCGTTTTCTCTGCGCAGAAAACTCGTGGCGGAGTCGGGCATTATCGATTCAGGATGAATTTTCGAGATGTTCGAGCAAACGGGCGGCGACGCCGCGAACCTCTGCCTCCGCCGCCTCGTCCATACAGCGGCCGTCCTCGTCGAATACCTTGTGGACGCTCCCGATAGAAGCCTGGCCGGGCAGCACCTCACCGCCGATGTGGGTGAGGATGTGCCTCAGGTGCGCGAGGGCGTTGTCCGCGCTCGGCCCCATCGCCACGCCGAGTATGGCGATGGTCTTGCCCTCGAACGTGGAGGGATAGCCCAGGTTGTCGATCGCCAGCTTGAGCGTGCTGCTGATGCTGCCGTGATACTCTGGCGTCGCGATGAGGATGCCCGCCGCTTCCGTCACCAGACTTTTCAGCATATCGGGGTCTTTCGACTCGCTCGGCTGGCCGGGCAGGGGCAGGTCCAGATCGCCCAGGTGGATGCGCTTGACCTCAATATCGCCCTTCCCCAGCTCGTCGAGCGCGAGGGCAAGAGCCTTATCTGTATTGTTGTGGGGTCTGCGGCTGCCACCGAAGACGAGGATATAGGAAGCCATTTCCTGTGTTTTTATCGGTTACGCGGCGACGCCGGCGGGTTCGGGCAATACGACAGGATTGGTGTCCTTGAGAAGCGGCAGAACCTCCCTGCCGAAAATCTCCGCTTCTTCCCTGTGGGGCCATCCGTTCATGATGAAGTGCCGCACGCCCGCGTCGTAATACTCGCGAATCACGCCGGCGACCATGTCCGGCG
>JAPPHK010000267.1 GCA_028820795.1 Nitrospinota bacterium | reverse complement strand
GGACTCGTTCACGTCGCTTGCGCGCGCTCTCTCGGCGCGGCGAGTACGCTATCTGGTCATCGGCGTGTGGGGCGCGAACTACTATGCGCCGTCCGGCGGTGCGATGTTCACGACCCTCGATCGCGACCTCTTCCTGCCCGCAGACCCCGGGAACCTGCTCGCCGCCTGGCGTGTGTGCCGGGGCACCGGATTCGATTTGTTCGCCCGAACGGAGCCGCTCGACGAACCGCACGACGCCAGGCTGGCCCGCATGGTGGTCGAGCGACGCGGGCTCACACGTGCCAGCGACGGGATGGGTACCGACGTGGACCTGAACTTGCCCCGTGTCCGGAGACATCGGAGCAACGCACTCACCCTACCGCCGCATCTTGCTTCACCCCTCCGTCGATGTCGACCAGGAGTCTTTACCGCATAGTATTTCTGCGGAAAAAATCTCCACCACGTTGCTTCTACGACCGAAAATGGGACCCATTTCAGGGATACGGAAGCTCATATTGAGTGCTATCGTCGAAAATTCGCTCCCTCATCCCCACCCCGCGTCTTCGAAAACGCTATGTGGTACAGACTCCTAGTGTGTAGCGCGATGCCCGCGGCGGCATCCAATATCCTGTAACCTATTGTAATTGATATAAATATTACCATCGTACCATCAGCTTGGCAGGCTTGGTCGAGGGTGGTGGCGCTTGATCGACCTTCCCGGGTAGGCGCACGATATATCGGAGTGCTGTCGGTACCACGCGTCGAGGTTGTGCATGGTGCGCCGCTGATGCGCGATGGCACACACAATCCGGAAACCGCGAACACGATTCCGAAGGGGGATTGTCATGACACGAAGCTTCACAAGCATTCTCGGGATTCCAGTATTTCGCAGGGCTCTGAGGGCGCCGCTGCTCGCAATGGGTCTGGCGTTGTCCGCCCTGGCGGGTGGCGCGGCTCAAGCCGCCGACGAGATCAAGATCGGCGCCATCTTCGATCTCACAGGCGGGCTCAACATTTACGGGATTCAGCAGAGTCAGGCACTGCACCTGGCCGTGGACAGCCTCAACGCCGGCGGAGGCGTGATTGGACGAACCCTGACGGTCATCGAGAACGACGCGCAGTCCGAACTCGCCAAGTACACCCAGTACACGAACACCCTGATACTGCGTGACCGGATTGAGGTTCTGTTTGCGGGACTGACGAGCTCCTCGCGCGAAGCGATGCGCCCGATCGTGCGTCAGAAGAAGGTCCCCTACTTCTACAGTGCGCTCTACGAAGGAGGCGCCTGCGACAAGCAGACCTTCATCACCGGTGCGTCCGCCTCGCAGCAAATGAGCGTGCTCATCGAGTGGGCAATCAGGGAGTACGGCCCCAAGATCTTCATCATGGCGCCGGATTACAACTTTGGCACGATTTCCGCTCACTGGGTCGAATACTATGCAAAGGAATACGGTGGTGAAGTGCTCGGCGCGGACTTCCTGCCTCTCACCGTCACCGACTACTCACCGACAATCCAGAAAATCCAGGCGGCCAAGCCCGACTTTGTCGTTTCTCTCCCTGTGGGCGCCAACCAGACCGGTTTTCTGGAGCAGTTCGCCGCCGCAGGACTCAAGGACAAGATGGGTATTGTCTCCACCAACTACGGATCGGGCAATCAGCAGGTCGTGGTCTCTCCCGATGCCGGCGAAGGCATCGTCGCTTCACAGGAGTACTTCATGTGGATCGACGAGGAGAACAACGAGGCGTTCAAGGCCAGGTGGGAGAAGGCCTACGGGCTGGACGAACCGATCATTTCGGAGGCGGCCGACGTATGGAACGCCGTGCACATCTGGGCCGCCGCCGTGGAAATGGCCGGCACGACGGACAACGATGCGGTGATCAGCGCACTCGAGAGCGGGATCTCCTTCGAAGGTCCCAACGGAACGGTCACGATGCAGCCGGGGTCGCATCACCTGAAGCAGAACATCTACATCGTTCGAGGCAACCGCGAACATGGGTTCGATGTCATCCAGACGTTCGATTCCGTGGCGCCGAGCTTCGAAGACGAGAAATGCGACCTGATCGCCAACCCGGAAATTGCGGAGCACTTCACGCCCTGAGGGCCGAGAAGTAACCATCGTGGCAGAACCGGGGGGGGGGGGGGGGCGGGGGGGGGGGGCGGGCCGCCGGGGGGGGGGGGGGGGGGGGGGGGGGGGGGCGCGCGGGGGGGGGGGGGCCGGGCGGGGGGTGGGTTT
>JAPPHK010000098.1 GCA_028820795.1 Nitrospinota bacterium | reverse complement strand
CCCACCGCCACACCAGGTCCTGCCCCGGAATATGAAAATACCGCTCCGCCCCCAGGTCATCCGCTTTCGCCGGATGCCCCGTCAGCGCAATCCCATGCTCCGTACACCATCCGTGCAGCGCCGCGTACCACGTCTCCTCCATCCGCAGCGCGATCGCCCGCTCATAGTCAGCCCGGTACCGCTCCGCATCCGGCTCATCATCGAACCAAAGCGCCGCCAGATGCGGCCTGAAGTCATACCCCAGCAGCCGGTTCACGTGCGCCAGGATCCCCGTCGTCCCCGGCCACACCCCGCGCTCCCGCGGCTTCCCCACCGGGCTCGGCTCGTCCGTAAAGATCGCCGGAATCAGCCCGCCGAAATGTTCCCCGAACCGCCGATAAAACCCGTCGTAAACAAGCCGGATAAAGCACGCCACCGCCTCCGGGTTCAGCAGATCCCCCGCCGGCGGCTCATCCTCCTCGGGCCCGCCGTCAATATAATGCAGCCCTCGTATATACGCGTCCATCTTGCGGTCGACAACCGCCACCCGTTCCCCACTCTGCCTCCTGACCATCGCCACCAGCGTCTCATCCGCCCGCAGCCCCGGCTCCTCCCCCTCCGCCAGCCCCCGTGCCTCCAAACACCGCGCCTGGAAAGCCGGATTCTCCTCTACAACCTGCCCCGCCGAAGACCCCGACGGGTACATCCCCTCATCATAAAGCACCACCTGCATCCCCCGCCGCCCCGCCTCCTCGATCGCCACATCATAGAACCTCAGCAGCGCCTCCGACATCCACCCCAACGTCCTGGGCAACCCCACCCGCGGGTGAATAATGAACCCATGCACCCCATGCGCCTCAAAATCCCCGATCTGCCGCCGGATCTCCTCCGCGTCTAATTCATCATTCCAAAACCAAAACGGCAGCACCGAAAACTCTGTAGGCGGATCCCTGAATATATCGAGCATGGAAGTCATAGGCATGTCCTTGATGGTGAAAGAAGCCACGCAGTGCAGAACGGTAGTTTACTTGAAATTGAGTGGTTGCGGAACATCGCCCAATGCATGAAAGGCGGCATGGCGCCTGTCAAAAAGTTTTGGGCCGTGTCGAACTGACCTTGGAAAATGGTGTGGAATGGAACAGTATCGATCTGCTCTTGTGTTTCGGGGAGTATTCCTATCTCTGTTTCCTTGGACCAGCCGAACGCCTACAGTCTGACCTCTGTCGAATGTCTGGACGCGGTCGACAGCAGCACCCCTGTAGGGGCACCCCTTGTGGGTGCCCAGCCCTCCCTCACCCATCGACTCCCCCTTCCCCGCCGACGAAAATCGGCACTGGCCGGGGCGGCACGTACTGTTGCAAGGTCTGTAAGAGAACGCAAATCCATTTGACAAATGTGTTGAATTATGTTACCATTTTGGTAATGAAAAATGCGATATTCGTGCGGGCAACCATATGGAACTCTCTTTCAGAAACCGTAAACTTGCGCAGGTCTTTAGTTCAGAGAGGACTCTCAGAAGAGAATACGGGGCCCGTGCAGCCCGCACAATCATGATTCGGCTTGCAGTTCTGCTGGACGCCGAGACGCTGTCGGAAGTGCCGGCAACGCCGCCCGACCGAATGCGCCAACTCATAGGCAATCGCGACGAACAATTCGCTGTGAATCTTGTCCATCCCTATAGGATGGTATTCGAACCGGATCATGAGCCACTGCCGCGCAAAGAGGACGGCGGGATCGACCTGGAGCGGGTGACTGCAATCACGATTCTGGAGGTGATTGATTATCATCCAAAGCAGTAGTATCGGAACACTATGCCGTGTTTTTGGCTGCAATGGCAGTCATCAAAGTGACTGATTATCACTCAAGGAGAATCACGACATGGCGAGGAAAACTTATAAGTTCCAGCCCGATTATGCTGTACCCCCGGGATGGGTCCTGGAGGAGCGGCTGGAGGCGAACGGGATCTCGCAGGCCGAGTTTGCAAGGCGATGCGGGCGCTCTGCCAAGTTCATAAGCGACATCATTGCCGGAAAGGCGCCCGTAGATGCGAAGACAGCGCTCCA
This sequence comes from Nitrospinota bacterium, assembly GCA_028820795.1. Lineage (GTDB taxonomy): Bacteria > UBA8248 > UBA8248 > UBA8248 > UBA8248 > Bin107. The sequence goes on along the minus strand of JAPPHK010000098.1, from coordinate 177 downwards.
GTTCGAGAAAGTTTCGGGGGTCAGTGCAAACATCTGGCTTGGCATTGAGAAACGCTTTCGCTTACACCTGATGCGAGAGGCCGAGGCGAGGGAAGCCGAAGAGTCCGCGGAGTGGGCACGCGGCTTCCCCGTCAGCGAGCTTGTCAAAAGGGGCGCTATTCACAGCGTAACGTCGGC
>JAPPHK010000066.1 GCA_028820795.1 Nitrospinota bacterium | reverse complement strand
AGGCACGGAGGCCTGTCCCTACGGTGAACAATTCGATGATCGGGGTTCCCTCCCTCCTCGGAGGAGCTTTTTCAACAACCCCCTCAAGGGGGGAGTAAAATTCGGCGTGCTCCTTCTGTGGACTTTTCCAACAACCCCTTGAGAGAGAATGTTGTCTCCTCCCCTCTCGATCTGCTACATACGCCGAATCACGGATTCGGGGCTTTTTCGACAGTCCGTATTTTCCGGCATCCGGTCGCCGCGCGCCGGGAACGCCCCGCCCGCGGAATCCACCGCTTGACGATAACGGGGAGCGCCGATGATGGCCGACTCGAAAGCGGGGCCGCTCGTCCGCGACGCGCGTGAGGACGACTTGGCCGCGATCCGGGAGATATACGCCCACCACGTGCTGCACGGACCGGCCACGTTCGAGGAGGAGCCGCCCGATTTGGAGGAGATGCGCCGCCGCTTCCGGGCGGTAAAAGAGAAAGGCCTCCCCTGGCTCGCCGCGGAAATCGGCGGCGCCGTCTGCGGCTACGCCTATGCGGCGCCCTACCACCGAAGGCCGGCATACCGCCACGCCGTCGAGAATTCGGTCTACGTCGACAGAAACGCCTTGCGGAAGGGCCTCGGCGCTGCGCTGCTCGATGAGTTGATCGATTCATGCACGCAAAAGGGCTTTCGCCAGATGGTCGCGGTCATCGGCGACTCGGCGAACGCCGCCTCGATCAGGCTGCACGAGCGCGCCGGGTTCCGGCTCGTGGGCGCGCTTCAATCGGTCGGCTTCAAGCACGGCCGGTGGCTCGACTGCGTGATCATGCAGCGCGCCCTGGGCGAGGGGGGCGGGACCTTGCCTCCCTGAACCGCACCGCGGGGGCATCGCCCGACTGCGATTAAGAAGAGACGCCACGCTGCTTTACGGCGTGAAGTCATTCCGTTGATGAGTGGAACGGAAGCGGTAAGCCTCCTTTACATTCCCAAAAGCGTCAACGGCGCCTTACCCGAACGATCATCTGCTGAACATTATCGGTTGCGCCGATGGCTATGATTTCCACCTGAGGATGCGCGTTTCTGTAAACCCTGAAAATTTCATCCGCGAAAGCCTGTCCGACTCTTTTGATCCCCTTGAAATCGAGCAGAACTTCCTTGAAGCCATCAAGGCGCATCAGCAATCTCTTGGCCTGGGAGCGGGAAATAAGCTCTTCTCCTTCATACAACAGAAGCTGAAGGGGAACATGGGTTCTGGAAAAATCAAAGCCCTCATCTCCAGCAGCAAATTTCTCATAGATTTCCTCAGGCGTTCTTCGGGTCTTGGTTTTTATTTCCAACCTGATTAGGGTTCCTCGAAGGTTTTCTCCCTCCGTCGTTTCAATCAGCCAGTCATCCTCATCATTTTCACGCAGAAAACAAAGGGTTCCCGAGATGATGGTGAACTTGTCGAACATTCGTGAAGTATAAAAAATTCCTTCCCCGGTATGTTTCTCCTCGTCCGTCGTGAGTTTTCCTTTCGATAGTTCCAAAAGGGCGTGGCGGGGATCATGCAGATCGAACTCCGTCTGAATCTTCCTGAAAATCCCGACGCCAGCGTCTATCACATCAATCGTAATGTTTGTCGCAGTTCGAGACAGGTGAATCCTGGCTTCTTCAGACTCTGAATGATCGATCACATTGTTGAGCATTTCCGTGAAACCAAAATAACAAATGCCATATATGTTCTCGGAAAGTTCTTTCAGGTGGGGTCGTACATATTCACGCCATACGCGGTCTTCCTCGATTTCATCGACCTTGAACCTCCAGCTCTCATCCAGGATTTTTCGCAGAGAATACCTGCGCGCACTTGTTGTTCCGCTCGATTTCAGGAAACCGCCATCAACGAGCGATCTCAAGTGCTTGCTGACGGCGGATCTGGAAACCCCGAATTTCTCGGACGTCACCCTGGCGATATCCTGAGGGTGCCCTTCAACATTGTCGAGGATATACTCTCTTATCCTTTCAGTTTGTCTGACTTTGACCATACGAAACAACCTCTTTGGAACTTTTCTATTATTATTTGCAACTTTACCTGGAAAACTATAAACCATTTTCCAGCATATTTACAACTTATCAATTATTATTTGCAACTTTCACGGAAATTCTTGCTATTCTGGTGATTGAGAGCAGGTGATGTGGATTATTTCATCAGCCTGGATACCATGCTCGCAAGCAGGGACACCCCCCTACACCCCGAGGATTTTCTTCGCGGTTTCCCGCGCCTCGTCCAGGGTCTCGACGATGCGCTCCCCGGGCACGC
>JAPPHK010000111.1 GCA_028820795.1 Nitrospinota bacterium | reverse complement strand
GCAACAGAACTGGAGCAAGTAAAGGGCGTACCTGCATCAACCCCAAAGGCAACACCTGAAACAACTGTGAAGCGGCGACATACGCCCGACTTAATTATCAAAGCAGAATAAAAATACAAGTCAGCCTGATATTTAGCCGTCCCTGCTCCTTCATCCTTGTTTCTCTATCGCGTTCCGCCGAACCCGGCGGACATATCGCTTCTCTCGACGACGCCGCCCATTCCCTCATGATTCGGCCCGAAGAACGCGCCCGTAACCTCGCCGGCGTCGCCGCCCGTCTGCGTGAACGTATTGCCCCGGACGGTGACGCTGTAGCTCAAGTCGCCGTCATTCCACGTCCGGCCCGAGCCGACAGGGCCGGGAGTGGCATTCACGCCCCAGTGCTCGAGGCCGGTGAAGTCAATCCGGCCGCTGAGCGCCTCCAGGTTGATGGTGAGGTCCACGGCGCCTGCGAGCGATTGCGACCTCGAAGTGAACCCCAGGAGGCGGCCCGACCAGCTTGCGCTGCCCATGCCGGACAAGTTGGTTGATGGACCAGGGCCATGCGCCCAGGGCTGAATCAGGCCGTTCCTCGAGGATGCGCCGAACGATACGTCATCCACATCGCCGCGCAAGTGGAAGGATACATCCGTCCACGAGCCGAGCTTGTTCGGGTCGTACAGGCTGGTTCCGTATTGTTCCAGGAAGCGCGTGTAAAGAGCATGGAGCGCATCCGTATCAATCTGATGAAGGAGATGCGCCGGAATGGAAATGTTCCGATAACCCGTATTCATAATCGAATTGTAGTCTCCCGGCTCGATATGTTCCCGCAAACCGAGCGCATGTCCAAGTTCGTGAGCCAGGACTTTCCTCATATGATTTGTATTGGTTAGAGCGCTCGTATTGACCCAGATATAGATGCCGGACGAACTGCTTCCAAACTGAGTTCCTGCTACCCGCACTGGCGATTTTTCATCCGGAGGCCAGGAGTCTTGCGGCTCGATGCCGACGAATATATGTCTTTCGGGAATGTAATTAGGCCATGATTCCTCGAAACCGGGACGCGGGGCGCGCTCGGGGGAGACAATGATTCTTTTATCGTAGGGCAGTGCGGTATTCATAAGCTGTACAACACGGATCACCTCATCGATATATCTGTCTGGTGTTGTTTCCCGAATGCGGACAACCGGAGTCCCTTCGAACAGTCTCAAGTATTTATTCCCCGGATCATCTGAACGCCTGACGACCGCATGTTTCTCTATGACATCGAGTACACGCGCGGAACTCTCCCCGTCGCGCACGCGGCCTGATGATATAGCTGCGCCGCCATGCGTTCCGGCCGGCGACAGGTTGCTGAGAGACGGCCTGACGTCGCCGCCAATCTGGACGCCGTCACTGCGGGCAATGACCGGTGCGTTCAATGCCTGGGCCGGCATCAGGGCGGGCTGCCTGGGGAAAGACGATCCGCCCCCGCCTCCACCGCCTCCACCGCAGCCCGGCAGTAACAACGCGAGCGAGAGAAGAACGCTGAAAGCCTTTTGAGCGAAACGATTCTTGTTTCTCATTGGTTTGTTTTTCCGTATGAAAGTATGAGACGTGGAGAGGGGGAAACCTCCGGAACGCAGTTCACGCGCACGGGTTCCGTATCGAGCCGCAGATCCACTCGGCATGTCGCATCTCCCTTGTCGGGATGCAGGCCTCGCGGACCCACCTCGTTCCGGGTCGGTGTTTCGTTGTCGCAATGTCTGAGTATTGCTTTCTATGGTTACAAACTGTCAAGCGCCGGGCGGGGCCGTGAGCCGGAAGGGGCTGCCGACGCTGGAGTCTTCGTCTTCCGTGAATGCACCCGTCTCGATGTGAGCGTCCTTTCTCAGGACAGGCACGGAGGCCTTCGGACAGGCGCGGGGGCCTGTCCGCTACGGAATCATTTCTCCCTTTCCGCGTGCCCGACAACCACTCCTCCCCCGGGTCGAGAGATTCGCCGGGCCCGCATTTCCCCGCATTTGCCGTCCGCGCGGATTCGGGGGATTCCGGTATGATGGTGGAGCCGATTGGCTTGTTCGAGAATACGGAATTTCGATAAAATTCGATAAATACCGATAAATTCACGGGGTTTTTCGATAAATCAGGTGCATCCATCCGTTTTGATTAGACACAGACCTATCTAACATATTGAAATTACATTCTTTCCCTGAATCTTCCAAATCCACCCTACACAACCCGTAATCAAGCCGAAAGCGGATTCGTTACAACGCCTGCGTATCTCAGGGAGTCATTGTCGGTTACCGATGGG
>JAPPHK010000177.1 GCA_028820795.1 Nitrospinota bacterium | reverse complement strand
CGTAGCCTTAGGGGGCAAATGATGAGAATGCTCAGGTTTTTGAGATTGGCGGTATTTGTCGCGTGCATTGCGGCATTTGCCTCCGGTTGCGGCGGCGGTGGCGGCGGCGGCGGCGCGGCTGTGATGGAATGCCCGCAGGGTCAGGTCGGGACGTACCCGGACTGCATGGATCCGGGGCCGACGGATGAGGAGAAGATAGCCGCAGCCAGACAGGAAGTCGCAAGTATCCTTTCGAATGCCCAGGCGCGAGCAGGGGCGGCGAGTTCGGCCGCGGGGGCGTTGGGAGCCAACGATGACGCCACGGCGGATCAGATAGCGAACGCTCTCGCTCGCGCCGGCGACGCGCAAGCAGCTTTGGCGGCTGTCGTAGCCGCGAGCAGGGCGGCGAATGCGGCCACCACGCCGGCGGCGGCGGAAATGGCGGTGGCGGATGCGAACAGGGCGCTTGGTGATCTCATGACCGCGCAATCGGCGATAGCGTCGATTCAAAGCGCCGTAAACGCGGTTGCGGAAGCTCGCAGACAGCAAGAAGCGAACGAGATGGCCCTGACCGGCGGGTCCTCGCTTATCAAGCATCTGAGGGATAACAAACTCCTCGCCGACGCCGTTTTGGGCGCAGCGGGCGCCAAGCTGACAGCCGCGAGCCTTGTCGTGGACAGGGCGGGAACCAATCCAAGCATCAGTTCCGGCGCTCGTACTGCTTGCGTTGCGCCGTGCGCCGAATATCCTGCGACTTCCGAGGGCGCAAACAGGGTTACCGGACAGCGGACGGTCAAATACCTGACCCTCGTATCGAGCAGCACGACGCCTACCCTTACCGGAACGGGCCGCCTTTCCAACGGCTTCGATCTGAACAACGGCACCACCACCTTCGTCAATGCCTATACGGACATCGCTCCAGAGAGAAGGGGCGCAAGAAATGATGGCACGACCCCTGAGGATCCTGCTACACCTTACAACGAGGAGTATGACTATATCTTCGATACCGACTATCTGCTCGCCGGAATCTGGCTTAATGTGAACCCCACAAATTTGGGCGAATCCAGTATTACGGCATTCGCTTACGGGGGCCAACCCACCTCCAAAGCTACTCCAAACTTCTGTGGTAGTAGTGAGGGTACTGCTAGTCCAGGTGTATCTACAGAATCTGGGATAACCACAACTACCAGGATATGCGGGAATACTGCCGGATTCAATACCATCAGCACATTCGTGAATGACGGCCAGGATGTAACGGCCACCTACAATGGGGATGCAAACGGCGTCTACCTCGCGGGAAGTGATACGAGCTATTTCACGGCGGACGTTACGCTCACCGCCGAGTTCCAGAATCCGACAGGCGCCGCTACCGGCACGGGCAGCATCGAGGGCGCGGTCACGAACATCGTTGCCGGCGGACAACAAATGGCGGGCAGCATCGAATTACAGAAGCAGGACCTTGGCGATGACATCGGTGGAAATGACATATTCGCTGATGGTTCGACCATCGGCGTGGTTGACGGCAAATCCTACGGTGGCACATGGAAAGGCCAGTTTTTTGGAATGGGCAGAAGGCAGGTCACAAGGTCCCAAACAACGGCAACGCAACACACAAGAGATGCAGATAACAGAATTACGGCAACGACAAATACGATAACGACGACGTATTCACCACAGCATCCCGGTTCGGTGGCGGGAACCTTTTACGCTACCCAGCAGAGCGCGCCGGCGGGAAGCGCCGCCTTCATCGGAGCGTTCACGGCGCACAGGTAAGGAAGCAGGACGCCTTCGGCCTCCCGGGGCCGGGGCGGGCGAAAGAAAAGGAAGAAGAGTGGAAAAGGGGGTTGCCCGTTGGTTGCTTCCTTCGTGATGGAGCAAACTGTACCGTTCCTTGCTATGAGTTTGAGTCCTCGAGCCGGGAACGGGAACAACGGGCAGCCCCCACTCGCACTTCACGCGAGCAGGCCGACACCCCGATTCGGCCTGCGCCTCAGGGGTTGCGTCGCAGCAACTCCCGCCCCTGGCCGGCCCTTTGCGGGGTATCGGCATCTCTCCAATCGGGTCGGCCGGGTCAGGCTCCTTTTCCCCGGTTCTACCAGACTCGTTCCTTCCGTTCCTGCTCCGGCAGGATGCGCAAGCAGCGACGCCCTTCGGGGGACTGATGAAGAAGGCCCTTCCCGTTCGGAATCGACCTACCGCGCCGGCACCGGGTTTCGCCCTTGAACATCATTGCCAACCGACGAGAGAGAAGATTCACTCCCCCCTTGAGGGTCTGGCTTCCCGAGGGGAAAGCCAGACGAAGAGGCC
>JAPPHK010000125.1 GCA_028820795.1 Nitrospinota bacterium | reverse complement strand
GGAACGATGAGCGCATTGGTTTTCAGAAAGTCATCCACAAGGCAGGAGAAAATTCTCGTCTGGGATTTCATGGGCTTCAGTGTCCGTCTTCGCGGCGGATGTCCGGGAACGTTTCGGGCTCATGTCGCATCAATTGACACATTATAGCTCAGTTCTTCATGTGTTTGTCCAAATAAACGATGCACTCCTCGATCGCCGCCTCCTGGGTCGCGTCGACGGCGTATTCCCCGTCCTCTCCCCGCTCGGGAAAGATGTAGCCGTGCATCGGGTGATCGTATGAGGTCCACTCGACGTCGTTCCCCGCCTCGACCATCAGGTCGTACGTGGCGCGGAAGATGCCCTGCAAGTGGTCCTCATCCCTGCCCATGATGAGGATCGGCGTGCGGATGCTCTTCATTCTTTCAAGCGCGAGTTCTTCGTTGATGCGCGCCCGCACCTTCCCGGCTTCGCGCATCATCATGCCCTCGATGTTTCTGAGCTGCGTCTCCTCGTTCACGAAGGCGGTATCGTCAGGGGCGAGATCGAGAAATTCATGGGAAGCCGGCTCGCAGGCCACGCAGGCGCGCGCGCCGCCGTATTCAGATGTTATCTTGAGTATCATCTCGCCCGCGTGGCTCACGCCCATCAGGCCGATGCGCTCCCCGTCGACCTCGGGCAGCGTCTTCATGTATTCGATGATCGCGATTTCGTCTTCATACTCGAGCGGCGAGCGGTTCAGGAGTTGGCGGCCCTGGCGGATGTCCTCGACGAGGCGGCCGCCATTGTTGTAGCCGAGTTCCACCTCCGCGCGGTATCGCAGCCAGGCGCAGGCGTAGCCCGCCGCGAGCAGGCGCTCCTGAATGCAGCCTATGTTCCGGGTCGCCTCGCGCACCCAGGCCATTCCGCCGCCGCCGTTTCCCCGCCCGAGCAGCACAGCCGGGTGCGGCCCTGAGCCTGCGGGCGTCCTGAGGCCTATGGGCGCATACACGCCGTCGAGCAGTTCGACGTACATCAGGCGAACCGGGTATTCCGAGCCCGGCACGGGTTCGGTGACGACGACGCGCTCGGGGTCGATTTCGTACGGCACGACAGCCTCTCCTCATTCATTTCCCGGGCGTGCGGGATGCGTTTTGGCCATCATCCCACACGACGTGCGCGGGCGAAAAGCGCGGGCCCCGCCCGGCAGAAGATGTCCGGTTCGTTTCACGTTCGCGCGCGATGTGAGAAAATCAATTTCCGCCCAAAACTCTGATGCAGAAGGAACCGGAAATGTCCGAGACCACATGCCCTGAATGCGGGGCCGAAACATCGGGTACAGACCCCTGCCCTGCATGCGGCGAAGCGCTCGCGAAATCCACAGACGAAAGGCCCCTGAACGTCATCGACGCCAAGGCGATCGTCGTGAAGGTCATGTGGGGAACGGGCGCCTTGATGCTCTGCGGCGGCCTGGGGGCGCTCTCCATCGGCGCAACGAAGCCCGCCGTCGGCCTCCTGGGCCTGGGCGGCCTCCTCTTCGCCGGCTCCTACGCGGTGGACTGGTGGACTTGAGGGGTCAAAATCTGCTTCTTCTCATGAATCTTGATACTCGGACACTTATTTTGCCGCCTCAGAGATTTCTTTCTTCTCGGCCTCTTTTTCCTTCTTCATTTTTTCGGCCAGTTCTTTCTTTAACTCCTGATACTTCTTTTTGACACGATCTGGAGCCGAATCCTCCGGCTCCATAAGAACGCTTACCTTGGTTGGATATTCCTGCGCAGCGCCACTTGCCGCGTCGACCAAAACCCCGATGCCTCCGCCGAGAATGATGTTTCCCAGGGTCGCGGCGACTAAAGTTTCATCGAACGAGTGTGTTGTTTTCTTGAAACCTTTTTTCTCGCACGTTAATACCATCGGCCCATCTCCCTTGTGAACTGTCGTCGCGCTCGGCGTGTTGGGCCAGTAATATCGTCTTCCCCGTTTGTCGATACCCGTGCATGTAGCTCCTTTGGCATTGATTACATCGACCAGAACGGATTGGGAGGTGCCGGAAACCAAAGTCGCACAGCCGGAAGCAAGCAGCAGGCAGCAGGCAGTGATCAAAATACGCATCAGACCTTCCCTCGTGTAAAGGTGTGAAGATAATGAAAGAGTGTAATTCCTGGGTCGGTGAGAACTTAAGAATAATTAGATTTAATGTCAATAACATTAAGGGGAAGTGAAATGAATTTCAGATGAAGGGATAATGGGTTTTTTCGAAAAACGAAGAGGTAATTGGTTTTGGACTGGTACCCCCGGCAGGATTCGAACCTGCGGCCTACGGATTAGGAATCCGGCGCTC
>JAPPHK010000210.1 GCA_028820795.1 Nitrospinota bacterium | reverse complement strand
ACGACTGGATGGTTCCCGGCGTCATCCCCTTCAAGGTGAACAACCCGAGCAAGAAATAGGGATTCGGGAAGCGAGTCTTCGACAAGTATCAAGGCGGGGCCCTTCGGGGCCCCGCTCTTTTTCGCTCATGCCTGAGCCTGTGAGTCCAAAGAGACGAAGATGAACGATGCGAGGGAAATGAAAAGAGGGAAAGACGAAGCCGCGATGGTGTACGTGCCCGAGGGCAAGTTTCTGATGGGTTCGGACGCCGGCAACGCGGACGAGCGCCCCCAGCGCGAGGTCACGCTCGACGCTTTCTGGATCGATAAATACTGCGTGACGAACGCGCAGTACCGCGCGTTCCTGGAGGAGACCGAAGCGTTTCCTTCGCCGCCTTCATTCGCGAGAGACGATTTCGTGGGGCCGGAGCAGCCCATCGTGAGCATCAGCTGGGAGGAGGCGAACGCCTACGCCCGCTGGGTGGGCAAGCGTCTGCCGACCGAGGCGGAGTGGGAGAAGGCGGCTCGCGGAACGGATGGCCGCAAGTATCCCTGGGGGGAGGATGAGCCCTCTCCCGAGCGAGCCGTTTACGCGAGTACGGAAACCGACGTTCACTGTCCGAGCAGCGTCGGTGAGTTCGCCGAAAGCGCCTCTCCGTACCTTTGCGTGCAGATGGCCGGAAACGTCTTCGAGTGGGTGTCGGACTGGTTCGACGGGTTCTATTACCAGACGGGTCCTGCGGAGAATCCACGGGGGCTCGAGAGGCCGACGTTCGAGGTGGCGATGGCGAAGGTGCCCGTATTCGCCGTTCCGGGCGGCGGGAGCCTGAGCCTGGGCGAGGTCAAGCGCGGCGAGCGCTACGAAATCCTGCACCGCGACGAGGACAGCTACAAGATCCGCTTCGGCGACGCCGAGGGCTGGCTGCCGCGCAGGGCGGGTTACGCCTGGACGGCCAAGGTCGCCCGGGGCTGCGGCTGGGATTACATCGAAGACAGCCTGCGGTGCTCAGCCAGAGAGGGCTTCGAACCCTGGTACAAGAATTTCAACATCGGCTTCCGGTGCGCGATGGACGCCGAATAATCCATACCCGCCTCAACGAACGAGGCGGTGCTCCGATCTCGAAGATCACCCCGGTGCCCCGAGGGGTTGTTGAAAAAGCCCTGATTTCTGGATTTGTCTTATACTAACGAGAGAGGAAACATCACTCCCCCTCAAGGAGCTGTTGAAAAAATCCTCCTTCCTCCGAATTGACCACCGCCGTCATTCCGGCGAAAGCCGGAATCCATTTTCAAGCAGAATGACCAAACTCCGGCTTCTCATCTCCCCGTCCTTGGCGGGAAGCAATCAGAAAATAAAAAGCAAAGGCAAAACAAATGGATTCCGGCTTTCGCCGGAATGACGAACGAAAACCAAATTTGTCGTGGTTCCCGAAAAGAGAGCGCCGCCTAACGTAGTGGGCTGTTTTTATGAACAGTCCAAGGTCGCGACCTGTCCCTACAACTTCGCTTGGCAAGGTTGTTCAAGGGTAATGCACACAGCCGCGCCGGTGGGCCAAATTCCGATCCGGAAGGACTTGCCAACAACCCCCCAAGCGAACGATTCGATCAGGCGGAAGTGCCCGCCCGGGAAACCCTGAACCTGAGGATCATCGGAATAAGCGGCAGGACGAACAAGACGACGGAAACCATCATCAACACGGCGGCGATGGGGTGGCCTGCGAAATCGAAGAAGATGCCGGGGCTCCCGTGGCTCATGATCATGCTCTGGCGGAAGGTGCGCTCCGTGAGGCCTCCCAGGACCAGGGCCAATACCATCGGGGCGAGGGGATAGTCGAGCTTGCGGAATATGTAGCCGACCGCGCCGAATATGAACATCAGATACACGTCGAACATGTCCTGCGTCGGTGAGAATCCACCCACCGCGCAGACGACCAGGATGATCGGCGCCAGAATCGTCATGGGCATCCGGAGCATCCAGATGAAGATGGGAACGGCGAAGATGGCGACGATGACCGCCATCGTGTTCGCGATGTAGAGGCTCCCCGTAAGCCCCCAGACGAACTCCGCGTTCTCTACGAACAGCCGGGGTCCCGGCACGAGCCCCCATACGAACAGGGCGCCGAGCATGACCGCCGTGGTCGGGGAGCCCGGAATCCCCAGCGTCAGCATCGGGAGCATGGAGCCGGTGCTCGCCGCATTGTTGGCGCACTCGGGCGCGGCCACCCCTTCGAGCGCGCCCTTGCCGAATTCTTCGGGTTTTTTCGCGAACCGCTTCGCGATGCTGTAGCTCATGAAGCTCGCGGGCGTGGCGCCCGCGGCGG
>JAPPHK010000113.1 GCA_028820795.1 Nitrospinota bacterium | reverse complement strand
CGTAGCAAAGCCCCCGCTCCTTGTCAACAAAGGCATTAAGAATCAGTCGCTTATTGTCGGGCGGACACACCTGAAACAAGGCGCCCCGCGCGATCCCGCCGTAATCCTCCGCCACCGCCAGTGGGACCTTCCGGATCCCGGCCAAGGGGGCCTGCGAGTTGCTCCTCCGCCCAGGATGAGAAACGGCCCCGGTTGATTTCTTCTCGCGCCCGCGCGAGCAAATCCTGGTAAAAATACAGATTATGAATCGTCATGAGACGTTGACCCAAGATTTCTCCCGCCTGGAACAAATGCCTGAGATACGCCCGGCTGTATCCCTTGCGGCAGGTATAGCACCCGCAATCAGGGTCGATCGGCCCGGAAGCTTCAGCGTGAGCCGCATTCTTGATGGAGAGCCTCCCCCGCCACGAAAAAAGGTTTCCGCGCCTCGCGTGCCGGGTCGGCATCACGCAATCGAACAAGTCCGCACCTTTGCGAACGCCGCGAATCAGATCCGCAGGAGTTCCCATTCCCATGACATATCGCGGCCTATCGATCGGCAAAACATCCGTTGCGACATCGAGAAGAGATTCAGTCTCCACTTTCGTTTCGCCCAGGCAAAGACCTCCAACCGCATAGCCGGGAAAATCTATCTCCACCAACTCCCTTGCGCTTTGTGCTCTCAACTCCTCGAAACCCCCGCCTTGAACGATGCCGAATAGCGCCTGACTCTCAAGGGAATGCGCCTCTTTTGCCCTTTGCGCCCAGAGAGTCGTTCTTGAGAGGGCTTGCTGGGCTTCGTCCCGCGAATGGGGAAATCCCAAAGGCTCATCGAGCACCATCGCAATGTCGGGCCCCAGGTTTTCCTGAATCTGAACGGCGCGCTCGGGCGTGAGCATCTTCCGTTCGCCATCGAGGTGACTCTGAAAATCGATTCCCTCATCCGATACCCTGGCAAGCGGCGCCAGACTGAAAAGCTGGTACCCGCCGCTGTCAGTGAGAATCGGGCCGTCCCAGCCCATGAACCTGTGAAGCCCGCCCAATCCGGCGATTACCTCATCACCCGGCCGCAGCGACAAATGATACGCGTTGGCGAGAACGATTTGGCAGCCCGCCGCCGACAAATCCTCGGGCGCCAGTGTCTTCACGGTCGCCTGGGTGCCTACGGCCATAAAGGCGGGCGTGTCCACCTCGCCGTGCGAAAGCGAGAGACGACCCGTCCGCGCTTTGCTCTTCGCATCTTGAGCGGTGATGAAAAATTGGAGGGGCATACTCACAGGACCTCGATGGGCCCTTCGGAACTACCGGCGATGAACTGTTTCACAAGTGGGTCCTCCGACGCCCGGACCTCATCCGGACTGCCGGCGAAAACCATTGTTCCCCCGTGCAGCATCCCGATGTAGTGCGCGAACTCGAGTACTTTTTCCACATCGTGGCTAATCATCAGAGAAGTCACCTGCAATACTTCCTGCATCTGGATGATCAGGCGATGGATAGAATCCGTGAGGATCGGGTCGAGCCCCGTCGTCGGCTCATCGTACAAGATGATTTCAGGTTCGCGGATTATCGCTCTCGCCAGCCCTACGCGCTTTTTCATGCCGCCCGACAACTGGGAGGGCATCCGCGATTCCACCCCGTCGAGTCCGACGAGGTGCAGCGTCTCCTTCACGCGCTCTGTTATTTCCGGTCGCGTAAGCGTGGAGTGCTCCACCAGGGGAAACGCCACGTTCTCCTCCACCGTCATCGAATCGAACAGGGCCGCTCCCTGAAAGAGCATCCCGAATTTGGAGCGCGCCTCGTTGAGCTTTTTTCCGCCCATTTTTGAGATGTCGTCGCCGTCCACGAGAATTTCACCTCTATCGGGGCGCAGAAGACCGAGCGAGTGCTTGAGCAAAACGCTTTTGCCCTCCCCGCTCCGCCCGATGATAGCGGTGATGCGTCCGCTTGGAACCTGAAAATCCACGCCGCGCAGCACGTGATTCACACCGAAACTCTTTTCCACCGCCTTGTATTCAATCTTCGCCATGGCCGCTCTCGCACTGCTGGAGCAAATGATCGCTATAACTTGCGAACATGAGTTACCCGGCCCTCTCTCAAATAGATTCTCGGCACACGGATTCCCACCCCGCACATGATCTCATAGGGTATCGTCTCGGCCCTGTCGGCCAACTCCTCGCAACTAATATCCCCATCGCCCTGCTCTCCCAGCAGAACGACTTCATCTCCCGGCGCGATATTTTCGATATTCGTCACATCCAGCGCCAGCATGTCCATGGACACGCGCCCCGCCACCGGAACCCGCACGCCGCCGACCAAAGCATCCGCACGGTTGG
>JAPPHK010000032.1 GCA_028820795.1 Nitrospinota bacterium | reverse complement strand
GCAGAACGACGTGAAGGCGCTCAAGAAGGGTTCCTGAGCGCGGAGCGGCGGAGAGGGGGTTGTTAAAAACCCCTCGTCGGGGGCATCGTTTCTACCCCCCTGATGAGGAGGTAAAGGCGAAACCCCTCCGACTGGAAAAGCAACCCCCCCTACCCCCCCCTTGTCAGGGGGGTAAGAAAAAAAGCCCCCCTGATAAGGGGGGTTGGGGGGTTACTCCCTTGCGCGAGCGTTTGCGCGCCTAGTATCATCTCGCCGGAATCTCGAGGGAAAGCTTTCCGCGTTTGCCGAAACCATGAGGAGAGGAAGATGAGAAAAACCATTCTGGCCGCCGTGATCCTGAGCCTTTGCCTCACCCTGGGCGTCGGCGTGAATACGGCCCGCGCGATGGACGACGCCGTATCGAAGCACATGGTCGCGCAGGCCAAGCTGGCGGCGCACTTCATCGCGGCGGCCCTCAAGGCGGGCATGAGCAAAAAAGAGATCAACGCCGCTCTCGCCAAGGTGGCGAAAGAATCCGCGATCTCGGAATTCTGGGTCAGCGACGAGAAGGGAAAGATTGAGTTCACCAACATCCCGGGGACGGACTTCCAGTTCCCGGCCGACGTGAACGCCAAGTCGCAGGCCGCGCCCTTCGCCGCGCTCCTCAGTGGTGCTAAGAAGGTCGTCGTCCAGGGCTTTCAGCCGCGCGAGTTCGACGGCAAATCCTTCAAATACGTGGGCGTCGCCGGCGTGGACAAGGCCCGCATCGTGCAGGTCGGCGTGGCGGGGGGGAAATAGCGGTTCTGGATGGGGCTGTTGAAATAGTACTGATGAACGAGTGTTTGGCATAACCGGGAAGGACGGTTTTTGTAGGGGCCGCATATATGCGGCCCGCGTAGTGGGTGAAAAAATTCAGGGTCGCATATATGCGACCCCTACACACAAACAAGTTTCCCCTCTCCGGATTTTTCAACAACTCCTTGAGGGGGAGTGGTTCTCTCCACTCTTGTAAATTACCGACGCCCCTAAAGGGGAAGCTATTTCATAAGCGTATGGCGATTGAGGAGTCCAGTCTCTGTTTTCGGGGGACTTCTTCAACATTCCCGAATCCGCCGCCCGGTTGAGCATTGAACGATGAACGAGTTGAACAACGAACTTATCGAACAGATGGCGGCGGAAGCGTTGGACGTCGCGAGCGTCGACAGCGACCCCATCGCGCAATTCCGCCGCTGGTACGCGCAGGCGAGGAGCGCCGGCATCCCCCGCGAGGACGCGATGACGCTCGCCACGCTCGGGCCGGACGGCGCGCCTACGGCCCGCATCGTGCTCTACAAGGATCTCACGGACCTCGGCTACGCCGAACCCGACTTTCCCTTCTTCACGAATTACGAAAGTGATAAGGCCGAGCAGCTTGCGCGCGACGCGAGGGCCGCCCTCGTCTTCCACTGGAAGCCCCCCGCCCGGCAGGTGCGCGTCGAGGGCGCCGTGGAAAAACTCCCCGAAGAGTTTTCTGACGCCTATTTCGCCACCCGCCCGCGCGGCAGCCGGATAGGCGCGTGGGCGTCGCCCCAGAGCCGCGTGGTCCCCTCCCGCGCCTCCCTGGAAGAAAACGAGCGCGCCCTGGAAACCGAATACGCTGGCCGCGAGGTGCCGCGCCCCCCCCACTGGGGCGGTTATGTCTTAAAACCCCACACCATCGAGTTCTGGCAGCACAGAGACAGCCGCCTCCACGACCGCGTGCGCTACACGCTGGAAGAGGACGGTGCGTGGCGGGTCGAGAGACTGGGGCCGTAGATTCGGCAATGCCCCTAAGGGCACAGTCCTTTAAGTTGAAGAAAGAAAATTCCTCCTAAAGTCAAAATAAATTTGCAACCTGTGAGGTTATAGGTTACAATACGGGTATGATTATCCACTTTCGGCACAAAGGGCTTCAGCTTCTATACGAGAGGGGAAATCGGCGACGGTTACCATCAGAGTATATCGATAAGATCGAGCGGATTCTCGCTCGTCTTGACCGGGCAACAATACCCGCGCACATGAACTTGCCGGGTTATCGTTTGCACCCTTTGAAAGGAGAACTCGACGGGTTCTGGGCGGTCAACGTCTCACGCAACTGGAGAATCGTGTTTCGCTACGAGGGCGAGCACGTCACTGATGTGGATTTAACGGATTATCACTAAAGGAGGACCGAACAATGCCCATGAAGAACCCGCCGCATCCGGGCCTTTCCGTTCGTTATGACTGCCTGGAGCCACTGGGTCTGAGCGTAACCGAAGCCGCCCGGAGGCTCGGCGTGAGCCGAAAACAGCTATCGAGCCTCGTCAACTGCCGTTCGG
>JAPPHK010000173.1 GCA_028820795.1 Nitrospinota bacterium | reverse complement strand
TACCGCACGGTATGGTCGTGCAGGTGATGGATATCGCCAAACAGGCAGGCGCCCTGCGCATGTCGATAGCGACGGCGCCGACAAAGCGGGTGGAAAAGAAGACGACGAAATAGCCCGAGGGAGGCTGGCTCAAATACCATGAGCTTTTCACTCATCCTGACGATTCTGATTTCCATCGCCATTCATATGGGATTACTTCTCCTCGGCCCTGCCGTCAAGCTGGCGCCGATATTCGCCAAACAGCCCGAAAGAATGGAAGTCGATCTGGTGCGCCATGAGGTTCCCATACCCGAAGCCTTGCTGCCGAAGGTATTGCCCGAAGTTCCTCTGCCGGAACCGTTGGATTTGAGCCGTATGCTTCAAAATCAGGCCATGGCGCAGCGGGACCTGAACATGGACGTGAAAACGAAGCTCGAAGCGCCTGATCCGGGAGAGTTGCCCCGGAGCGAACCGCTGCCCGACGCCCCGGCTTTGGAAATGCCGAAACCGGTGATCGCGCCCGGTGGAATACCCTCGATGGGCGCTTTGCAAGCGGACGGAGCGCTGGATGAAATCGTTTTGCCGATCAATGAAAAGGCAGGGGAATCAAGGGGTTTGAAGCGCAGAAAAAAAGTAGCGTTACCGGGTTCCGATTCGGACCGAAAAATGTTGGAGCAATTATCGCGCTTGAGTTTCTCGCGCTCTCCCGTCAAGAAGAGGCGAACCAACATCGCGGGGCCGGCGGCAAGGCGGAGAATACTGTTTCAGCCCAAGCCTCCCAAACTCGAGAGGCTCGAAAGCACGACGGAGATCGTGTTGAAGTTCTGGGTGCTGCCCGACGGCACCGTCGGGCGCGTCATTCCGACCAGAAAAGCGAGCGCTTACCTCGAAGGCCTGGCTTCGAACCACCTGAAGCGCTGGCGCTTCAGTCCGCTTCCCCCGAATGCCGATGACAAGGAGCAGTGGGGCGAGATCACCTTCCGTTTCCTTTTGCGTTGAGGAGTATGTTTTGGAATACCAAGCTACGGGTTTGTTTTATGAGGAGTTCGAGGTGGGCAGGGCGTGGAGGACCGCATCGCGCACGATCGGGGAGTCCGACGTCAACGCCTTCTCCGCCTTGACGGGCGATTACACCTACCTGCACACCGATGCGGAGGCGGCTGCCAAAACCCCTTTCGGGGAAAGGGTGGGCCACGGGCTTCTCGGCCTTTCCTTCCTCATGGGTTTGGTGACCAGGCTCGGCATCGTCGAGGGTACGGTCGAGGCGTTTCTGGGCGTGGAGTGGCGATTCCGCGGACCGATACGCTTCGGCGATACGATTTCCGGCGAGGTCGTCGTGAAATCGAGGCGCATCTCGAGCAAGGGGCAGGGGTTGGTGACGCTCGCCCTTACGCTCCTGAACCAGCGCGGCGAGCGCATCCACGAGGGCGACGTCACCATCATGGTGGTACGAAGGGAAGAAGATTAACAGATTATATCTCTTTTATTATCAGATAAATACGAACTGTATCCGCATGTTTCACTAGAATGTCATACGCGCCGGCTACTCCTCCGCATTTGCGCGCAATTGCCGTTATCGCGGAGGCCTGGGGCCATGGCAGAATGCCCCTGCGTCGCTACCGCTGCGCCCATTCCAGAGCGAATAATTTATCGTTTATTTATCGAAAAACCCCGTGAATTTATCGATATTTATCGTATTGTTCACATGGTATTATTTTTATTATGTTTGTTCCGCGCCTCATCCGAGTGAGCGCCGGGCTCTGGCCTTCCGCGCCGTCTCCGCCGCCTGAAAAACCGGAGGCCGCCGGGCGGCCTCTCCAGCATACCCCGTCGTCCCGGATACCCCATGACCGGAAATGCGGGCGAATGCGCCCTCATCGCGAATGTGGCCCATCTCGAAAATCAGAAAACGGAAGGCCGTGGTTCTGAAAATCTTGCGCATCTGATAGAATAAAAACTTGTTTGCGGTGGAACATTCTGGAAGACGACACAATCCCGCCGTGTGTCTCTGGTCCGGTCCACGGTGGTTCTCGCATCGTAGCCGGGAGGGACATGCCATGAGATTCGCCATCCTGTTCTGTACGCTAATGATCGCTTTGCTCCTGACGGGAAACACCGCCGGGGCCGAGAAGTGCTACGTGGAGCTCAACGGAGGTGTGGGCGAGTGGAAAGGGCCGTGTAAGGACGGGAAGTCCTATGGAAGCGGCGTCGCGGAATTTCTGAATTTTACCTACGAAGGTCCGGCGAAGGACGGCCGCGCGCACGGAGAGGCGGGGCTGCGCTTCGATAACGGCGCGAATGTCCGGGGCAATTTCGACCATGGCGCCCCACAGGGCCGATTCGAGGGGATGGACGCGGATGGCGATCGCATCAATGGCGAATTCCGCCTGGGCGCGGACGGCAGGCGGCGCCTCACATATATGGGAAGTGACCCGCAGGACGAGCAGACGCCGCCTGCGCAGGGCGCCGCTTCCGCCCGCGAAGAGCCCCTCGCCCGCAAGTGCTACCTGGATAACGGCCGCGAGTCTCTCGAGTGGTCGGGGCCTTGCGGCGAGGACGGTAGGGCGGAAGGAAACGGGACGGCGACCGATCCCGACGGAGTGACCTACACCGGTTCGGCGAAGGGCGGAACCCCGCACGGCCGCGGATCCATCAGAGATGCGAACGGACGACTGTTGTACGAGGGCGGATACAGGAACGGTTTCCCGCACGGCAGGGGGACCGTCCTGGACGAGGACGGCAAGTATTACGTGTCGAATTTCGATATGGGCGACCCGGTCGGTGAGATGACGCCGGTCGATGGCGCCGCCCCCGATGAGTCTCGGCCCGAAACAGTGAGCGATACGGATGCCGGGGCCGGTGAAGGCGCGCCTCCGGGCGTGGACGGCGAGAGCGACCCGAACGAGGATGCAAACTATGACGCCGCCCTGAAGGCGCTGGACGGCGACGGCCGCGCGGTACGCTCGGAGACGCCCGGTGACAGTTACGGCGCCAAGCTGCAGGAACTGGATGATTCGGAAAAGCGCGCGCGCCTCAAGGAGGCGCAAGACTATCTTCGCAAGATAGAACTCGAGAAACAACGCCGCTCGGAAGCCCTGAAGGCCGAACTCCGCAAGAAGGCCGACGCCATCGAGGCGAAAAAGATAGAGAAGTGGAACAAGCTGTACAAGCCGCACAAGAATGTAAACCCGGACCGAAGTCCCGCCCCGGTCGAAACGCAAAGAACGAACTGGCATTCGTTGGCCGACACCCTGAGGCAGTCGATGGAAAAGCTGGATAAGAGGGTAAAGGAGATCAATAGACGGCGCGAGCGGCAACGGCAGCAGTATCTGAGGGAGGTAAGAGAGGAGAGACGGCGGCGGGAGGCCGAGCGGCGGCGCAAAACGCGCATACCGTTACCCATGGGTGGTTACAGTGATGATTGCCCCCCGCCAGGGCCTGTCTGTTAAGTGTCCATCCCGGCGTCACCGAAGGCAGGATCTTCGCCAATGTATCGTTCTGCAACGTGGCTGATTTTGCTTTGCGCGGCGCTGACGCTTTTGTGCGCCACGACGGCGCGTGCGGACTACGGCGCGGGACGGACGGCGTGGAAGGCGGGCCGCCACGCCGAGGCGCTGAAAGAGTGGCGGGCGGCGGCGCGGAAGGGCGATAGGCGCGCGATGCTGGCGCTGGGCCGGGCGTTCGTGAAGGGGCTGGGCGTTCCGAAGGACTTCATCGAGGCGCACAAGTGGCTCAACCTCGCGGCGGCGCGGGGAGACGCGAAAGCGGCGGCGGAGCGCGATGCGCTCGAGAAACGAATGACGCTCGAAGAGCAGGCCGAAGCGCGCAAACTGGCCCGGGCGTGGCGGTCTGCCGCTAGGCCGACTACCTCGCTCCTGCCGCGCCGGAAGGCACCGCGCCCCGCCTCCCCACCGCGCCGGATCGTGCGCAAGGGATCCTTGAGGAGAGCGGAGCGGGCGAATGCGGCCCTGCGCGCGGCTTCTGCGGGAGACGTCTCCGCCCTCGAGAAGGCGCTTGCGGCGGGGGCCGACCCGAACGCGCGCGGCGGGCGCAGTTGGACGCCGCTCATGTACGTGGCGAACAAGGGCTACACGCTGCTGGTTCCCCCGCTCCTCGAGGCGGGCGCGAATCCGAACCTCCGGGCGGCGGACGGCGCGACGGCGCTGTTCATCGCCGCTCTTCACGGGCATTCCGAGATCATCGCGGCGCTGATGAAGGCCGGGGCCGACCCCTCGATCAAGGGACCGAGGGGCAGGACGGCCCTGGCAGTGGCATTGAAGAAGGGCGTGAGTCCCGCCGTCCTCGCCTTTCGTGATTGCCCGGAATGCCCGGAGATGGTTCCGGTTCCCGCGGGTTCGTTCATGATGGGTTCCCCGTCGGGTGAAAAGGGCAGGGATGACGATGAAGGCCCCCGCCGGCGCGTGACGATCTCCAAACCCTTCGCGGTGGGCAGGTACGAGGTGACGTTCGCCGAATGGGACGCATGCGCCGCGGTAGACGGCAGCGGTTGCCACAGGCCGGGCGATGAGGGTTGGGGGCGCGGCCGTCGGCCCGTCATCAACGTGAGTTGGGATGACGCGCAGGCGTACGTGAAGTGGCTGTCGAAGAAGACCGGGGAGCGATACCGTCTCCTTACCGAGGCGGAATGGGAATACGCGGCGCGCGCGGGAGCGACGACCCGCTACAGTTGGGGAGACGATATCGGCCACAACCGTGCGAATTGCGAAGGTTGCGGCAGCCGTTGGGACAGGCAAACAGCCCCTGTGGGTTCGTTCCGAGTGAATCCGTTCGGCCTTCACGACGCGCACGGCAACGTCTGGGAGTGGGTGGCGGATTGCTGGAACAAAAACTATGAAGGCGCGCCATCGGATGGGCGTGCGTGGACGAGCGGCGATTGTGGTAGCCGCGTGCTGCGCGGTGGGTCCTGGAGCTCTAAACCGAGGAACCTCCGCTTTGCGGTTCGCGGCCGGTTTATCACAATATCGAGCCGGCACAACAACGGGTTTCGAGTCACCCGGACGCTCGACCCCTGAAATTTTACTTCTATACCTCTTCTCTCTTCTCGGAGGCCGAATCCGGACATGAATCGTTCTATGGCATGGCGGGTGTCTCTTTGCGCAATGCTGATGCTTTTGTGCGCTTCACCGGCGCGTGCGGATTACGGCATAGGCCGAACCGCGTGGAAGGCGGGCCGCTACGCCGAGGCGCTGAAAGAGTGGCGACAGGCGGCGAGGAAGGGCGACAAGCGCGCGATGCTGGCGCTGGGCCGGGCGTTCGTGATGGGGCTGGGCGTCCCGCAGGACTTCATCGAGGCGCACAAGTGGTTGAACCTCGCGGCGGCGCGGGGAGACGCGAAAGCGGCGGCGGAGCGCGACGCCCTGGCGAAGCGGATGACGCTCGAAGAACAGGCCGAAGCGCGCAAGCTGGCCCGCGCGTGGCGGCCTGCCGGGGGGCCAAGGACCACCTCGCTCCTCCCGCGCCGGAAGGCCCCGCGCCCCGCCTCCCCACCACGCCGGATCGTGCGCAAGGACCCCGCGAGAGGAGCGAAGCGGGCGAGTGCGGCCCTGCGCGCGGCTTCTGCGGGAAACGTCTCCGCCCTCGAGAAGGCGCTGGCGGCGGGGGCCGACCCGAACGCGCGCGGCAGGCGCAGCTGGACGCCGCTCATGTACGCGGCGAACAAGGGATACACGCTGCTGGTTCCTCCCCTCCTCGAGGCGGGCGCGAAACCGAACCTCCGGGCGGCGGACGGCGCGACGCCGCTATTCGTCGCCGCTCTGCACGGCCATTTGGAGATCATCGCAGCGCTTATAAAGGCCGGGGCCGACCCCTCGATCAAGGGACCGAAGGGCAGGACGGCCCTGGCAGTGGCATTGAAGAAGGGCGTGAGTCCCGCCGTCCTCGCCTTTCGTGATTGCCCGGAATGCCCGGAGATGGTTCCGGTTCCCGCGGGTTCGTTCATGATGGGATCGAATGAAAATATTGATGAAAAGCCCCGTCATCGCGTGACGATTTCCAAGCCTTTTGCGGTCGCCAGGCATGAGGTGACGTTCGCCGAGTGGGACGCCTGCGTGGCGGCCGGCGGCTGCGGCGGCCACCGGCCGGGTGATGAGGGTTGGGGGCGCGGGCGCAGGCCCGTCATCAACGTGAGTTGGCGTGACGCGAAAGCCTACGCGAGCTGGCTGAGCCGGAAGACGGGGAAGCGATACCGCTTGCTCAGCGAGTCGGAATGGGAATACGCGGCGCGCGCGGGAACGACGACCCGCTACAGTTGGGGGGATGGTATCGGTCAAAACCGCGCGAATTGCGATGGCTGCGGCAGCGATTGGGACAACAGGCAAACGGCTCCGATAGGTTCGTTCAAGGCGAACCCGTTCGGTCTTCACGATGTGCATGGCAACGTCTGGGAGTGGGTGGCGGATTGCTGGAACGATAATTATGCAGGCGCGCCAACGGATGCGAGCGCGTGGATGAGCGGCGATTGTAATAGTCGTGTCCTGCGCGGCGGGTCCTGGAGTTTCGGACCATGGGTTCTCCGCTCCGCGACTCGCCTCAGACTCAGGACGGGATTACGGAACTTCAAAAGCGGGTTTCGTGTCGCCCGGACGCTCGGCCCCTGAATCATCACATCTACGGAGGAGCGAAACCGGACATGAATCGTTTTGCAACGTGGCTGATGTTGTTTTGCGCGACGCTGACGCTTTTTTGCGCCACGGCGGCGCGTGCGGATTACGGCGCGGGGCGGACGGCGTGGCAGGCGGGCCGCTACGCCGAGGCGTTGAAAGAGTGGCGGGGGGCGGCGCGGAAGGGTGATGCGCGCGCGATGCTGGCCTTGGGCCGGGCGTTCGTGAAGGGGCTGGGCGTTCCCCAGGATTTCATCGAGGCGCACAAGTGGTTCAACCTCGCGGCGGCGCGGGGAGACGCCAAAGCGGTGGCGGAGCGCGACGCCCTGGCGAAGCGGATGACGCTCGAAGAACAGGCCGAAGCGCGCAAGCTGGCCCGGGCCTGGCGGCCTGCCGGGGGGCCGAGGACTTCCTCGCTCCTGCCGCGCCGGAAGGCCTCACGCCCCGCCTCCCCTCCGCGCCGGATGGTGCGAAAGGGCTCCGCCGGGAGACCGGCGCGGGCGAGCGCCGCCCTGCGCGCGGCTTCTGCGGGAGACGCCTCCGCCCTCGAGAAGGCGCTGGCGGCGGGGGCCGACCCGAACGCCCGCGGAAAGCGCGGCTGGACGCCGCTCATGTACGCGGCGAACAAGGGCTACACGCTTCTGGTTCCCCCGCTCCTCGGGGCGGGCGCGAAACCCAATCTCCGGGCGGCGGACGGCGCGACCGCGCTGTTCATCGCCGCATTGCACGGGCGTTCGGAGATTATCGCGGCGCTGATGAAGGCCGGGGCCGACCCCTCGATCAAGGGACCGAAAGGGAAGACGGCGGAGGGCCTGATGGCAGCTAGGGTGGCTCGCAGCAAATATGGCGGCGCCGACGGTCTGCACAAGGCCTTGCGCGCGAACGAACGCCCCGCCGTGATCAAGGCGCTTCTGGACCGGGGCGTCGACATAGGTGCGAGAGATGTGGTTTTGAACGAACAATCTCCGGATTACAAGTACTTCTATACGCCACTGCATACTGCCGCGAAGCACAACAAGCACCCCGATGCGACCGCCTTGCTACTCAAGCGCGGCGCGAGCCTGAACGAACGGGTCGAATCCCAGTGGGAGCGAGAACCCAAGAAGAGTACAAACACAACAGCGCTGCAGTTGGCGGCGCAGTGGAATGAAAACCCCGAGGTCGTCGCGTTGTTGATCCAGCGCGGAGGCGGCGTAAACGGCCGCGACGAAGACGGCTACACCCCTTTGCACTGGGCGGCTCGGAACAAAAACCCGGAACTCGCCAAAATGCTGTTGAAGCGCGGAGCCGATGTGAACGCCAAAGGCAAACAGGGTGGCACTCCTCTGCACTTAGCGGCGGTCAACGAAAACCCCGAGGTCGCCAAACTGCTACTTGACCACGGAGCCGACGTGAACGCCAAGACCAAAAAATATGATCACACGCCTCTGCATGGCGTGGCGCAAAATAAAAGCCCGAAAGCCGCCAAAGCGTTGGTCAAGTTGTTGATCGCCAGCGGAGCCGACTTGAATGTGAAATTTTTCGGAAAAACTCCCCTACTGAGCGCGGTTGATGCGGGAAATCGCGCCATGGTTTCCGCGTTCCCGCTTTATGAAAGAGGAAGTGTGGCCTTGATAGGCACTCATATTAGGCGATTTGTCGGCGATCAACTGAAAAAGTTCAAGGAAAGCAAAGGCGCCGGCGCGGACCCCGGATGGTTCGAGGGAAGAGCGGATTGCATTGAATACGATAACGGATCAGCGCACTGCGGTGAACCGGTGTGTGACGCCGTGAGATTGGCAGAGAGGTTTGTATCCAAAGACAGATCCGAGATGATCGCGTTGTTGCTCGATCGGGGCGCGAAAGATTTTTTCGATCCACGAAACCACAAAGAGGACAACTATCAATTCGGCTCGCGTTGCATGTTTCGGGTGATACACCGAACGGCGAAGAAACAAAACAAGGCGGCGATTGAAAATTGGATGCGGCGCCACAACATGGACTTGAATATCCTCAAATGGAAGAAAACGGAGTCGTTCACCAGCGGGCAGGATGATGGCGACACTAAGGAGCAAGAAGCAGATTGAGCTTGTTCGGATCATGGGGCGGTGGGCCGAAGATTGTTTGGGGAAATGAGTGTGTGTCGTCAAATCGGTCAGTTTCAGTGCCCCGCCTATCTTGGTTCACTACGCCTATTTTCGCTGGAGAAGCAATGTCTGAATTAAGTCTTTCTACAAAGTGGCTGATATTGCTTTGCGCAGCGCTGGCGGTTTTTTGGACTTCGCCGGCGCGTGCGGACTACGGCGCGGGGCGGACGGCGTGGAAGGCGGGCCGCTACGCCGAGGCATTGAAAGAGTGGCGGGGGGCGGCGAAGAAGGGCGACGCGCGCGCGATGCTGGCCTTGGGCCGGGCGTTCGTGAAGGGGCTGGGCGTCCCGCAGGACTTCATCGAGGCGCACAAGTGGTTGAACCTCGCGGCGGCGCGGGGAGACGCCAGGGCGGTGGCGGAGCGCGACGCCCTGGCGAAGGAGATGACGGCCGAGGAGCGCGCCGAAGCGCGCAAGCTGGCCCGGGCCTGGCGACCTGCCGCTAGGCCGGGGACTTCCTCGCTCCTCCCGCGCCGAAAGACTTCACGCCCCGCAGCCCCCCCGCGCAGGACGGTGCGCAAGGGGCCCGCCGGGAGAGCGGCGCAGGCGAGCGCGGCCCTGCGCGCGGCTTCTGCGGGAAACGTCTCCGCCCTCGAGAGGGCGCTGGCGGCGGGGGGCGACCCGAACGCCCGCGGCGGGCGCGGCTGGACGCCGCTCATGTACGCGGCGAACAAGGGCTACACGCTGCTGGTTCCCCCGCTCCTCGAGGCGGGCGCGAAACCCGACCTCCGGGCGGCGGACGGCGCGACGGCGCTGTTCATCGCCGCTCTTCACGGGCGTTCGGAGATAATCGCGGCGCTGATGAAGGCCGGCGCCGACCCCTCGATCAAGGGGCCGAAAGGGAAGACGGCGGAAGAGGTGGCCTACATCGCCAAGAACCCGCGCATCATCGAGGCTCTCGGGTTGATCAAGACCATACGCGGGTCGGACGGCATGGTCTGGAAAGGCGGCGTGTTGGGAGGCGAGAGGCATGGCCGCTGGACGAAGACAAGGGCCGACGGCGTAATCGTGGAGGAAGGCCCCTATGTGAAGGGCGAGAAACATGGCTTGTGGACGAAGACCGACGCCCAAGGCGTAATCGTAGAGGAAGGCCCCTTTGTGAAGGGCAAGAAACATGGCCGCTGGAAGGAAGTGCGTAAAGACCAGCTTGAATTGGGCGTTTACACCATAAACGTCCATAGCGAAGTCTATACGAGCAGGGTGTCTGACAGGATAGAGGCGGGCCCGTACGTGAAGGGCGAGAGGCATGGCGGATGGACGTTGAGCGGGAGGGGCTCCTACAATAAATTCAGGGCGGAAGGTCCGTACGTAAAGGGCAGGAAGCACGGCGATTGGAAGTTGAGTAGCCGTCATGGACATTGGAAAGCTAAGTATCAACACGGCGAAAGGGATGGGTATTGGGAATGGAAAAGCAGGGATGGCGCCTTCAAAACATATGGAATCATCTACGGAAAGGGCAAGCTGCGTGAATATAATAAGGTTTTTAACGTGGCCAATGTTAGTAACCCCTGTTTATATCCTAATCTTCTGCAAGTAAAAGCCAAGTTTGATGATCAGGGCTTGCTCCATGGCAATTGGCTATATTCTGCGAGGAAATTTCGCATCTTCGGAAAATATGTGAGGGGCAAGAAGCACGGTAGGTGGACTCATAAGAAGTTTAGAGAGTCATACAGTTCTCGTGTTGGCTGTCATTTGTATTTTGATGATGGTGATGTAGAGAAGGTCTACTATGAAAACGGCAAACGCATCAAAAAAGTCGCCCCGTCCGACTCCCGGAACGACGGCGGCGCGGTCGAAGAACAAAATGAAGACTAGTGAGCCTGCCCGATTCATGGGACGGCGGAGTTCGGACCGCCCGTAAGCGCGCCCCTCACCCTCCCACGATGGGCGGGAACACGCAAAGCTCGGAGCCTTCCGGTATAACGACCGATTTCTTCGCGTGCCGCCCGTCGAGCAGGACGATATAGGCCTCCTCGTAGGGTATCCCGAAGCGGTCGAGCACGTCGTAAATGCTGGTTCCTTCCGGCAGCGTAATCTCGGCCACGCCCTCCGCGTCCTGCTCGGACGGCATCTTCTCCGCGAAATCGGCGAACAATTTCAAACGTATCTTCACGGTCGGTTCTCCAGCCTTATCCGGCGAATTCGGTATCAACGTCTCATTCATGTCAATGAAAGCGGATCTTGATGGAATACCTCTCGACACTTTCTTCCCGGTACTGAACTGCGCCTCACGCATCGCTTGCCAGGGCCGATCTTCATGGTCGGCTCCCCAGTTCTTCTCTGGCGCGCGCCAGAGCCGCCTCGATCACCCCTTTGAGCGGCGTCCCGCTTTGCTCCGCCAGCCGCCTGCAGTCCTCGTATTCGGGCGCGAGATTGGTGACCGCGCCCTCGAAGGTTCCCTTCTTGACGCGCACTGCGCCCCACGGCAGTTGGACTTCCATCCACTCGCGCTCGGCGACCGCGCGCCCCGTCGTGCGACGGCGAACGCCCAGGGTCGACGTTTCGCGGAACAGGAAGCGGGTTAAGGCGTCCTGTTTCGCCAGGGGACTCAATATCGTGAGCAGTTGCGCGGGCCTTCCCTTCTTGCCCGTAACGGGAATGGAGAACGCATCGAGCGCGCCGGCCTTGAGCGCCCCTTCGATGACGTGCGGGAAAAGCTCGGGCGTCATGTCGTCGATGTTGGCCTCGAGCACGGCGATGGTGGTTGGCGGCTGCCCGCCTTCCGGGCTCGCTTCGCATTCTCCCAGAAATGCGCGCACCACGTTGGGGGTGTCCGGCTGGTCCTTGTCGCCCGCGCCGTAGCCCACCCGCGTGATCGTCATCTCGGGCACGGGTCCGAAAAATTCCGCGCTCTCGCTGAGCAGCAGGGCCCCCGTGGGCGTCAGGACCTCGCCTTCGAGATTGCTCTCGGCCACGGCAACGCCTTCGAGCAGCTTGGCGGTCGCGGGCGCCGGAACCGGCATCCGCCCGTGCGCGCACTGCACGAACCCGCTTCCCACCGGCAGGGGAGAGGCCGCGACCCGCTCGACGCCCAGCATGTGGAGACCCAGGAAATAGCCCGTAACGTCGACGATCGAATCCACCGCGCCGACTTCGTGGAAATGGATGGCGTCGAGGGAGACGCCGTGGATGCCCGCCTCCACGACGCCCAGGCGGTGAAAGGCTTGGATGGCGCGATTCCTTGGCGTCTCGGGAATCGGCGCTTTTTCGAGCATTTCCCGGATCCGGCTGTAGGAGCGGCCGTGATGGTGTGCGCCGTGATGGTGCTCTTCGTGGTGATGATGGTGCGCATCCTGCGTAATGTTCACTCTGAACTTTCTGGATGTAACACCTTGTTTTATGACGCTATCATTAGTCAATGAATAGCCGCCGATTTCCAGCTTCGCGAGTTCGCCTTCGAGGGCCGTGAAATCGAGGCCGACGTCAATCAGAGCGCCCACGAGCATGTCGCCCGCAGCGCCTGCGAAGCAGTCGAAGTAGATCGTCTTCACGAGGCGGCCGTCTGCCGGTTGATGAGGTGCGCCTGGCAGGCCGCGCCGAAGCCGTTGTCGATGTTCACTACGCTAAGGCCCGAAGCGCATGAGTTCAGCATGGCGAAAAGCGCCGTGAGTCCACCCAGGTTCGCGCCGTAGCCGACAGACGTGGGCACGGCGATGACGGGGCACGCCACGAGACCGGCGACCACCGAGGGCAGGGCGCCCTCCATGCCCGCCACGGCGATGATGACGTTCGCCCCGCGCAGGGTCTCCAATTCCGCCAGGAGGCGGTGCAGGCCCGCCACGCCCACGTCGTAGACGCGCGTTACGTTGGAACCCAGGACCCGCGCGGTCACCGCCGCCTCCTCGGCGACGGGCATGTCGGAGGTGCCCGCGCAAACGATCGCGACGGAGCCGAGGGGAGCGGGTGGATCCTTGCACGGAATCTCGACGATGCGCGCGGTCTCGTGGTGGTTCGCATGGGATGAGAGTTCGAGCAGGGCTTGCGCCTGATCCGCGCCTGCGTGCGTGACCATGACCGTCTGGTCTCTCGCCATCAGGCTCTTGGCGATTTCGACGACCTGATCCGTGGTTTTTCCCGCGCCGAATACGACTTCGGCAAAACCGTTTCTGAGAGCGCGGTGATGATCCACCCGCGTGTGGCCCAGGTCCTCGAAGGGCAGGTCTCTGAGGCGCGCGGCGGCGTCGGCAGGCGAGAGACGGCCCCCTTTCACCTGATCGAGGAGTTCGAGAATGAGGTCCGGGTTCACGAGAGGATGAGGAGATCGGATGAGCGCCCGGATTTGAGCACTTCGTTCATGCTCCCCGAGCGGAATCCTTCGAGATCGATGGTCACGTAGGTGAAGCCGGCCTCTTTCATCCGGGCGACCACTTGCCTGGAGGTTTCCGCATCGACCAGCCGGGAAATGTCGGCTTTCGGCACCTCTATCCTGGCGACGTCGCCGTGGTGGCGCACCCGCAGCTGCCGGAAGCCCAGCTCCCGCAAGCCGCTTTCCGCCTTTTCGACCTGGGCGATCTTCTCGGGCGTGATGCGGTCCCCATAGGGGAACCGGCTCGAGAGGCACGCCTGCGCCGGCTTGTCCCAGGTGGGGAGGCCGAACGATTGGGATAGGGTGCGGATGTCCTGTTTCGTCATCCCTGTTTCCATGAGCGGGCTCCTCACGCCCAGCTCACGAGCCGCCTGCATGCCGGGGCGGTGGTCGCCCACGTCGTCGGCGTTCGAACCGTCGACGATGACGGCCATCTCCTCCTCGGCAGCCACGCGGTTCAGGACGGAATAGAGCTCGTTCTTGCAGAAATAACAGCGGTTCGGCGGGTTGTTCCCAAAAGATTCATCCGCTATCTCGTCGGTGTCGACGATGCGGTGGCGAATCCCGATTTGCGCTGCGAGTATGCCGGATTCTTCGAGTTCGGATGCGGCCAGGGTAACGGAGCGGCCCGTGACGGCGAGCGCTCCCGCGCCGAGAACGTCATGGGCCACTTTGGCCAGGAAGGTGCTGTCCACCCCTGCCGAGAACGCGACCAGGACGCTCCCCATCTCCTCGAGGGTTCGCTCGAGCCTTTTCAGTTTCACGTCGGGCTTCGCATCGCTCATGATGAGTCTCCGTTCGACGGCTGATCCGCCACATTCTAGCCCGTCCCCCTCACCGAGGGCAACGCATCGACATTCCGGGTGCTATGGCGTATGACGATATCCGGCTCCCGGGCGAGGAAAAGCCGCGAGCGCCCTCGAACGGCGGGGTATAGTCAAATCGCTCTGAATGGTCTATATGTTCGCCGTTCGGGGAATTTGAGGCGGGGACGAAAAATTGAGGGGTATGGCTTTGAACGTGGAAGAGCTGCTGAGAAAGGGCGTTTTATCGCTCAAGGCTTATGTGCCGGGGCGCTCCATCGAGGAGGTGGCCGCCGAGTACGGGCTGAGCGAGGTCGTCAAGCTCGCAAGCAATGAGAATGCGCTCGGGCCCGTGCCCGCTGCCATGGATGCGGTTCGGGGCGCGCTCGACGGCCTGCACCGCTATCCCGACGGCGGAGCGAAGGCGCTGGTGGAACGCCTGGCGGATAAATTGGGCGTCTCCCCATCGTGCGTGTTCATGGGAAACGGGGGTGACGACGTTCTCTCCGTCCTGAGCAGGACGTTCCTGAACGATGGCGACGAGGTGGTCATCCCCCAGCCGACCTTCAGCCCCTATGCCCACGTGAGCCGGGTGATGGGCGCTCGGGTCGTTTTCTCGCCCCTGCTTGAGATGCGAATCGATTTGGAAGACGTTCTCGATAGAGTTACAGAGCGCACGAAAATCGTCTTCCTGTGCTCGCCGAACAACCCCACGGGCGGGATTCTGAATGGGGATGAACTCGTCGCCTTTCTCGGAAAATTGCCCGAAGGCCTTCTCGTTCTCCTGGATGAGGCCTATGGCGATTTCGCCGCCGACCCGGCGTATCCCGACAGCGTCTCCCTGATCGACCGCTTCCCGCTGGTCGTCCTGCGGTCGTTCTCGAAAATCTACGGCCTCGCCGGCCTGCGCGTGGGATTCGCGATTAGCCGGGAGGGCGTCGTCGAGTACATGAACCGCGTTCGCGAGCCTTTCAACGTAAATCAGCTTGCGCAGGCGGCGGCGCTGGCCGCGCTCGAGGACGATGACTACAAGCAACGCGCCGTCTCTCTGGTCCGGGAGGGGAGGGAAGCTCTTTATGCGGCGTTCGGCGAGATGGGGCTCGAATACGTCGAAAGCCAGGCCAATTTCATCTTCGTGCGCGTGGGAGACGGCGACGCGGCGATGGATGCTCTGATGCGCGAGGGCGTCATCGTTCGTCCCGGCAGCGCCTTCGGGCACCCGGAATGGATTCGCGTCACCATTGGACTCGAAGAGGAAAATGAGCGCTTCCTCTCGAAGCTCAAGGATTTTCTGTGAGTTTTCATTTGATTGCAGGGTTTCCGTAGGGACAACCCCGAGGAGGGGCTGGCACTACAAACGATAAGAGAATGATACCGCTTTCTCGCCTTTCTGGTGCACTCCGAAGAAGCGATCAGATGCGCAAGTGCTCCCCATGAAACATTTCTGAAAATAAAAAACCCCCGATGCGGGAGAGTTTACCTCCTGCATCGGGGGTTCTACCTGATTGGTTGTATCCGAAACAGACGCCTTCTAAAGCCAGCGTTTATTTGTTCACCGCATCCTTGAGACTTTTGCCTGCGGAGAACTTGGGAGCTTTACTCGCTTTAATCGAAATTGTCTCGCCCGTTTGCGGATTGCGCCCCGTGCGCGCGGACCGCTTGGAAACGGAAAACGTTCCGAACCCGACCAGGGAAACGCGATCCCCGTTTTTCAGAGCTTGCGTCACGGAATCAAGCAGGGATTTCAGGGCGCGTTCCGCTGCTGCTTTCGATATGCCGGCGTCCCCGGCGATTTTTTCTATCAGGTCGGATTTCTGCATATGTGTCCCCCTTCCACTTTCGACTGCTGGCTTGATAGAAGCGATTGATGGCTCAAACAATTTTCACGAGGTTGTTCAATCTATCCTAGCCGCGCGGAGAGGTCAATAGATAACATGGCGGAGCGCAGGATTTTTTCGTCAAAAGGCGTGTTTCGAAGCTTGTAAGTAGCTTCGTATCAAATGTTTAAGAACTACGAAAAATCTTTAACGAATCGTTAAGAGAATGATGCCGTAATTCGGTGTTTTCATATCACTTTTGCTGAGGGGGCGCTTCGAACTAGCGCAGCGCCAGGCCGGTGCGGCGCGGCATCTTGCGGAGCCGCTCGTAGCGCGCGACGGAAGGCTGGTCGAGCAGGGGTTTGGGCTCGTTCTCGAGGTTTTGCTGGTGGACGTCGTCCGCGAAACCTCCGATCCCGACCCTGGGAAGCGCCTTGCCGATGAAGCGTTCGATATTCTTGACGGGTGTGATTTCGCCGGGCGACATGAGCGTCATGGCGTAGCCGATGCGCCCCGCACGGGCAGTCCTGCCTGCGCGGTGCACATAATCCTCGGGGTATTCCGGCACGTCGTAATTGATGACGTGCGAGATGCCCGTTACGTCGATGCCGCGCGAAACGATGTCCGTCGCCACGAGAATGCGGTGTTTGCCCTGGCGAAAGCCCGCCAGCGCGCGCTCCCTCTGGCGCTGGCTTCTGTCGGAATGAATCTTGGCGACGGAAATTTTCTCGTTCTCGAGAAAATTGCACAGCACGTCGGCCCCGGCTTTGGTCCTCGTGAAGATGAGAACGCTGGTGGGGTTGTACTTGTCGATGATGCCCAGCACGCCGCGCGGCTTGTTCGACATGCTGATGGGGTAGACGCCGTGGTGGATGCCCTCGGCCGGCGTCGAGGGGGGCGAGATGTTGATTTGCACCGGGTCGCTCACCGCGCGATTCGCCAGATCCTGGATTTTCTCGGGCATGGTGGCGGAGAAGAGCATGGTCTGCCGCTTCTTGGGCAGGCGCTTGAGGATATCGGTGATCTCCTCGGCGAAGCCCATGTCCAGCATGCGGTCGGCTTCGTCGATGATGAGAATCTCCAGTTTCCGGAAATGAACGGATTTGCGGTTCAGATGATCGAGCAGCCTGCCGGGCGTGGCGACGATGACGTCCGCTTTCTCCTGAAAAGCCAGGAACTGGGGTTCGTAGTCCACCCCGCCGTAGATGACGGCGCACGAGGTTTCGAGGTGCTTTCCCAGCCTTTGGAATTGCTCCGATACCTGGATGGCCAGCTCGCGGGTGGGCGTCAGGACGAGGCAGCGTGTGCCCGAACCCCCTTTGAGATGCTCGAGCGTCGGAAGGGCGAAAGAAGCCGTTTTCCCCGTACCCGTCTGGGCGCAGCCGATGATGTCGCGTCCCTCGCGCGCGATGGGAATCGTCTCCCTCTGGATGGGAGTGGGGGCGCCGAACCCGAGGCCGTGAATCCCGCGCAGGAGTTCCGGCCCGAAGCCGAGCTCCCGGAAGCCCTCGGGAGCCTGTGCGACATCGAAATCGCCCACGCCGAAATCGGCGGGGTCTTTTTGGTAGGTGACGCCGTTATAGGGTGCGTCTGTTCTTTTCTGGGGGGATGGCGACGGGGCCTGCGCCCTAACTGCTGCGGGCTTTTTCTTGCGGCGCCTTCTTTTCCTTTTGTTTTTGGATGGCTGCTCGTCGCTCGTTCCGTTTTTCGATTCTATCTTCGCTGCGTTTTGCTTATGCAAGTCTTCTCCATTATTTTGTCTTCTCCGGGAGCGTCTGCGACGACGTCGCTTGTTCCCGGAATCCGTCCCGTTCGAGTCGGTTTTTCCTTGCGGCGATTCACCGTTGGGGGGCGTGGAGGCGGAAAGCGGGGCGCTCCGCTCAGAATTGCCTGCGGATGATGTGGAAGCGGATTCCTGAACCTCGGGACTAGACTGGCTATCAGGGGCTTCTGCTTTGCTATTGGAGCTTATAATGCTCGCTAAACGTTTGATTATTCTCACGATGAGTGTTTATAGGGAAGATGCTCGCGTCTGTCAAGCGCACGAAGCGAGGACTTGCAGTTGGAGGATAGTTTGTTCATGACGAAAAAAGGGGTCGTTTTGTGGCATCAGGAGACCATCGACGCGCGCGACGTGCCGCGATTCGCCCGTTGGTGCGAGGATTCAGGGCTTGATTCGCTCTGGTTTCCCGAGACATGGGTTCGCGACGGGAGCATTCTCATCGCCATGGCGGCACAGGCGGTGGACAAGCTCAAGCTGGGGGCCGCGGTGTTCAACATCTACGGCAGAACGCCCGGCCTCATGGCGCAGACGGCGGCGGAGCTCGACGTGTTGAGCAACGGCCGCTTTCGTCTTGGAATCGGATCGAGCGGCAAAGCGGTGATCGAGAACTGGCACGGGACTCCTTTCGGCAGTCCTCTCAAGAGGTCTCGTGAGATGGTCGAAGCCCTGCGCCAGGCGTTCCGGGGCGAGCGCGTGGAACTGAAGGGTGAAATCTACCAGTTGAGCGGCTTCAAACTCAGGCGAAAGCCGGTGCAGGAGCGTCTGCCCATCTACCTGGGCTCGAACGGCCCGAACTATACGAGGCTGACCGGGGAGATCGCAGACGGCTGGATTCCCTTCTGTATACCCTTTTCGAGGACGAAGGATGCGCTCAAATTCCTGGAAGAGGGTGCTGAATCGGCGGGCAGGGCAGTCTCGGAGCTCGACGTGGCGCCCTTCGTCTACACGGCGCCCTTTGACGATCTGGACCGCGCGCGCGCACTCGTGAAGCCTGAACTCGGCTTCTACATCGCCGCGATGGGCGATTACTACCAGGCCCAGCTCAAGCGCTGGGGTTATGGAGAGGATGCCGACAACATCCGCGCGGCCTGGCGGAAGGGAGGCCGCAGGGCGGCGGGAGAGGCGCTATCCGATAAGTTGGTGGACGACCTCGCCATCTGCGGCCCCAAATCCAGATGCAACGAGATGCTCGCCGCCATTCGGGAGATGGGCGTCACGCAGCCGCTCTTTCGGATTCCCGACGAGACGCCCGAAGAGGACGTGAAGCGCGCACTCGGGGTTCTGGGGGAACTCGACTAGCGAGCTATGCGGGGTACCGCCCCCAGCCCGCGATGTGGCCCCTCAGATAGCAGATTTGTCCCACGTGCGAGAGGTGGTCGCCGAGAAATCTTCCCAGGACCAGGCCGAGCTTGATGGGCTTCTTGGTGTAGAAATCGATCTCTTCCCTGTCGAGGTCCGCTGCGTTCAATCCCGAGAGGCAGGGGAGCGTTTTCTCGCGCACCGCTTCGAAATAGCCCATCAGGGCGTCCTTGTCGGCTTTCAGCGCGAGAACCTGCTCGAGTGTGAAGCCCACGCCGGTGCATTCGGGATCTGGCGCCATGCCGAACCGCTCGTGCCATTTTCCCTCTATCCAGAGTTCCGGGTTTCCGCCGAGAAACGAAAACGTCCTGTCCTCAAAGCGCGTCATGTGCCAGATGAGCCAGCCCATGGGGTTGTCGTTCGGGCCGGGTTGAAGGGTCAGGTCCGCGTCGGTGACGTCTTCCATGACCTCTCTGAGCCTCATTCCGTAGGCTTCCAGGCGCTCTTTGATGATAGTCGGCGCATCCATGTCCGGATTTTCCTCCGTTCGTGTTGTAAACGAAAAACGCCTCCGGCACCGGAGGCGTTTCGGCGACTAATCTCGCTAGATAGCCGTGCCGGCGCGAGCGGTGAAGATGGTGTGCTCCATTTTGGGCATTTCCTCGAACGCAGGGTCCTCGTTCACCAGTTCGGCCAGATATTCATCCACGTGCTCCGCATTGGACCAGGTGCACTTGTAGGCCACTTTCCCGTCCTTGCCGATGAGCCAGATGGTGTTCGGCAAATCACCGAGCATGGCGTGCACCTTCTGGTCCATCTCGTCGACGAGGATGTTCGTCTCCATGCTCTTGATCTCGGCCAGCTTCTGGGCGTAACTCCGCTTGTGGTCGTAGGATTCATGGTTTCTGATCTCGGGGAACCCGCGCTCGCCCGCGTGGGGTTCCCTCACGTAGAGATTGAAGACGACCACGTCGCGGTCCGCGTATTTCTCCTGCAGCTCTTCATAAAACGGCACCTGCCGCCTGTATGGCGGTCACGTGATGGCGCCGGTGGTCATCACCACGTATTTCTTGCCCAGGTAATCCGCCATGCGGTGGACGTTCCCGTGAATGTCCTTGAGTTCGAAGTCGGGGAAATCGGCGCCGGGAGGAAGGACGTTCGGAAATTTCTCATAAAAACTCTTGACCCGTTTGCTCGTGACGAGTTTGACGGTCTTCCACAGGTTCAGGTATTGCCAGGACCAAAAACCCGCCAGCGGTCCCCAGGGTTTGGGTACGGAATCGTTAGCCGGCCTCATATAAGGAAACTCCTCTGCGAACTGTGTCTGATTGTATGATGGCGTATGCCCAGAGCACTTGTTTACCCAATCGCCGGATGAAAAACAACCTCCTGGCAGTGGGAAAGAAAGACGGTTCCCGGGGGCAATATCCTTGATTTTTTTTCACTTTATATTTCAGGTTTTAATATCGTTTTTCTAAAGTAGATTGTAGGAATCAAAAATCGAACGACAGTTGCGGCTCTTTATCCCCCGAAGCGTCTTTTGGGAGATGATCCGAAGAAATGTTCTCTTCTCCTCGTGTGCGCGGCGGTCTTTTCGGGGGGTTTTTTTACATCGTCTGCTTCGTGTGTCGCGCGAATGAGGGATTCGGGTTTATTCTTCGGAATTGATAAGTTGCAGAAGCGTTTCGAACAGCCGCTCGCAATGCGGACATCTTTCGCGCACGGTCATAGTATTGATGAGTTGAAGCAGTTCTCTCGCATGTTTGATTTTGTGGTATTTGCCTTTTTGCGTTCCTTGGGTAGCCAGATTCAAAGCCTGCCCGATATCGGACTTGTTTACTTCTTCAAGATTCTGGTGGCGGGGAAGAACATTCCCCCGAAAACCTTGTCCGTAGTAGGCCCTGAGCGCGTCCGGGTCGGCGACTATCCATGTTTCCATCGTCTGAACCATAAGGTGGATCACGTCGTCGTCAACGCCTTGGAAATCCCATTGATCATGCGCAGCTAAGTGAGCGGCGGGGGCCGACATGTCAACTCTAGTTTCCGAATCGACCAGAAGTACGACAATGCTGTCGTCGCTGTTTGCGCGCTCATTTTCGAAATGTTTGTATGTCTCGTCGCGAGTGCCGCAACAAACTAGCTTCCAATTCCATCTCTTTTTTCGACAGGCGTCTTTGATTTCCGCCAGAAACGCATCCATGCCTTGGCGCAGTAAAGCATGAGAGTTGGGTTTTGGACCTCCGCCTTCCATGTAAATCGCAATGTTCACGGATTAGCGCCCAACTCCCCCATGCGCCACAGGTCGCCGAGCGCATAATCCTCCAGCCAGTGCGCGAGCCTCTCGGAGTCGAGCCGACGCAGCGTCGTTCCCTCGCCCAACCGCTCACAAGCGACGACGGCATCCGGTTTGCCGGTCAGGACGGAGATGAGCGCATCCGAGTGGGTCGCTACGATGAGTTGGGTACGTTCGGACGCTTCGACCATGAGATCGCCTATGAGGGAGATGGCGTCGGGGTGCAGGCCCAGTTCCGGCTCGTCGATGCAGACCAGCGGCGGCGGCGAAGGCGTTAGCAGCGTGGCGAGGAGCGCGACGAACCGGATTGTGCCGTCCGAGAGGCGCGTAGCAGGAATCGGTGAATGGAATCCTGTTTCATGTAGGTAAAATTGAATTGCGCCGCTTGAAACCTTGGTGGACATCCTCTCAAAGCGAGGGAAGAAGCGTTTGAGCAGCTTGT
Source organism: Nitrospinota bacterium (assembly GCA_028820795.1). Classification (GTDB taxonomy): domain Bacteria; phylum UBA8248; class UBA8248; order UBA8248; family UBA8248; genus Bin107. The sequence continues at coordinate 2,989 of JAPPHK010000173.1, read as the reverse complement.
TGAATTCTAGCGAAACCTGATCGTGTTCGATTTTGTTGAGGATCAGGGCGAGATTGCGGAAGTCAGGAAGTGGCGCATCTTCAGGCAGATCAGCCGGTTGAGCCTTGCGTGGTTCCGTATAACGGCCGAAGGTCCAGTCGCGCAGCATCTGAATTTCACCAAATTGCCGTCCCAGCCAGGTGAGTTCGGGGTAGAGCGCCGGGTCCCTAATCTGCGCCAGAACAGATTGGTCCGGGCGCAATGCTTGTCGCTCGATTCGACGAGGCCGTTTGCTGGGCTGATCGGTATTGCTCCGGTTTCTGGTGTTAATGGCGGGATTTCCATGCCGAAAGCGGTAGTAGAAATAGGCATCATCATGGCCGGGAAAGGGTTTTGTCTCTTCAATCGCTTCATCATTCACTTCGACCCGTGCATTGTTGCTTACGAATTCCAAGTGATAATGCAGTGCCCGGTCACTTGGCGTCTGAAGACCGGTGCGCCTGTCGCCAGTTTCGATTTCCATTTTCGCGACTTTTTTTTCGGATTCCCCCTTCCAAAGCCATTCCTCCGCCCCGCCGCCGTCCCGGATTGCGGCGGCGAAATCCGTCGGCGTGGCGCGAAGCAGTTCAATGGCCTCGATGATGTTCGATTTTCCCGAGCCGTTCGGACCGATAAGGACGTTCAGGTCATGAAGCTCAAAGGGTTCCATGTCGGGAGGAAACGAGAGGAGACCACGCATTCCGAGTTTATGGATGAATTTCATGGGTAAATCTCCAGAAGGCGTTTCCTACTGATGTGCATAGCATACACGATTGCCGCAACTGCCCCAAAGTTGTGTGCTACTCAAAATGCGATAATGTTTACTCAAAATCGAACGACAGTTGCGGCTCTTTCTCTCCCGAAGCGTCTTTTGGGGGATGATCCGAAGAAATGTTCTCTTCTCCTCGTGCGTCCGGCGGTTTGTTCGGGGGTTTCGCTGCGCTTGTTTCCTCTGGCTTGGCACGGGTGATGGGTACAGGCTCTCCCGGCTGGGTCCACCTCGGGTTTCTCGCTTCGGCCCGGCTCCCACAAGAGACCGCCTCATTCGGTTGTTCCCCGTTGTGGTGATCGTTTTTCGACCGGGCGTCTGTAACCGCCGTTTCAAGAGCCGCTGTGAGGTTTTTGGGTTTTTGCCAGGCCGCTTCTTGCGGGGATGCCCGCTCACCGCCCCTCCCACGCATGAGCTTGGCTTTCAAGTCCTCGATGCGCGCGTAGAAGCCGGGGCTGTGGGGCGTGGAGGGGATTCGGAGAAATTTCCTGTCGATGTGGTGCATGATTTCGTGGATGAGGGTATCCAGAAACGTCTTGCCCGCGACGACCTGCTTGCGAATGGACGTGAGGTTGGCGATTTCGATCACCGCGCTGTCGCAGTGATATACGCCGTAGAGCTTGTAGGCGAGTCTTCCGCCGCGCAGCTTATGGGGTTGCCGTTCCTCGAAAACGCGCAGGCGCGCCCGCGGGATTTTGAGGCTGCGGCATATGTCGTCGAGCAGTTTCTGGCCCAGCGTTTCGCGCTCGCGCGCGCTTGTGGACGCTATGAGTCTTGCGGTGAGATCGCGCTCTCCGGATGCGGGTTGGTATTCGAGCGCAGGGATTTTGTTGGAACGGGTGAAGTCCGGCGTATCGCGGCGCCTGCCCATGGGAAATCGTTTCCGAGACGAGTCCGGGCGGAACAAGTCGCAGATATGCGATGGGCTAACGATTCAGGATTATACGCGAATCAAGTGTCCTTGACGAGAGAGCTGTTTCGGGTCTAGTCCGTCTCGAGAATCTCCTCGATCGTCACGATGCGCCTCTCGGCGTTGCTCTTGAGTATTGCCCGCATGATGGCGAGCGCCCGCACCCCGTGACGCCCGGTGACTTCGGGGTCTCTGTCCTCGCGAATCGCGCCGACCAGATCGTCGAACTGCTCGCGGTTGGCCAGGAGCCTCCCCTCCACCAGGTCGTGATCGAGATCAACGGTTTTGGTTTCGAGACCGCCCATCAGGTCGATGGGGCGCTTGAGGGTGGGGTTTTCCGTCGTGGAGAGGCTCAGGTTCGCTTCGGTGCCCTGAATGTCGAAGGCGAAGTGAAACGGCGCCAGATAGCTGCCCGAGATGACGCCCATCAGGCCGCTCTTGAAGCGCAGGATGGCGGCGGCGGCGTCTTCCTGGGGGTTGGGGCCGCCCACCTTGGCGCATGAGCCGCTCACCTCGTTCACGTCGCCGAAGAGGTATTCCATCATGTCCGCAAGGTGGATGGTGTAGCTATAGAGCGGCCCGCCCGGGTTTTCCGTGGCGTCCCACCGCATGCTCTTGGGACCCGCGGTGAAGCCGTGGTTGTTCGAAAACGTGGCGACCGTGTAGTTCACCAGCCCCAGGTCCCCGCTCTCCACGATTTCCTTCGCTTTTCGGAACATCGGCCAGCGCCGGAAGTTCTGCCCCATGTGGAGTTTCACGCCGTGGTCTTTGCACGCCTGTTCGATAGCTTTCGCGTCCGATACGCTGAGCGCCATCGGTTTTTCCAGATGAACGTGCTTGCCCGCGCGGGCGGCGGCAACCGCGATCTCCTTGTGAACGGAGTTCGCAGTCGCGATGACGACGGCTTCAGTCTCAGAGTCGTCCATCACCTCGTCGATAGAAGAAAAATTCTTGCCGCCGTATTTGCCGATAAACTCCTCGCGGGTAGTGGGTGTGCGGGCGAAACCACCAGTCACCTCCACTTTCCCGGAGGCGAGGGCGGCGTCGGCGAGCACGGCGCCCCACCAGCCGAGCCCGATGAAGGCCATGCCGATTTTAGGAGCATCATTCATCTATGGGGTCCTCGTATGAAGATATATGTGCATTACACCTGAAGCGAATGCAGAGGCGAATAGGCGATTCTATTTAGCGGCCCTGCCATTCGGGTTTTCTCTTCTCCATGAAGGCCGCGAGGCCCTCCTGCGTGTCGCGCGAGGTCTGAAGTCTGTAGCTGATGAGTTTGGCATTGACGA
>JAPPHK010000051.1 GCA_028820795.1 Nitrospinota bacterium | reverse complement strand
CACATGACGCTCATCGGCCACGTTCAGGGCGTCACGAGCATCGCGGTCGCCATGGCCGACCTCGTCGAGAAACTACACGGGGTCGAGGTCGACCGCGACCTCCTCATCGCCTCCTGCGTACTGCACGACATCTCGAAACCACTCGAATCCGAACCCAACCCCGGCGGCCCTCCCACGGGAAGCGATGTGCCGCCCGCAAAAATCACCGAGTTCGGCGCGAAAATCCAGCACGGCGTCTACGGGGCGCATAAAATCTGGGAGAAAGGACTGCCCAAGACCACGGAACTAGCCCACCTCGTCATCACCCACACGCGCGCGAGCAACACGCGCTCCAAGAGTTATGAGGCCGCGCTCCTTTTCTACGCCGACTGGGTTGATTCAGACGCAGGCATCGTCCTGGGCGGAGGAACGCCCCTCGCCTCGAAATGGGTGGAGGAATAGAGGCGGGCGCACCGGGTCGCGCGAATCTATCATCATTTTCCCCACGCAATGGCGAACGCGCCAATTACGGACAGGACGCCCCCTATCACGATTCGCAACGTGACGCTCTCTTGTTTCTTCAGGAACAGCCACGAGAAAACGATGACCCACAACACGGAAAGGCGGTTGATGGGTATCACCTGCACCACCTCTCCTTCCCGGAACGCCGTCCAAAAGCAAAGGGCGGCTACCGTATTCGCGACGACCCCGCAGGCTATCGTCACCACTCCCCTGAGGCTCCAGCCTTTCATCCCTCCTTCTTCTTTCGTGAACGGCATGGCCAGAAGAAGCAGGGACATCGCCGTGGTGGTGGAAATCGCGATCCCCAGAGATTCGGACGGCATGACGAGGATGGCGTATTTTCTGAAAACAAACGTCAAGGAAAACAAGAAAGAAGCGATAACGGGCACGAGAAAATAAACCAGCGCTACGTCCTTCTCGCCCGGTTCTCTTCTGGATGACTCTCTCTTATAGACGAGAAGAACAGCCCCGATCATGATAGCAAAAGTACCGACGGCCACGCCCGCCGAGAAACGCTCGCCCAGTATGAACACGCCCACGAGCGCCGACCAAACCAGGATCGACTGCACCAGGATCTGCGTCCGGGCCAAGCCGATCAGGCGCATCGACCCAAAAATCATGTATCGCCCGACAGAACTCCCGAACAGGCCGATGAGCATGTACCACATGACGCCTTCCATCCGCCACGAAACTCTCTCGTCCCAGGCGAGGTAGAGCATGATCGCCAGCATCGCGGTGAGGGCGTTCATCGCGATGGCCGCAATGCCCGGCCCGATGTGGATCAGCGCCTTTCGATAGAAAACCTGGGAGATGGCGACGAAAAACGCCGCGATGAACGACAGGAGGTTCGGGTCCAAGGATTTGAGCAAGACTACCCCATAAAAGAGCGATGCGAGCGGCGGCGCCATGCAAAGCAACCGCCGAAGCGGGCATCAATCCCGCACTCCGCTCATCTTGATCGCGAAAACCGGAGAATCATCCACGGTCCGCCCCGGCAGGTCTCACATGCGGACGCGGGAAGACACATCCTGCGAAAGAACCTGACTAATTGGAGCAGCTCTCTGAACGGGCGGCGGGGAAACCTCCCCCCTTTGCCTAAGCGGGGGGATAGCCCAGCCCAGCGAGGGCTTCGGTGATCTCGGGCAGGATGGCCGGATCGTCGATAGTGGCCGGCATCCTGTATTCCTCGCCATCGGCGATGCTCGCCATCGTTCCCCGCAGAATCTTGCCCGAGCGCGTCTTGGGCAGACGCTTCACCACCGTCGCCTGGCGGAAGGAGGCCACCGCGCCGATTTGACTGCGTACGAGTTGTACGACCTCGCTGACGATTTCCTCGTCATTTCTCTCAACGCCCGCCTTGAGCACCAGGAAACCGAGCGGGAGCTGGCCCTTGAGCTGATCCTTCACGCCGATGACGGCGCACTCGGCCACGTCGGGATGGGCCGAGAGGACCTCTTCCATCCCACCCGTGGAAAGCCTGTGGCCCGCCACGTTGATGATGTCGTCCGTCCTGGACATCACGTATACGTAGTTCTCCTCGTCCATGTATCCCGCGTCGCCCGTCTTGTAGAAGCCCGGGTATTCGCTCAGATAGGAGTCGACGTAGCGCTCGTCCGCGTTCCACAGCGTGGGCAGGCACCCGGGCGGCAAGGGAAGTTTGACGCACAGCGCGCCCATCTCGCCCGCGCCGAGTTCTCGGCATTCGCTGTCGAGCACCTTGAATTCGTAGCCGGGCACCGGCTTCGAGGGAGAACCGTACTTGACGGGCATGTGTTCGATGCCCATAGGGTTCGCCAGCATCGGCCAGCCGGTCTCCGTCTGCCAGTAGTGGTCGATGACGGGAA
>JAPPHK010000129.1 GCA_028820795.1 Nitrospinota bacterium | reverse complement strand
CGAAGACCGCTAGGCGCGTCCCACCCGTGTCAACGCAAAGGCGCAGAGGAAGGAGGGCAAGGGAACCCAAATTAGAAATCCTCCGCGTCTCTGCGCCTCTGCGTTAAAATTGGGATGGGAAGGGACGCTTGCCGAATCCCAACATATATGATATATTAAAGGCAAGCCAAGCGAAATCGCTCGGGCTCAATTTAATATACGCGAAAAGAGGTGCCAGAATACCCCCCAGGGATTACAGAGCTAACGAGCAGATCCGCATCCCGCAGGTGCGCGTGATCGACGAAGAGGGTACTCAGCTAGGCGTCATGCTTACGCGAGAGGCGCTCCAAATCGCCGACGAACGCGGATACGACTTGGTGGAGGTCGCCCCCACCGCCAAGCCGCCCGTTTGTCGCCTGATGGACTTTGGCAAGTTCAAGTACGAAGCCACCCGCAAAGAGCGCGAGGCTCGCAAGGCGCGCCGGCTGAGGCCCACGAACGAGCTGCGAGAGGTTCGCATGAAGACGCGGATCGGCGAGCACGACCGCCTGTCCAAGACGCGCCTAGTCAAACGGCTTCTCGGACAGGGATCGAAGGTCAAGGTCTCGGTCATGTTCCGGGGACGCGAGGGCGATCACCCGGAGATCGGCATGACGCTGCTTCGCAAGGTCGCCGAGGCGCTTGTGGACGACGCCGCGCTCGAAAGCGCGCCCCGCTTCGAAAGCCGTAGGATGCTCTCCATGGTTCTGGCTCCAACCAACCTGCCCGCTGCCAACGAGCGGCGCGGCGAACGAAGATCGGAGAAAGCGCGTGCCTAAACTCAAGACACACAAGGGAGCCAAGCGCCGGTTCAGGATAACAGGAACAGGCAAGATAGTTCGCATGAAGGGACACCGCAGCCACCTGCGCCGGAAGAAGCCCGCCAACGCGAGACGCCTCTTCGCCAAGAAGCTCGAAGTCAGCCCTTCCGACGTGAAGATGCTGAAGCGCGCTCTCCCTTACGGTTTGCGCTGATTGGCGCGAAACCCTGGCCTACTGCTACAATATCCCATCAGACCAAATCGCAACCGCCCCTACTCTAGCGCAGGGGCGGTTCTGTGTTGCATCGGAGACAGTAGAGATGACGCGAATCAAGCGCGGCGTTACCAAGCGGAAGCGCCACAAGAAGATACTGAAGATGACCAAGGGGCACCAGGGAGGCCGCCACTCGCTATTTAGGCAGGCGAACGAGTCCATGCTCCACGCCTACTCCTACGCCTTCGCCCACCGGCGCGAACGCAAGGGCGATATGCGGAAGTTGTGGAACATCAAGATAAACGCCGCCGCCCGCGCCAACGGGCTTAATTACAGCAACTTCATCCGAGGCTTGAGGCTTGCCGGCATTGAAGTCAACCGCAAGATGCTCGCAGACATCGCCATGCAAGACCCGGACGGCTTCGCCCAGATAGTAGAAACCGCCAAGCAGAGCTTGGAAGAAGCCGCCGCGTAGCGTAGTCCAACCTCCGTCGCTCCCGGCCCCAACTCCTTCCCTTCTTGACGGGGGAGGGTAGGGACGGGGTGTACCCCCCAAGTCTCTCGTTCCTCTGATTGGCTTCTTGCCTCTCACTCCAACAGCAGGCGGATATCCGCCGCCACCTCATCCGGTTCCAGGGGAGGCGTAAACACCACCCGCCGCATCCCTGCGCGGTCTATCAGAAACACCGGCGCGCCGTGTATCACAGTGAACCGCTCCGCGATCTGCGCGGACAGCGCGTCCAACGCGCCGGACGGCTCGACCGTGGCGACCGCGGTATCTTTCGCCGCCGCTCCCGGCCCCCCAACGTCAGTCGCCGCTACCTCCGCATACGGCTCGACGTAGTAGCTCGCCCACACCTCAGACAGCGCCTCGCGTTCTCCGACTGCGAAGCGCCAGCCGTTATCCAGTCTCCATCGCCCCAGGTACTCGCGCGCGGCCTGCTGCGTATCGCGTTCAGGGTCCACGCTCACCGCGACGAATCGGACGGAAGCCGAGTCATCCCCAAGCGTGGCTTGGACGTCGCGCAACTGGCTGGTTACGATAGGGCAGACATCGGGGCAGTGGGTGTACAGGAACGTCAGCGCGACGACGTTGCCGCGCATATCGTGGAGGCTGACGGGCCGCCCCAGTTGGTCCGTCAGAGAGAAATCCGGCGCCGCGTCGGGGGTAGTCAGCGCCGTGCCGTAGAAATCCGCCGCGTCCCGCTCGGGCGGGCGCGCGCACGCGAGGATGAGGATAATGATGGCGATAAGTATCGCCGTTAGAGGGCGTTTCCAAGCTCCTGTCCCTTTGGACGAGGAAGGCTGGGAAAGGGATGAAAACCCCGCCCTAACCAAGTTGGATACCGCCTCTAC
>JAPPHK010000185.1 GCA_028820795.1 Nitrospinota bacterium | reverse complement strand
GTCCGGCGCGATGGCGCCGGCGAAATAGGCCGCGAAGATGAAGGTCGTGACGACGGTGGTGAACGGCGAGTTCGCCCAGTCGTAGAGTGCCCAGCCGAAGGCCGATTTGCGCCCCCCGGTCTAGATCGGGCGGACCGTCACTTCACCCGCTTCCATTCCTGCGTTTTGCAGAAGATGAACACACAGCCGTTGACCTCCAGGAGGTCGGCGCCCTTGGGCTCGAGAACCGATCTGTAGGTCTTGCCATCTTCGGGATTGTAGATCTCGCCGCCGCGCCACGCGCCGTCGTCCGGCTCCTGCGGGAAGCCGGTCAGCAGCGGCAGTCCCAGGATCGGCCGGGAGCGTAGCGATTCGTCACTGTTCTCCGCGTCCCGCTTCGGCAGGCCCTTCTCGTTGTTCGGCTCCTTGAGCCAGACGATCCGGCCGCACAGCTTTTCGCCGCACGGCGCAATCTCGACATGGGATTTGCCGCCGGGCGTGCGCCAGACCCCTCTGGGATCCGCCAAGGCGCTACCGCCGAAAGCGAGGCAGAAAACTGCCGCAAATGCAGGCAGATATGTTGCTGGCGTCATGGACTATATCTCCTGCGGTTCGCAGCCCCCATCGGCGGCATGGACGGATCCGCCATTTTTTGATTTTGCCCGAATTTATGTAAAATGTCCGTATAAAATGGCGGCAATTTAATGTCGTTTTGATAAATGTGAGTTCATCTGCCCAGCCACACCGGCGACTCGGCACAACGCGAGCGCTGTCAACCGAACGCGGGAGGCCCCCTTGACCACGTCCGACGATCCGAACGGGTGCCTGCGGATGCTCGGATTATCCGACCTGAACGGGTGGGAGACGGTCTTCAGGGGGCGCGCGCTCTTCGCCGTGTTCACCCACCAGCAATGAGCAGGCTGGGTCAGGGAGCACGACCGGGAGGGCCGCTGGTGCAAGTGGCTGTCCTGGATCGGCGACAGATACGCAATTTGAAGCGTCGATTGCCCCGGCCGCGAACGACTTCTTGCGCGCTCTCGCTCGAGTTTCGGAAGGGGGGCACTACGATTCTTCTTCTGATTGGTCGGTGCCGAGCACCCTGATCTGGACGGCGCTGGCGTCTTCGGCGGCCCTTTCGAAGAGCGCTTCCCTTTCCGATCCGGCGAGTTCCTCCCGCTTCGCTGCGCGCTCTATGCCCGTTACTCGTCCGACCAGCAAAGAGCGGCATCCATCGAGGACCAGTTCCGGGTCTGCCGCGAGCGCGCGACGGGCGAGGGCTGGAAGATCGCGGGTACCTACAAGGACTCCGCGATCTCCGGCGACAGCATGATCCTGCGGCCCGGCATCCAGGCGCTGCTGGAGGAGGCACGGCGTGGGACGTTCGAGATCCTGGTTGCGGAGGCCCTCGACCGGGTGAGCCGCGACCAGGCGGACGTGGCGACGCTCTACAAGCACCTGCGGTTCGCCGGCGTGATGATCGTCACGCTTGCGGAGGGAGAGATCAGCGAACTCCATGTAACCTCTCCGAACGATTGGGTCCGGATCGATATTCCCGAATGGCAAATTGTTCCCCGAGATTTGTGGGATAAAGCGCAAGAGATGCGGTTTCGTAACCACCAGCGCGCATCGCATAAATCCAGGCGTCCCAAGCATTTATTCAGCGGATTGCTGCAATGCGGCCTGTGCGAAGGCGCATACACTATGCGATCGACTGATCGGTTGGGTTGTGTAACGCATCGCGAAAAGGCGACTTGCGACAATAGTCGAACAATCAAATTGGTTGATTTGGAGTTTCGCGTCTTGTCCGGTCTAAAAAGAAATCTCCTGCAGCCAGAGTATTTCGAGGAGTTTTGTGTCGAACTGAATGCCGAGTTGGTGCGCCTCGCTGAAGTCGCGTGTTCCGAGGAAGCTAGCCTTGTGAGCAAGGTGACAAAAATTGATCGGAAAATCGAACACGTGGTTGATGCTATTGCGGACGGAGCATCTTCAGACTCATTGAGAAACAAATTGACTAGCCTTGAAGACGAGAAGACGGAAATCGAGCGTTACATTGCCGCAAGGAAAACGGCTTCGGGTATCACGGAACTACCTGCAAATCTGTCCGAGATCTACCGGAATGAGGTCGAGAACCTAGAGAAAAATTTGAATAACGATAGCTTAAATGGTCCCAAGATTCGGAGCACGCTTCGATCACTATTGGATCGAATAATTATTCATCCAGGCCCAAAAAGGGGGGAAACAAATATCGAGGTTGTGGGGGACGCCGCCGGTATCTTTCAACTCGCCGCTAACCCCGTGGGGAATAATCCTGATCCGGCTGGAAGTGCAGGAATGATGGTGCCCAGGGGCGGAATCGAACCACCGACACCATGATTTTCAGT
>JAPPHK010000013.1 GCA_028820795.1 Nitrospinota bacterium | reverse complement strand
TTCATCACGAGGAAGCAACCAACGGGCGACCCCCTTTTCCACTCTTCTTCCTTTTTCTTCTCTCGCCCCGGCCTGGGGACTTGACCCCCCGGGGCCGAAGGCGTCCTGCTCTATGGCCTGTGCGCCCCGAACGCCCCGATGAAGGCGGCGTCTCCCGTCGGATTGCTCAGCTGCTTGACGTAAAAGGCGCCCGCAACCGAACCGGGAGCATCGGGCGTGTATGTTGTTTCTATCGTTTTTCGTATATTGGCCGGATCCGTATCATTCGTTTCCGTTGTTTGAGTCCTTGTCTTATATCTCATGTTGAAGAACTGGCCCGTCCAATCGCCACCGAACGATTTGCCGTCAACCACGCCGACGGCATTACCAGCAAAAGCGGCGCTTATATCATTTCCAAGGGTATGTTTCTGCAGTTCGATACTGCCAGCCATTTGTTGTCCGCCGGCGGTGATGTTCGTGACCGCGCCCTGGATGCTTCCCTCGCCATCCGTAGCAGTCGGGTTTCCTTGAGTTATCGGATTCTGGAACTCGGCGGTGAGCTCGACGCTCCCCGTGAAATAGCTCGTCTCTCCTCCCGCGATATAGGCGCCGTTCGCATCCCCCGTGTAGGTGGCCGTTACGTTTTTACCTTCCTCTACAAACCCATTGGCGCCGGCGATGGTGCTTAATCCCTCTGTAGCGGCACAAGTTCTGACAGTTGTCGTTGTCACTATGTTGGGAGCGGTTCCGGATGTGGACGTAGTGTCAGCAGCAGCTTGTTCAATACCACTGCAGAAATTGAAAGATGCGAGGATGGGTTGTTTCCCATACGCGAAGGCTTGTATCGTGGACTCGCCCAAATTTGCATTGTTCACCGTCATCCAGATTCCCGCGACGAGATAGTCGGTGTCGGGAAAATCTCTATTTTCATACAGATCAGTGGTGCCATCATCTGGAGCGTCAGAAGTGTCTTCCACATGATTTGTTTTGGTTCTTACGTTGAGTCTCGTTTGCGTTATGTCCGTGTAGGCGTTGATGAAGGTAGTAGTAGCGCCATCGGTGCTTTCCATTTCCAGATCAAAGCCGTGGGGAAGGCGACCCGTTCCGGTAAGGAGAGGCGTATTGCTGTTCGAAATGAGGGTTCCCACCCAAGCCGTTCGCTGTCCGGTGACTGCGGTCGCGCCGGTCCCGCTATTCGCAGGGAACGTGGCGCACGGCGCAGTGCAAGTCTCGGTATCAGCTTCAGTACGGACCGTATCACCGGCCGGGCCAACGAGAAGCCGTGCGGCCACCAGGTCCTCCAGCAGCGCGTCGGAGAGGAGCTTGTTGGCTCTCACGTGCTGGATGAGCGATGAGTTGTTCGTCAGGGCGGCCACGTCCGCCTGCATTTGCTGGCGTTGGCTCGCAACCGCTTCCACGGCGCTCTGGATGGACGCCGCTGCCGATTGCGCGGCTATCAGGTCATCAAGCGCCGCCTGCGCCTGCTCCAACGCCAATTCCGCCGCCGCCGCCGTGGTGGCCGCATTCGCCGCCGCGCCCGCGCCTTCGATAACCGTCAAGGCCGCCTGCGCGGCGAGGGCGTGATTGAGCGCCATATCTATCTGCTCGATTGTGGCGTCCGCGTGGAGCTCCACCTGAGCCGCCGCCGAACTCGCCGTTTGCGCCATGCTGCGAGCGTTGGTGACGATGTTTGCGAGCGTTTGCCTCGCTTCGGCTATCCTCTGCTCATCCGTCGGTGGCGGAGCCATGCAGTTCGGGTACGTCCCGACCTGGCCCTGCGGACATTCCATCACCGGCGGCATTTCTTCCGCAGTACCGCCGCCGCCACCGCCGCCGCAACCGGAGGCAAATGCCGCAATGCACGCGACACATACCATCAATCTCAAAAACCTGAGCATTCTCATCATTTGCCCCCCAAGGCTGGTTCCTTCCAGGAAAACGGAAGGGGCGAGCGGATAAAACCGGATTCCATCTACTGCCCGCGCGGCGCCGAAGAGCCACGCTCTTTCCATCCCCCGGCCCCGGGCGTCATGTTGACGCCCGGAACCGAAGGAGTGGTGCTTTGCTAGTCAGCCTTCCACGTACCGAAGGAGCCCAGGATACCGATTCCGGGGCCAGTGCCAGCGGCCGTGGCGGCGCCGAAGGTGCCGGACGCGGTCGTGGGGAATTCAGTTCGAACCGCCACCGAACCGGCTGGCGCCCTGTTGGGGCCGTAGAACTGCCCCGTCCAGGAACCCGACATGGCCCTGCCGCCCAGGGTGCCCTGGGTGTTGCCGGCGAACCTGGTAGCCGCAGCAGTACCATCGGCACTGAGCACCGGCGCTCTTCCCAGGAGTTACTCTCAAAAGTTGTGTATGAGGCGAATTGAAGAAGGCGGCGCATCCTG
>JAPPHK010000169.1 GCA_028820795.1 Nitrospinota bacterium | reverse complement strand
GTGGCGGCGCGTGCGCTGATGATTCGGATTCTGCCGTCCCGCTCGGTGGAACTGTATGCCCGCTCCAAAGCGTCAGCGATTCTTTCCAGAGAATCGCTGATTGCGCCCATCTTCTGGAATGCCGCTAAGAGTACCGCTTTTTCTGTGGGGGTGAAGACAGAATCACTCGCCATCGTTTCATCCTTTCCCGGCTGAATTGTTTGCTTGTTTCACAACGATTCCGTAGTAGAACCAGCTTCTGTTGAAAATTTACTCGAGGTCGAGCCCTTCCCGAATCCAGGAATACACACTGTCATTCACCCATTCCATGGCTTCTTCTCGGATGTCGCGCTGTTTCGTTTCATTCATCTTTGTATCGGTTCCTCTATTCGTCCGCCTTATCGTCAGGCCCGGTTTCCCCCGCCAGCATTTTCCCGAGTCTTTCCGCCCTCGCCATCATCTCTTCGCATTCGGCCCACTCATCGTCGCTTATCTGCGCTTCGAGCCACTCGGCGCACTCCCGGGCGACCTCCTCGCCGTCGCTGCGCAGGCGTTTGGGAATCTGGCCGAGGCGCGCATATCCGTGGGAAAGAACCCACTCGGCGCGTAGAGAACCGCCGGTCAGGCGCGCGCGGCGTTCGGGAAAGAGATGGCCCCGGCAAATGATATCGGGGTCGAACCCGACGTCGGCGGGGTCGAGCGCGCCGCCCCCGGCCTCGATATTTTTTGCCAATCTTTTCAGGAAATTGGCGAAGGGGTTTCCGTCTTTCCTGTATTCTTCCCAGCGGGGGTCGTCCCATTCGATGTCGCCGGGGTGGCGGAACAGGTCGCGCCGCTCGATGGATTCCTCCTCTTGCGCGTATGCCCACCCGGATTCTGCCAGATGTTCGGGCAGGGCGCGGTTGAACTCCTCCAAAGCCGCTTTGGCTTCCCCGATACGGCGGCGGCGCTCGGCGAGGCTCGCTTCGGCAAGGAGTGCGAAGAGGGTGGGCGCCTCCTCGATGAGCCGGTGCATGTCCACCCCGTAGTGCTCCTCCACCAGGTCGTAGGCGAGGGCGGTTTCACTGTCGAGGTGGACCCTGGGGCCGGAACCGCCGGAATCGAAGTGGATCCGGGATACCTCCTCCCGCACCGCTTCGGTTTCTGGGCCTTGGGCCAGAATCCGGGGATTTCCGAGCTTCAGGGCTGTGGCGAGCAGCCGGGCGGTGGATTCTCGCGCCTCGCCCCCGTTTTCGCTCTCTAAGCGGCCGATGGTCTTTTTTTCGATCTTCGCCTTGTCGGCCAGTTCCTGCTGGCTCCATGTCTGCGCCTTGCGCAGCCTTTTCAGTGTTTCGGGGTGAATTCTCATATTGATGAACCTCATGCGGAAAAGTTTGTCGTCTCTGTATCCGGGAAATATAATACGCCTAATAATAAGAGATATTAAAGTATTATTTTTATAATATCTATAATAATATGGGATATATATCAGGATATTAGTGAGGATATGTCCCTTTAATGGGATATCCAAGTGTTTCGGCGGTGATGAACGGGGTTTCGGGGGGAACCTGATGGAGTAGGGAGGTTATTCTCGTTTACGAAAGAGACAGGTCGCGACCTGTCCCTACGGGGCGCGAGACTGTTCCGGTCGTATGCCGGAATTACGGCATTTGGAGTATCTCTGCCGAAAGGGAGGGAGAATTTCATTACCGTAGGGATCCTTCGGGAACGTGATGCCTGCGCGAGATGATATAGGTGAGTGGTCAGTCCTCGTTGTCTGACTCCGCTTGCTCTTCTACACGGTTATAAACGACTTCCAGTTTCATGAGCTTAGCCGTCGACTTGATGGTGGCGGAATTGGTCAGGAACCACTCATTGCCGCCACCTCCAGAACTGGATTTCTTATGGCCGATTGCTTTCAAGTGATCGTGAATGGTCGTTTCCATTTTTTTAAGATTATTATTCCACGTATCTTTTGTTTCCGATTCCTCTGCGCGTTCGCCGGCTTTGAAGAAGAACAAGAGGATTGGATCCTCAGGCATCTGGGTTTTTCACCTTGCAATCGTTTTTTTAGAGTGTCGGATGTTAGACCGATTTTGATGAGTGTTCGATCATCGGTAAGACCGTCTTTTGAAGGTATGACGGCATGATTCAGATAATGTAGATACGTGTAAGCGTAGATTCCATTTTCAAGATCAGGCCTATCAATGAGCTTTACAGCCTCGCTCATTTCTTTTGGGACTTATATACAACAGTGCCCAAACTCAACTATGTAAAATTATTACTACTAAGGATTTACCCATTCTGGTGGAGTTTTACCAAGAATCCAATCAACTATGGCTTTCACAGTTTTCTTTTCCACACCCCAAAAACCATGTTGACTTTTTGGTCTACATGCCTTGGTTCGAGGCATATCAC
>JAPPHK010000128.1 GCA_028820795.1 Nitrospinota bacterium | reverse complement strand
CATCTTCCAGGGCGCGGGCGTCAAGACAGTGGTGCTGTTCTTCGAAAAGGGCGCGCCGACGCGAGACGTCTGGGTCTACCAGCTCGATCCCGGCCGCACCCTTGGTAAGACCAGTCCGCTGAACGACGCCGACCTGGAAGAGTTCAATGTACTTCAGGAAACCTTCGCGGAAGGTCAAAAAAGCTGGCGCATCGCCCGCGCCGATCTGGATGAAGATACGCTGGACCTTTCGGTCAAAAACCCTAACGCGCCCGAGGAAGCCCCCCTGCGCAGCCCCGAAGAGATTATCGCCGACATGCTCGCCCGCGACGCCGAGACGGCCAAGATTCTTGAGAATATTCGGGGGATGCTGTGAAGCCGGGCTGGAAGGTTGGGACTCTCAAGGAGTTCGGCGAAGTTCGCTATGGGACGCGTGTAGTGAAGACACGCGATCAAGGCTCCAAGTATCCTGTTTACGGTGGAGGTGGAAAAACATTTCAGGTTGACAACTACAACCGCGAAAACTGCATGATTGTTGCTCGCTTTGGAATGTCCGAAGAATGTGTTCGGTGGGTTGGCGGAAAATTCTTTCTGAACGATAGCGGGCTTTCGATTCACTCGCGCGATTCCACCAATCTCTCCCAAGAGTTCCTTGACACGCAACTGTTAGCCCGACAAAAGGAAATCTACGAGATTGGCCGGGGAACCGCACAAAAAAATCTGAATGTTTCTGCACTTCGCGACCTACACATAACTGTCCCGCCGCTGGAGGAACAACGGCGGATCGTTGCGGTTCTGGACGAAGCCTTCGACGGTCTGGATCGCGCCCACACCCACGCGGAAGCGAACCTAAGCGATGCTCTCGACCTTTTTGTTGCACAAGTATCATCGTTGTTTTCTTGTCTACAGGAAGCACCGCAGACACCCGTGGGTGATGTGGCTGATCATTGCTTGAGAAAGATGTTGGACAAACAAAAAATAGGGGGTCGTTACGCAAATATCTGAGAAATATAAATGTCCGCTGGTTCAAGATTGATAGAACTGACCTCCTAGAGATGCGAATTCAAGACAACGAACGGGAACGATATTCTATAGTTGGAGGAGACTTGTTGATTTGTGAGGGTGGCTATCCCGGAAGAGCCGCCGTTTGGAATGAAGATGGAGAAATGTTTTTTCAAAAGGCGCTCCATCGTGTTCGATTTTCAAATCCAGTTTATGGACCACTTCTGATGTATTTCTTGTTCCTTCAGGATCAAACTGGGCGATTAAGGCGGTACTATACTGGCTCTGGAATCCAACACTTTACAGGTAAGTCACTTGCTAGATTCCTCATGCCCTATCCTTCGCCGGAACAAGCAGAAAGGGCTGTTTCCAAACTTGATACAGCTCGCGACGTGCTAGTCGAGCTACAAAATACGTACCAAGCTAGGGTCGCAAACCTCGACGAACTCCGTCGGTCCCTCCTTGAACGTGCCTTCTCCGGTGCGCTGACGTGACGCAAGCGCCACCATGATCCCTCACGACGAGACCGAAGCTGAAACCCGCGCGGATCGGATCGATCCGGTGCTGCACGAGGCGGGATGGGGCGTCGTCGAAGGCTCGCGCATCCGGCGCGAGATGATCTGCCCCGGCCGCATCCAGGCCGGCGGCAAGCGGGGTAAGGGGCTTTCCTGCGACTATGTGCTGTTCCACAAGGGGCAGAAGCTCGCCGTGCTGGAGGCCAAGCGGGCTGGACTCGGCCATACTGAAGGCGTCGGGCAGGCCAAGGACTATGCTGGCCGTCTCGGCGCTCGTTTCGCCTACGCCTCGAACGGGCTCGAATGGTACGGCATCGACATGGCGACCGGGGCCGAGGGCGACATGGACCTGCCATTTCCAACGCCGGACGAGCTGTGGGACCGCATTTTCGCCGAGCCGAACCCGTGGCGCGACATGTTCGGCGAGATCGAATTCGAGCGGGACGGCGGCAAGTGGGAACCCCGTTACTACCAGCACAAGGCCATCGCGGCGGCGCTCGAAGCGATCGCGCGGGGCGACCGGCGCATCCTGCTGACGCTGGCGACCGGCACCGGCAAAACCTCCATCGCCTTCCAGATCGCGTGGAAGCTGTTCCAGGCGAAGTGGAGCCTGGCGGGCGAGCCGGTGCGCCGCCCGCGGATCCTTTTCTTGGCTGACCGGAACATCCTCGCCGATCAGGCCTACAACGCTTTCTCCGCCTTCCCCCCGGACGCCGTGGCGCGCATCGACCCAAGCTCCTTGCGCAAGCGGGGTGGACGGCCACCGAAAAACGCCAGCGTCTTCTTCACCATCTTCCAGACCTTTATGACTGGCGACGGCGAGCGGGTGTTCACCGGCTATCCGCCCGATTTCTTCGATTTCGTCGTGATTGACGAGTGCCACCGCGGCGGTGCCCAGGACGAGAGCAC
>JAPPHK010000030.1 GCA_028820795.1 Nitrospinota bacterium | reverse complement strand
GTGGCATGTCCCCCCACCAACTCGCCTGCGGGCTTCGCCCTTGTCTCGTTGTCGGCCTTCCCGAGGAGGAAAGGCCGACCCTCAAGGGGGGAGTGAAATTCGGCGTGTTCCTTCTGTGGACTTTTTCAACAATCCCTTGACAGGGGGGGTAGGGGGGGTTCGTTTTCAAGGTAAGGAGAGGATGAGTGAGGTGGGTTTTTCACCAACCCCGACAAGGGGAGAGTTCAAGGCCGGGCGCTTACGGCGCGTCCCAGGGGTTCATGACGTCGAGTTCGAGGCCGTCGAAATCCCGGACGTTTCTCGTCGCAATCGCAAGGTCGTGCGCCGCGGCCGTCCCCGCGATGAGAGCGTCCCCCATATCCAGCACGCGGCCCGCCCGATGCGCCCGCGCCCTCAAGGCCGCGCCCCGGGCGGCTTCGGGCCGCCCCACGGGCAGAACCCGATCCTCATATTCCGAGGTGAATGCGGACAATGTCGCGCGGATTCCCTCGCGGCGGTGGCCGGGCGGCAGCAGCGCCACGCCGAAATCCAGCTCGTGCAGTACGACGGCGGAGAGCCACAGGTCCTCAGCGCCTGCGAGGAACGCCGTCACCCGCGAATGCGGCGCGTCCCTCGTCAACTCCGAAATGACGTTGGTGTCGAGGAGGAACCCGCTCATTCGGCCTCTTCATCGGCGAAGGGGGTCTCTCTCCGGGAACTTCTCGTTGCCGGGATCTCCAGGTTCGCGCCGCGCGGCATGTTCTCGACCAGCCACTGCCCCATGGGCTTGCGGGGCGGGTTTTTCGCGTCCCACGCCTCGGCGGGCACGACCACGAAGGGCCGCCTCCTGCCGATGTGCTGCGGCCCCTCCTCCTCGGCGCGGCGCAATACCTCGGACAAACGCGCCTTGGCCTCGGCGACGGTCCAGACTCGGCGGGGTTCGGGATGCTGTTCGGCCATGGCTCCCTCAAGCGAGAAGATATAGTCTAATATAGACCATATTATTGGGCGACGTCAAGGGGGAAAACTACCGGAAGTTCAGGAGTCTCGCATCGTCCTACGCAACCCGCCGCTCCGCCTCACCCTGAGTAGCGGCGAAGCCGCGTATCGAAGGGCCGAAGTTAGTACCCGCCGGAGAGATGCGCCTCGGCGAACCCTCCCTCACCGGTCGGGTCCGTGCCTTCGATACGGCGCTTACGCGCCTACTCAGGATGAGGGTTCGGGGTGTTTGCTCGGAATGAGAGCGTCAAGCGTTCTGCGAAGCCCGATTCCGCGCGGTGGGTCAATCCCGACCGGCACGGGCTTTTTCAACAGCCCCCTTAGGGGTAGCACGATAGATTGTCGGAGAGAGTTGAACGTGATTTTCCAGTGGTGGTTTCAAACAGTATGCTCGCGCTTGACGCCTGAAATCGTAGAGTCTGATTAATCTGAAATAATCAGGATACTCCCCTGAAACTGACAACTCGTTTCTGGTGATAAAAAAGGGTGTTGTTTTAGGGCCGGTCGTGGTTTTGATCTCCAGCCAGCGTTCTCGTTCTGCTTGGTTGCCAATCCCAGTAAAGGACAAAATATCGTAACCGTATCCGTCTCCCTTGTCGCGGGAAACCCAACAGACGCGAGCGGATAGGTCTTTCCTGCCAATGTCATATAGACGTCGTCTCTCGGCCTCGAATACGAATTCTTCCCCCGCTTCTCCGAGTTTTCGATTTCTGGCATCTCTTTCGGCAGGGGGCTCAAATCTATGAACGATACGGCGTATGTCCTGTGATAAATTCTGCTCCGATACTCTGCGCGACGGGGGCGCCTCGTCAAATGCCAAATTTGATTCGAGCAAAAGTTCCCCGGATGGGCCTTGGGGGACGATGTCTTCCCCGGTTAAAGAAGAATACAATTTGAGGTTTCGATTAAGGTGGGTTTCGACGGCTTCAAACAACGCTCTCTGGTAGTGTCTATGGGGTTGGTAACCTTTTATGTAAGGAAGGCCGAGTACGGCCATCACCGCACTGATATTCATATGCTTTCGTTCAATCGAACCATCTGAACGATCAATTGTTTTCTTCAGAGTGCGCCGGTGTTCGCTTTTGTTATAAGACAGCCCGGCCAGTTCATGCCGAAGCATATCGAAGTAGTCGTCCACGATGGCGTGGATCTCGCCATCGGACCAATTTCGGTGGGTCATTTTTATCTCAGCCCTCGTGTAATAGCTGAACGAAACAGTGTTTCCTAAGGCGCTAGGAAAGTCAAAGTGATTCGCCGTGCCCCGGAATGACGGCGAAGCGAAATCTGCGGGCGGACACATGGGTCCGCCCCTACAGGAGGAAAATATCCAAAATCGCCGACATCCCTTTCCCCGGGTGCATGGGACGCCCCGTTGCGATAGAGTTCTCCGCTGGTTCATGGGATGGACGCCGCCGAATCACGATCTCCCGACCGACAGGACGCTTCGATGAGCTTGC
>JAPPHK010000285.1 GCA_028820795.1 Nitrospinota bacterium | reverse complement strand
TTGCCCGAAGGGCGTAATACTAAACCCCCCTCCTTCCCTAAACCCCCACTTACTTGGAACCCTCAACGTGTCCCGGCCCGGGGTGGGCCCCGGCCGCGGGGCGGCGCGTTCCTAAGACAAGAATACCGCGCAGGAGAAGTCGCACTTTGGGGGCTCGAAATGGCGGTAGACTCTCAAGACGGCGGCGGGCGGCAGGGCTTTGCCCGGTGGTGGTACGACCCCAAAGTCCGGGCGATCGCATTCCAGGTCGCCTTCGTCCTGGCCCTCGTTGGCCTCGGTGTCTACCTGATCCACAACACGATCATCAATCTTGAGAAACGCAACATCAAGACGGGTTTCGATTTCCTCAATAACCCGGCGGGTTTCGAGATTCCGCTCACCCTCATACCCTACTCCGTCGAGGAGGGCTCGACCCACGGCGCGGTCTTCGTCGTCGGCTTGCTCAACACCCTCCTGATATCCGTGCTCGGAATCGTGCTGGCGACGATTCTGGGCTTCATTCTCGGCGTGCTCAGGCTCTCGAACAACTGGCTGGTCTCGCGCCTCGTTGGAGTCTATATCGAGGCCGTCCGCAACGTCCCGCTGCTGCTGCAATTCTTGTTCTGGCACTTCGCGGTCTTTCAGTCGCTCCCCCTGGTTCGCCAGGCGATACCGCCGTTCGGTACGCTTTTCATCCACAATCGGGGTGTGACCGGACCGAAGCCTATCCCGCTGCCCGGCTTCTCTGTGGTCGTGATATCGGTCGTAGTCGCCGTCGCAGTGGTGTTCTACCTGAAGAAATGGGCGCGCAGGCGTCAAGACGCGACGGGCGAGCAGTTCCCCGTACTCTGGACGTCGCTCGGCATCCTGATCGGCATTCCGCTACTCGTTTCGGCGGCGATGGGTTTTCCGCTTACCTGGGAATACGCCAAAATGGGCCGGTTCCGCTTCACAGGCGGCGTCGAGGTACCGATTGAGCTGTTCTCCACATTGGCCGCGCTCACGGTCTACACCTCGTCTTTCATCGCAGAGATCGTGCGCGCCGGCATCCTCGCCGTCTCGCGCGGCCAGCAGGAGGCCTCCTATTCGCTGGGTGTCCGGCCGGCGCCGACTTTACGGCTCGTCATCATCCCCCAGGCGCTCCGGGTCATCATACCGCCGCTGGTGAGCCAGTACCTGAACCTCGCGAAAAACTCCTCGCTCGGCATCGCCATCGGATACCCCGACCTGTTCAACGTCTTCGGCGGAATCTCGCTGAACCAGACCGGCCAGGCGATAGAAATAATCGCCATGTGCATGGTGGTGTACCTCACCTTCAGCCTGCTGATCTCGCTCTACATGAACTGGTACAACAGGCGCATATCGCTGGTGGAGAGGTGATGCCATGAGCGATATCTCGAATTCCGGCAGGATATTCGTCCGCACCGAACATATCCCCCAGGCGCCGCCACCGGTCTCGACCTCAGGGGTCGCCGGCTGGATGCGGGAGAACCTCTTCTCCTCGCCGTTCAACACGGCGCTCACGCTGCTTACGCTCTATCTCCTCTACCTGATCGTGCCGCCGCTGTTCGAGTGGGCCTTCATCAACTCGCTCTGGGAAGGAGAGTCGAACAAGTCTTGCCGGGGAATCGAGGGGGCCTGCTGGGTTCTGGTGCCGAAACGGTTCGGGCAGTACATCTACGGCTTCTATCCCGAGCCCGAGCGCTGGCGGGTGAACCTCACCTTCATACTTTTCTGCATCAATCTCTTGCCGGTGCTGTCCGACAGGGTGCCGGGCCGCACCTTCGCCGCGCTGTTCCTGGTCTTCGGCTTCCCCATCGTCGCCTACGTTCTGCTCCACGGCGCTTTCGGCATGGAGAGTGTGCCGACGCACAAGTGGGGCGGTCTCACGCTCACCCTCGTGTTCGCCTCGGTCGCCATCCTGTTCTCCCTGCCGATAGGGATTCTGCTGGCGCTCGGGCGGCGCTCGGAGATGCCCGTCGTCCGCACGATCTGCATCGCCTTCATCGAGCTTTGGCGGTCGGTGCCGCTCATCACCGTGCTCTTCATGGCCTCATTCATGCTGCCGCTCTTCACGCCCGAGGGGGTGAACGCCAACGAACTGCTGCGCGCCCTGATAGGCTTCATCATGTTCGCCTCCGCCTACATGGCCGAGGTCGTGCGAGGCGGGCTGCAGGCGCTGCCCAAGGGCCAGACCGAAGCGGCCCAGGCGCTGGGGCTCAACTACTTGAAGTCGATGCAGCTGATCATCCTGCCCCAGGCGCTCAAGATAGTGATTCCGGGCATCGTCAACACCTTCATCGCGCTTTTCAAGGATACGGCCCTGGTTTCGATTATCGGGCTGTTCGATCTGCTGCTGGTGGCCCGCTCCGCGGTGACGGACCCGAAATGGCTGGGCCTCGAGCATGAATCCTACATCCTGGCCGCCGTCATCTATTTCATCTTCTGCTTCAGCATGTCGCGCTACAGCCTGTGGTTAGAGCGAAAGCTCGACACGGGCCACA
>JAPPHK010000294.1 GCA_028820795.1 Nitrospinota bacterium | reverse complement strand
CTTGCGGCCCGACACTCCGTAGATCTCGCGTCCCACTGCGCAGATGATTCCCGACGTGAGCGTCTGATCCAGCCCGAAAGGGTTGCCGATGGCGAACACCCTCTGGCCCACCTGCAGATTGGAGGAGCGGCCGATGGCGATCGGCTTGATTTGGCTTTTCGGCGCATTGATGAACAAAACCGCCAAATCCTGATCCGGTGATATCCCAACCACACGCGCGTCCCACTCGGAGTGGTCCGCAAGAGTCACGCGAAGAGCGCTCGCTCCCTGGATGACGTGAAAGTTCGTGATGATGTGGCCCTGATCATTCCAGACGAAACCCGAACCCGTGCCTTGGGGAATCTCGAACAAATTGAGACTGAACCTGTCGCGCCTCATCGCCAGCCTCGTGATATAGACCACAGACGGAGATGAAAGGCGGAATAGCTCTATGTTGGATTTTTCCTCGGCGGCGAGGTCTCCGCGCGGAGTAACGACGCGAGGCACGGCGTCCGGGTCGTGAAGGGTGTCGAAATAACCCCTGGCGAAAAGCCACGCGAGTACGACACCCAGCAAAAATACGCACCAGACGATCCACCGCCATCCGCTGGAATAAAATACGCCTCCACCCCTGAATCCACGACCTCCCCCGTTCATCGCGTCTCCTCTTTCTGCGCCCAAGGCAGGCTCATGAAAGCACGCTCGCAGTCTTCGTATAAAGATGCCTCATCCTGAGAACACCTCGCGATGATATGCGCACCCTGAATCTGCGAGAAGAAAGATCGCGCATAAACGAGCGGTGCAATATTCCCCGGAAGGTCTCCATCCTCTTGAGACTGCGCCAATACGAGAGCGATTCTCTCGAAAACGCCGTCCCAGACCTCTTTCAGCCGCACACGCATCCCCTCATCCAGTGCGCTAAGCTCCAGCGAGAGATTCCCGATGGGGCATCCACAGCACGGAGAATCCTGAATCGGCATTCGGGCATAGGATTCCGCAAGACGCCTGATTTTCTCACGCCCACTCGCTTCGATATCAAACGAGGGGGCAAGGTAATTCTCATGAAGAAGCGATTCATAGTGATCGATGACGGCGAGCCCCAGGTTCTTCTTGGAGCGAAAAAAATAATAGAGACTCCCACGGTTCACCAGAGCTGCCTGCGCCACCATATCGAGCGATGTGGCGTGAAAGCCTCTGTGATAAACGAGCCGCGCAGCCGCTTCGATGATTTTTTGTTTCGTTGCGGAGGCCTTGAGGCCTTTGGGCGTCTCCGTTGCTGTCTCCACCATCATCCACCTGGGCAATTGAAATTTCGCTTACAACCCATATGTTCCGAAATCGCTTACAAGCGCTACATAATATAAGATCATTTAGTTAGTTAGTCAACTAATTTATTGTCCTGCTTCCAGAAACCAGCATAAAGACCCGTTAAGCAGAGAGTTCTCTTAAATGCGCTACGACGGAGCGCTCCAATGCGTCGAGGTTATACCCACCTTCGAGTAGACAGATGAGATGCCCCTTACAAAGGCTTTCGGCAAGCGCTTTCAACCACCCTGTCATGCGGGCGAAACCGGCTTCTGTGATCATCAGTCCTCCTAGCGGATCGTCCCGGTGCGCGTCGAATCCCGCCGATACGACGAGCGCCTCGGGCCCGTGCGCCTCGATGGCGGGGATGACGCTTTCCTGAAATTTCGCCAGATATGACTCCTCGGGCGTACCCGCCGCAACGGGAATGTTCAGCGTCGTACCCTCCCCGGCTCCTTCTCCCGTCTCGCCCGCAAGCCCCGTACCGGGGTAGTGGGGATGCTGATGCAGGGAGACGAAAAACACATCCGAATCTCGCCAGAAGATATGCTGCGTGCCGTTTCCGTGATGCACGTCCCAATCCACGACGGCGATTCTCTGAAGCCCATGTTTTTCCTGTAGATACCGGACCAGGATGGAGGCGGTGGCGAACAGGCAGAAACCCATGGATTGAAACGGCAAAGCGTGGTGGCCCGGGGGTCTGGCGGCGCAAAAGGCGTTGAGAGCCTCCCCGTTCACGACGGCGTCCGCAGCGCTCAAGGCACCATCCACGGCGGCGAGGGCGGCCTCATAGCTTCCGGGTCCGGCCAATGTGTCACCGCCATCCAATATGCACCTGCCATCTGCACACGCCTCGCGCACGAAACGGTGGTGTGATTCCTCGTGCACTTTAAGAACCCACTCTCCAGCATCGTGGGCCGTAATCTCCATGTGTCTGAGCGATTCGACTTGCGGAAGGATTCTCTCGGGTGCGAGACGTTTGGCGCGCTCCATGTTCTCTACATGCCGGCCGTTATCGTGCATGAGAGATTCGGGCGTCCAGAAATAGGCGGTTCTGCTCAATGGAGTCTCACCCTGGGATCGAGGACGGAATACATCAAGTCAACAATGAGGTTCAAAGACACGAAAATCAGGGCGGTGATGGTCACCGAGGCTTGCACCAGGGGGAAATCCTTGGCGTAGACGGCCTGAATCAGGAGCCTGCCCAC
>JAPPHK010000261.1 GCA_028820795.1 Nitrospinota bacterium | reverse complement strand
TGCGATCCTGAAGAGGCTGTATCCTGGTTTTGACCTTTGCCATCACTTCCTCCTTGTCAGTGGAATTACGCTGCTATATCAGCCAAGCATGTTGACCTGCTGAGCCGTGTTCCGGGCGAAACACCACCCGAATTTCCGACTCCTTGTTTCTGCGCGAGTGTATATATGGAAAATGAGTTTGTTTGTCAAGCGCTATTAGCACTCAATCGCATCGGCTGCTAGCAGCGAGGGTATTCTGTCCAAGTATTTGATTTTTTTAGATTTGACAATGCCCCAAAAAATCAGGGTGATATCTCGGAGGGAGAAAATCGTTGATATTTTACTAAAATCCCACCGTCGCATCATCAGGTGACGAACACCGTACGATAAGCTATCTTCTCATCGGTTCAGGAAATCCATGATTCTTCTCTTCATTGAGAACCTCACATACGCAACCCAAAAGGAGTTTGATGAATGCCTTACAAGAACCTGTTGATCGAAAAGTCAGAAGGAATCGCGCTCATCACCATCAACCGTCCCGAGAAGCGAAACGCGCTCGACCCCCAGACCTGGCGCGAGGTGGGGGTCGCCGTGGAAGAACTTGAGGCGGACGACGAGGTGGGGGTCATCATCTTCACGGGCGCGGGCGATAAATGCTTCGCCGCCGGTTCGGACATCGCCCAGATCAAGGGGCGGACCCTCATCGACGGCCTGGCCGCCCCATCGCAGCGCGCCCTCATGCGGCTCGAGGTCGTCGAGAAGCCCGTCATCGCCGCGGTCAACGGCTTCGCCCTCGGCGGAGGCTGTGAACTTTCAATGGCTTGCGACATCCGCATCGCGAGCGAAAACGCCAGGTTCGGACAGCCCGAGGTCAATCTCGGCATCATGCCCGGCGCGGGCGGCACCCAGAGGCTCGCCTCCCTGGTGGGCGTCGGGAAGGCGAAGGAACTCATCCTGACGGGCGACGTCATCGACGCGCACGAGGCCCACCGCATCGGGCTGGTGAACCAGGTCGTCGCGGCCGGGGAACTGCTGGAAGCTGCGCGCAAATGCGCGAAAAAGATGATGAGCAAGGGTCCGCTGGCGGTGCGCATCGCCAAGATCGCCATCAACACCGGCCTCAAGTTCGGCCCCGAGGCCGGCATGGTGGCCGAACGCTTAGGCCAGGCCTGCCTCATGACGACCGAGGACAAGACCGAGGGAACCTCCGCGTTCCTGGAGAAACGAGCCGCCGAATTCCAGGGAAGGTAAGCGATTTCAATACCTTATGTCATCGTCTCCACAGGCGGGCGCGGGAGGCGAGAGCCGTTCTCACCGTTCATGACCGGGAGAACGCCCTCTCGATGCGCCCGGCGGAAATTCCGGGCAGCGCCGCGGCTCCCCGCATTTGCGCGCATTTACCGTCATCGAATGAACCGCCGGCCATGGCAGAATTCCCCTGCGTCGCGCTGCAACTGCGTCATTTCCCATGAAGACAATTTACCGTTATTTATCGAATAACCCCGTGAATTTATCGAATTTTATCGAAATTTTCAGATATTATTTTTTGCATTTTACCCGTTTGCCGCCTTACCGCAGCGGCCACCCCGCTCCCGCGCTCCGCGCCCGCTCCTCCGCCCGAAAAACCAAAGGCCGGCGGGCGGCCTCTCCAGCATACCCCGCCGCCCCGAAATCCCGCTGACCGCACATGCGGGCAATTGCGGGCGGCGGCCTCCGCCGGCGCCACGGCTTCGACCGGAGAAGCAGACCCCGCGCATCCCCGGAACGGGGAAATCGTGAAACAGGCCAATCTTTCAGGATACTCCCGGACGCTTCGTCACCCGGCTCTGCAAATACGGGGAAATGCGCGGTCGAAACCGGTGGAGGAGCGGGTGTCGATTTCACCCGAAGAGGAAAATCGACCGGCCGATGCGGGAGCTCAATCGCGACCGGGGGGGGACTGCTGAAAAAGTCCCCGGCAGCAGGGAATGTGTTTCCCGTAGGGGCGGACCTGCGTGTCCGCCCTGGTGCCGGCGCGGACCTTCTTGCGGTTTTTCTCCCCGTTGCCGTTCGGATCCCTGATATCCGTTCGATTTGCGAACTTCGCCTTCCGGGTGGAGGCGCAGGTCTGCGGGACAGCCACGAGGAGGGGCTGTCACTACAAAGGACACAAACGCTCATTCATCAGACTTTTTCAACAGGCCTCATCAGTCTCGTTTGACTTTCGGCGGCTACTCAGGATGAGGTAGAGAGGGGGGCCGAATCGCTCTTTGAGAGGGTTGTTGGAAAAGTTCCGGATACGTGATCCGGTGAATGGAGCGACCGGGGAGGAAGGTTCGCAGGGACAGGTCGCGAACTGTCCCGAAGAGGTCGTGCGTTTTTGATCGTCATTCCGGTGTCGGAGCCGACCAAGGCGGAAGGGTTCGACCGAACCCTTTTGCGGGTGCGAATGAACACACGGCGGCGTTCCATTCCCCGCCGATGCGCGGGGACCCTGACGAAAGGCGAAAAGCGTAAAAATGGATTCCGGCTTTCGCCGGAATGAC
>JAPPHK010000101.1 GCA_028820795.1 Nitrospinota bacterium | reverse complement strand
GTCAGCGCGGCCCAGACGCCCGTCATGTGTTCCCGGCAATACGCTTTCGCTTCCGATTTCGTGTATTCCATTGTGCGCTCCTCGTGAAAGACGATGCGGAACAATAGTTAATCCGATGGCCGGTGCGCGTTCACCCGGCGTTTTATTTTCCTGAATATCTTTCCATCATACCCCTTTATCCATCAAACTTCACCGCAAGGTTGGCGCATGACTTCAGTTCCTGAAGGAAGGCCGCAACTGCGCAAGTCCCCTCCCGTATATGAAGCCCATTATCCCGCGCGGGGCGTAGAGGATGATCAAGACGATCAGAGTCCCCGACGCCAGCTTGTGGAAGTGGGGAAAATTCGCCCAGGTGAACTCCAGGATGAGATAGAGCGCCGTCGCTCCGATTACCGGTCCCCACGCCGTGCCTCGACCGCCCAGGATGCACATGAGCACCATCTGGACGCTGAAGAGGATGTTGAACACGGTCTCGGGGTCGATGTAGGTGATGTAGCGCGCGTAAAATCCTCCCACGACGCCCGGGAAGAACGCGCTCATGATGAAGGCGATCAGCTTGTAGAGGGTCGTGTTCGTCCCCAGCGTGTCGGCGGCCGTCTCGTCTTCTCTGATGGAGAGGAGCCTCAGGCCGAATCGGCTCGATTCGAGCCACGACATGACGAGGAACACCGAGAGCGCCGTGAGGCCCATCGCGAAGTAGAGCGGGATGATCTGGCGCAGGATGGGGAGGGAGATTCCCTCCGCGCCGCCGGTGATCTCGTCGAATACCGAGGCGATGATGGCCATCAGCTCGTTCAGCCCGAGCATGAAGATGGCGAAAAAGGGGCCTCTCAAGCGCAGGCAGAGCGCTCCCACGGGAACCGCCAGCAGGGACGCGCCGAGACCCGCGAGCAGGGAGGCGGGCAGCCAGTGGGTTCCCCAGTTGGTAATCTGTAGCGCCGTCAGATAGGCGCCGAAGCCGAAAAAGACCGCGTGTCCGAGCGAGATGTAGCCCGCGAAGCCGGAGATGATGTTCCAGCTCCCGGCCAGGCTGATGTACATGAAGATCAAAAGCGCCATCGATATGAAATAAGGCCCCATGAAGACGGGATACAGGCAAAGCGCGGCCAGCGCGGCGATGAGAAGGGCGAATTTTCTCACTTGCGTTTCATTCCGCCCGGCGGCCCATGAGGCCGGTAGGACGAAAGATGAGAATGAGCAGCAGGATGGCGAAGGAGATGGCCCCCCCGCCTTCGCCGCTCAGATAGAGGCTGCCCACGCCCTCCGCCACCCCGAGGATCATCCCACCCAGCATGGCGCCCACGACGTGGCCCATCCCTCCGAGCACGATGACGGTGAACGAGCGCATCAGGAACGATTCGCCCATCTCGGGGTAAATCGCGAACATGATGCTCGCCAAAACGCCCGCGGCCCCGCCCATCGCGCTAGCGAGGCCGAAGGTGATGAAATAGATGCGCTTCACGTAAATTCCGCAGGTGGCCGCGAGGTCGTGGCTGCCCGCGGTGGCGCGGATGGCCTTCCCGAGCCGGGAGTATTTCAAGAAGAAGTAGACGAGTGCCGTCAGCGCGAAGGCGAGGACGGCGGCCACCACCCGGGGCTTGGGGAACACGAGCGAGCCGTAGAACCACGAGCCGGAGAGATAGGGGATGGCCTTGAAGTCGGTGGTCCACAGCCAGATGCCGATGTTCACGATGCAGATGGAGATACCGAAGGTGACGAGGAGCGAGTTCGTCTCGATGTCTTCGACGATCTTGTCGACGATGCCCTTTTCGATGAGAGCTCCCACGGCGAACATGAGCGGGGCGGCAGCCAGGATGGCCAGCAGGGGACTCAGGCCGAACTGATGAAAGAGCCAGAAGCTCACGTAGGCGCCCAGCATGAGCATCTCGCCGTGAGAGATATTGATGACGTGCATCACGCCGAAGACCATCGTGAGGCCGAGCGCGAGAAGGGCGTACACCGCGCCCATCAGCAAGCCGCTGATGACGGCCTGTGTGAGCATTGTCGGCATCATTTCCAGACTCACGGCGCAGATCCCCCTTGCAGTTCGTGATGTAACGCCTCTGGAAAGACGGCAACCCCTGAGCCACTCCCCTCTCACATCGGGTGCAGGCGCCGCATAAATTGTCAATCTCTCGGTCGCAACTTACGACCTGTCTCGTCAATATTCGCCTGTTGTGTTGGTCACTCTTCGGGGCTGCCCCAAAGGCCGCGACCTATCCTTACTTTCTCTCCCGCATGGGAGAGCGCCTAGTTCCTCTCCCTCCACCTGGGTGTGGGATAGACGAACTCGCCGGTGGCGACGTTTTTCGGCCATACGATGACCTTTTTGCCGTTTTGCCACTGGAAGGCCGCCCACTCGTGGCCGAGCTGCATGCCGGTCTTGGGGTCCACCCGGAACTGCCCCGGCATCAGGCTGCTGAATTTCATCGCGGCGATGGCGTCGCGAATCTTGTCGCGGTCGAACGAACCGACCTGGTTCACCGCCCTCTGCATCACCTCGCCGACGAGGTAGCCGTAGGCGACGTGCGAGTCCATCAAGCGCTCGTCCTTGTACTGATCGAAATACTTCTTCACGAACTCCTTGTTCCCCGGCGTGTCCATGAAGGGCTCCCAGCCCGTGTAGCCGCTTACGTAGTTCGCGTCCTGGCCCGCGCCCTTCTTTGAGCCGTATTCGTCATAGGAGGCTCCCAGCATGACGTTCAGGTGGCGGGGGTTGACGTCCAGCTCCTTGACCTGCTTGGAGATGGCCAGCCCGTCGGGATAGTAGCCGAACAGGCAGAGCACGTCGGGGTTCATGCCTTTCGCCTTGAGGAGAAGCGAAGTGAAGTCCGTCGTCTTGGGGGGGTACTTGTCCACCGAGAGAACCTTGAAGCCGAGCTCCTTGCTGAGCTTGACGACCCCTTTGGCGAGAGAGGCCGGGTAGATGCTCGCCGAGTGGATGATGGCGATGGTCTTG
Organism: Nitrospinota bacterium; assembly: GCA_028820795.1. Classification (GTDB taxonomy): domain Bacteria; phylum UBA8248; class UBA8248; order UBA8248; family UBA8248; genus Bin107. The sequence continues at coordinate 23,140 of JAPPHK010000101.1, read as the reverse complement.
GCTCCCTTTTCCTTCAAGAGGGAGAGGTTGCCGAGCAGGGCGTGGTTGTTCACCCGCATCACCTGGAAGAGGTACTTGTAGCCCCGGGAGAAGGGCTTCGAACTGCTCGAGCCGCCCGCGATCATGGGATAGCGGTATTTCTCGGTCACCGTGCTCGTCGCATAGGTGACCGGGCTGCTGAACGGCCCGAAGATCATGTCCACCTTGTCGCGGTTGATGAGGCGTTCGACGAGCTTCGCCCCGGTGGTGGGATTGCTCTCATCGTCATAGACCTTGAACTTGACCTTGCGCCCCAGAAGCCCGCCTTTCGCGTTGACGTCGCGCTGCCACATCTCGTATCCGCGAAGGGTGAGTTTCCCGGACTTGGATACCTTGCCCGTGAGGGCGATGGCCACCCCGATCACGAGCGGTTTCTTTTCCGCCCGGGCGGGAGCGGCGGCGAGAACGACGCCCAAGGCGAACGCCAGTCCCACGAGCAAGCAAAGCCCTCGTTTCACGTGCGCTCTCATGGTGTTTCCTCCAGGTGAAGGGCCCGCGCAGCAGGACAAAGGCTTCAGGCGTGCGGACCCTGGTCAAAAAGAAAAGCTCCCCGACGGGAGCCTGTTGGATCAGCAGAAGTTTTTCTCGTCGAGACGCTCGCGCCCGCAGAATGTACGGACGCATCCCCCGAAGATGGACTTCGAGAGAAAGAGGAAGAATCCATCCCAAGCGCCTCCTGGTTCATGGCAGGAAGACCGTCTCGGCTCTGATTTTCATTATGAGATTCAATGAATCGTATTGCTCAGGATAATTCTTTGTCAAGCGCAGCGAGGTGATTTGGTCTTCATTCGTCTTTCCGGCGCCATCTTCCCCCAAGGTGAAAGAGGATTGACGAAACGCGCGTTCATTTTTATAGTCGCAGGCGTACGCGAGGTATCCAATCGACCCGACTCCGGGGAGAGAACGCATGACGGCGTACGAATACCTCAACCTCATCGCCTCATACGGCAGCCTCGCGCTGCTCTTCTACGGCATCCGGGTCATGGCGAAGGTCGCCGATATACGCGCGGCCGACTCAGAGCGCAAGCACGTGGAGGCGATGACCGAATCCGAGCGCAAGCACGACGAGGTGATGGCCGAATCCCGGCGCAGGCACAACGAGTTCATGGTCGACTCCCGCCGCAGGGAGGAGGAAGGCATCCGCAGACAAGAGGAGTCCATGGCGGCCCTGCGCGAACTGATCGACGGGCAGGCGGACAGCCGTTTGGCCTTGCGCGAACTCATCGAGCGAACCAGATAGTCAAATCCAAACGAGGTTCAAGCGTTTAGACCGACCAATGCGAGAGGGGATGGCCTGCTGCATCACCCATAAACCCTCATGCTTCAATAGGCTTTAACCTTCCAGATGGGTGTGGTTTTCTTGTCAGGAATAGCTGCCCCGCTACCCGCCCACCTTCTCGACGAGCGCTTCGAAGGCCTTTTGGAACGGCGCTTCGGGCGCGCGGAGTACGCCCGCGCCTATCTGGCCGACGCCCGGCTCACGGTGGGCGATTCCGGTGTTGATAACGGGGTAGATGCCCGTCTCGATCACCTTGCGGACGTCGACCCCCGTCGGCACGCCCGTGAAATCGAGGGCGGGCAGGGTGTAGTCGCGGCTCCTCGCCCAGGTGATGCCGTACATCTCGTTCGTCGCCTGAAAGGCCTCAGCCGTCGAGCCGCCCACGAACTCGACGATGGCGGGTGCGGCCGCCATGGCGAATCCGCCGACGCCGAGCGTCTCCATGATGGCCGAATCGCCGATGTCGGGGTTGGCGTCCTCCTGGGAATGGCCCGGGAAGAACAGGCCCACCGGGTGCTTCGCGGGCGCCGTGAACCACGCGTCCCCCAGGCCGGCGACCCTGACCCCGAAATCCGTCCCGTTGCGCGACATGGCGTAGACCAGGGAGCAGCCCTCGACCCCCGCCATGACGTCGAGGCTCGCCTTGGCGGCGGGCATCGCCAGGTTCAGGAAGAAATGATCGTTTCCTGCGAGAAAATCCGCCACGCGGGAGATCACCCCGGTGTCGCTCACCGCCTCCGCGAGATGGGGCATGATGGTGCGGGCGACCGTCGAGGTGGCCGCGACGTTCCGGTTGTGCGCCTCATCGCCCATCTGAAGGGCGCGCGCGATGACGTTCTTGATGTCCAGGCCTTCCGGCATCGCCCTTAGCGCGGCGCTCAGGGCGGGCGCCAGTTCGTCCGCCATCCATCTCAGGCGCGCAAGCACGTCTTCAGAATACGCGCCGTAGCGCAGCACCTTGCCCAGTCCCTCGTTCAGCGTGCAGTAGGCCCTCCCGCCGCCGCCGAGTTCCGCGGGCGCGCGGTTCTCGATGATGCTCACGGGCATCGAGGGCGAGACCACGCCCGCCATCGGCCCCACCGCCGAGTGGTGGTGGCAGGGTTCGAATGCGATCTCTCCGCTCGCGCAGAGTCTTTCCGCCGCCTCCGCATCCTGCGCCCAGCCCTCGAGAAGCGCCGCGCCGATCATCGCGCCTTTGAGAGGCCCGGACATTCTCTCCCAGGTGATGGGAGGGCCGGCGTGCAGGAGGGTGCGCTCGCCCATGCCGGGAACCTCGTCTATCGCCGTTCCGATATCCACCCATACGGGCCTTGCGGCCTGAAGGCGCTCGATGGCGGCGTCGTTGGCCGCATCGCAAGGGGTCAATCGGTCGAGACGTTCGATCATTTCGGGGTCTCCTCCGGCGGGGGGACGCCAGTCCACCTGCACCACGGGGGCGTTCTGCGCGGCGAGGCTTTCGGCGAACAACTCCACGCCGACGTTCGCGACGCGGACGCCCTCCAGTAAATTTTTCGCGTTCATCGGTCGAGGGTCTCCCTGAGCGCTTCGGCAGCGGAGAGGCACGCCCCGGCGTGCGTATCCGCCACCAGGACGCCTGCCTCGGCCAGTCCGGCGCGTTGTGCTTTCAGACCCTGCGGGTCGCCCCCGGTTCCCGTGACGGAGGCGATGAACAAGACGCCCGGACTCGAAGACTCCTCGATCGCTCGCGCGGCCTCTCCCGCCGGGTCTTCATGCGCGCCGAGGCCCAGCACCACGTCGAAGAGCACCACCGCCGTTTCGGGGTCACGGGCCTCCTGGACGATGCGCGTGCTTCTGGGCGTTGGGTCGATCATGGGGTGGGGTTTTCCCCGCGTGAAGAGATCGTCGCCCATATCCACTACGCAATGCCCTTGCGATTTCAGGTGGTCGCCCATCTCGCCGCCTGCTTTATCGAGGGGCGCGTTGGAGCGAATGCCGTCTAAGGTTTTTCCGACGATCGCCTGCGCCTCGGCGCAAAGCGTTCCTCCCGTATAGACGCCGCGCAGAGACCGGCGGCTCTTCGGGCGCGTGCGGCTCCACTCGGCGATTCTTGCTCTCGCTTTGGAGTCAATCTCAAAAGCCGCCGTGTCCATGCGTCCTCCACTCAACGAGACGGCGAGCCTCCCTGCCTCTGCGAGCGAGTCCGCCGCGTGAAGGCCGGGAAGTTTGCGAATATCTTCGCTCAGTCCCCCGACGAAGTGGACGACGGCGGGTTTTCCGCACTGTGCTGCAGCATCGAGCACTTTTCTCATCGCGGCGGGCTCGGGCGGTTTTCCGAGAACGAGTAAAACCTCCGTCGCCGCATCCTCGTTCAAGGTCTCGATGGCCTGAACCATGGCGAGGGCGCCGACGGCGTCGGTTACGTCCCGCCCGCCGGTCCCCAGGGCGCAGGAGATTCCCCCGCCGCTCGCGTCGACCGCGGCCATGGCCTCCTGAATCCCCGTGCCGGCGGCGCCTGCGACCCCGATCCCGCCCGGACGCACCACGTTGCAAAAACCGAGGCCCACGCCGCCGATGTGCGCCGTGCCGCAGTCGGGGCCCATGACGAGCAGACCCCGCTCGCGTCCCATTCGCTTGAGCGCCACCTCGTCTTCTATGGATACGTTGTCGCTGAAGATGAGGCAGTGGAGGCCTTTACTGAGTGCGCGCTCCGCCTCACGGCGCACGCTCGGGCCGGGAATCGAGAAAAGGGCGAGATTGATTGCGGGGTCTTCCCCGAGCGCCGCGTCGAGCGTGGGTGCGGAGAGATCCGCAAGCGGGCCCGCTCCGCCTCCCGTGCGGGGGGCAGTCAAAGCCGCTTCCATTACGGTGAGTTCTTCTTGCGCCGTCTCCGGGGTGGCCGCATCGACGGCGAGGACGAGGTCGTTCGGGCCCGCGCCTTTGGCTTCTTCCGCCAGCAGTCCGCTGGCTGCCAGTTGCTCGAGATTCATCGGCGTGCCCATGAGGGCCGCCGCTCCCCGGACGTGAGCTTTCTCCGAGGCGGCGGCGCTGATGCGCATGAGCTTCACCGAATCGTGGTATGCGCCGCTCAAGACGCGGACGGCCAGCGCCATCTCACTCGCTCCAGTTGCCCGGGGTCTAGTCGATAATCGCCACCGCGCGAATGGGGGAGCCCGACATGCCGCGGAACTTGATGGGCAGCACCGAGAGCTTGAACCCGGTGGACTTGGGGATGAGGTTCAGGTTGATCATGTTCTCGATGTGGCAATAGTCCTTCTCCAGCATGACCCGGTGGGCCTCCCAGTAGCTGCGCGTCTCGTGCATCTTCCATATCGGCACGTCCCAGCCGCTCGCGTCGATCCCCATCACGCGGATGCCGTTGTCGATGAGGTAGTGGGTCGCCTCGGCGCTCATTCCGGGCTGGTTCATCGTGTAGTCGGGGTTCGTCTGCCAGTCCACGCTCGCGTCGGTGCGGATGAGCACGATGTCGAGCGGCTTGAGGGTGTAGTCGATTTTCTGGAGCGCGCTTTCCACGTCCGCCGCCGTGATGGCGTAGCCCGATTCCTTGTCCGTGAAATCGAGGACGACGCCGTCCGAGAGGCACCATTCGAGCGGAATGCGCTCGGTCGTGAAGGCGTCGGGGTTGTTGTGCCAGGGGGAGTCGATGTGCGTGCCCGTATGGTCGCTCATGAAGATGACGCAGTGGTTCGTCACGATGGGGGCGCCGTAGTTGATCGAGCCCGTCCGGCGGGCCACGGTGTCCCAGTCTTCATCGACGGTGAGGGAGGGGCCGGGCAGGTCCGGGTAAATCGGCATGTCCCGGTATATTTCCATGCTCAGATCGATCAATTCCATCTCGGGGGTCTCCTTTGGACGAAGAAAAGAAACGATCTCCATCTTGGCAGTCGGTTCATTACGGGAAGCGTTTGTAATGCGCGCATTATGTATGAACCGAACACGGCGGGCAACGCATACGCGCTCATCGCGAACGCCAGGCGGCGGGCGGCGCGCCGGGCCGCATAGGCAAGCCATTTGAGAGAAAGCGGCGCCTGCGCCTCCGCCCGATTTCGGGTTTTGGTCGTCATTCCGGCTTTCGCCGGAATGACGGTGAACACTCTCGATAGGGGGCAACAACCCCTTTGAGAGGCTTTTTCAACAAGCACCGGATACGAAGGGTCGGTGCCATTCGACGAAGAAGGATAATCGGCGTTACAAGCTGGAAACATGAAACCTGTATCTTTTGAATTTGAGAAATACATGAGGCATACTGGCTGAAAGCGACAAGGATATATATCGAGTCTCCAGAGCAGCGGCGCACGGAGACGAGTTTTCGCATTTTCACACCACCGCGGGGAGTGCGCCTTTTTGTCCCTCATGTTCGACATGTCCCTTTTCCAGCTCACCATGCTCATGATGGCGCCCCTCATCATCGCGTGCCTGGGCGAGACCATCATCGAACGCTCCGGGATTCTGAACGTCGGCATCGAGGGCATCGTGACGCTCGGCTCGGTGACGGGCTTCCTGCTCACCTACTACTCGGGCAGCGCGGTTATCGGCTGTCTTGTCGCGGCGCTCTCCGGCAGTGTGCTGACGCTGCTTCTGGCGTATTTCTCCATCACCCTGCGGGCGAACCAGATCGTCATCGGGCTGGGGATTTTCGTCCTGGGGCTGGGGATCTCACCCACCATCTACCGGCTGGCGGTGGGCGTCGTGCAGTCCATTCCCCAGGTTCCGACGTTAAGAGAGATAAGCATTCCGCTTCTGGGCGGCATTCCATTCATCGGCGAGATTTTCTTCCGGCAAAACGGACTTGTCTATCTATCCTATTTCCTCGTCGCGGCGGTGAGTTTCTTCCTCTTCAAGACGCCGCTGGGCTTGCGGCTGCGCGCCTGCGGAGAAAACCCCCGCGCGGCGGACACGGTGGGGATCGACGTCGCCCGCATGCGCTACGGCGCCTGCGCGGTGGGCGGGCTTTTCCTGGGCGTCGCGGGCGCATACCTGCCGCTCGTGATCTCGGGCTCGTTCACGGACAACATCGTGAACGGAAGAGGTTGGCTCGCCCTGATGCTGGTGATATTCGGAAGGTGGATTCCGGTCTGGTCGTTCGTCGGCGCGCTGCTCTTCGCCTACGTGGACGCCTTTCAGTTCAAGGTCAACGCCCTGCCGCAGTTCGCCAAAATCATTCCGCCGCAGTTTTTGCTCATGCTTCCGTACGTGTTCGCCATGATAGTTCTGGTTCAGGTCGCACGTGGGGCGGAAAGCCCCCGTGCGCTGACGAGGCCATACGACCGTGAAGCCCGGGATTGACCCATGCCCGGGATATCGTGTTTCTCATCGAGGAGGAATGACATGAAAACCAAATGGACACGCCGATTGTTCTTCGCCGCCGCCGCGCTCACTGCCCTGGCGCTGGCCGTACCCGGCCCCGCGCTCGCCGCGAAGGCCCACAAGTTCGCCATCATCCTGCCCGGACCCATCGAGGATGCGGACTACAACTTCCGCGGCTATGAAGTCGCCCAGGACATCAAGAAGAGGTTCAAGATCGAAACCTCCTACTCCGAGCGCATCTCGCCTGCGGACGCCGAACGGGTGGCGCGCGAGTACATATCCTCGGGATTCACCATCATCGGCTTCCACGGCGGGCAGTACGTCCGGCTCGTGCAGAAGCTGGCGCCGAAATTTCCCGACACCATCTTCATCATGGAGAGTTCGGGCAAGTTCAAGGTTCCCAAGAACGTCTGGAACATTCACCGCCACTATTTCCAGGCCTTCTATCCCTTCGGCGTGCTGGCCGGCCTCGCCACGAAGACGAACAAGGTGAGCGTCATCGCGGGAATCCCGCTTCCGGATTTCAAGGCCTCCATCAACACCATCTCGGACGCCCTCAAGGCCACCAACCCCAAGGCGGAGCTCACCTACTCCTTCACCGGGAACCAGAACGACCCGGTCAAGGCGCGCCAGACCGCCGACGCCATGATCGCAGGCGGGGTCGACTTCATCATCAACATGGTGAACCTGGGGGTGTACGGGGTCGTCGAGGCCGCCAAGAAGTCGAAGCGCAAGGTCCTGGTCACCACGTTCTACACCGACAAGACGGACAAGGCGCCCCAGCATTTCGCCGGCACGCTGATCATCGACTTCCGGCCGCCCTACCGGAAAGCTCTGGAAGGGATCCTGAAAGGATCGCCCGGCGGTTACGTGCCCATGCGCCCCGGCGTCGGTTTCGAGATCGAATCACTGGGCAACGTATCGGCCGAGGCCATGAAGCGGACGAAAGAGGCCTATCAAAAAGTACGCTCCGGGGAGATCAAGCCCCGGCTCGAGATGAAGAAGGTCATGTTGGCGAAGTAGAGCATGGGAGCGCCCCGCCGCCTCTAAGAGGGCGGGGCGCCTGGAATGGATGAAAGTGATGACGGAAAAAATCGCCGCTTGCGTCGAGATGTACGGCGTCAGCAAGTCCTTCGGTGAAGTCCGCGCCCTCGACGCAGTCGACTTCGAGGCCGCCAAGGGGGAGATCCACGCGCTGCTGGGGGAGAACGGCGCGGGAAAGACCACGCTCATGAACATCCTGAGCGGCCTCTACCGGATGGATGAGGGGCAAATCGCGGTCGAGGGGCGCGAGGTGGATATCCACTCCCCGCAGGATGCGATCGCGGTCGGTGTCGGGATGGTTCACCAGCACGTCGAGCTGATAGGCAACTTCACGGCGCTCGAGAACATCCTGCTCGGCCGGGAGGGCTCGCGCTGGAAGCTCGACGTCGAAGCCCGGCGCAGTTCGGTGGAAGAACTAGCCGCGAACTACGGGCTCTCCATCCCGCTCGATGAGCAGGTGAAGACCCTTCCCGCCGGCATTCAGCAGAAAGTCGAAATTCTGAAGGCGCTCTACCACGGCGCGGACATCCTGATTCTGGATGAGCCGACAACCATGCTGACCCCTCACGAGGTGGACGTTTTGTTCACCATCCTTAAATCATTCGCCAAGGGGGGGCTGACGGTCATCTTCATCACGCACAAGATCCAGGAGGTTCTGGATAATTGCGACCGGATTACCGTGTTTCGCGGTGGGCGCAAGATCGACACGATTCTCCGCGAAGAGGCCACCCGAGACAGGCTGGTTCAGATGATGATGGGCGAGCGCGGCATGCCGCCCGAGGGCGAGCGGCCGGCCGGACCCTCGGCGGCCCGGGGAGGACATCCCGCCCTTTCGGTCCGGGGGGTGCATACCTCGGCGAAGTGGGGAGTTCCTCTCAAAAACGTCTCCTTCGACGTCCCCCGGGGGCTCATCGTAGGCCTCGCGGGCATCTCGGGAAACGGCCAGAAGGAACTGGCGGAGGCCCTGGCCGGACTCATCGAGCTCGAAGAAGGAGAGGTCCACCTGGGCGGCGAGGATGTGTCGGGCCTTTCGGTGTCCGGGCGCATCGCGGAGGGAATGAGCCTTCTGCCGCAGGACAGGATAGAGGAGGGCATTCTGCCGAGCCTGAGCCTCGCCGAGAATTTCGTGCTCGGTCTGCACCCCCACATTTTCAAGCGGCGCGGCGTGTTCGAGCGCGAGACCGCCCATGCACTCGGCAGAAAAGCCATTGCGGAGTTCAACATCCTGGCGAGGAACGAGCACGTGCCCGCAGCGCACCTTTCGGGCGGGAACATACAGAAGACCATCGTGGCCCGTTCGGTCATGCTCGCGCACGAAACCGGCAAGACCCTGATGATCGCCAACAACCCCACGCGGGGGCTGGATGTCATGGCCGCGTCGTTCGTGCACGGCTGTCTGCGAGAGCTTCGCGCGCAGGGCGCCGGCGTGTTGTTCATATCCGAAGACCTGGACGAGCTTTGCCTGATGAGCGACTGCATCGTCGTGATCTATACGGGGGAGATTCTCGGTTCCTTCGACGGCCCCGAGTACGACATCTACCAGATAGGCGCCCTCATGGCGGGCCAGAAACAAGAAGAGGTTTCCTGAAATGGCGGCTCCGGCAAGCCTGAGCGACAGGAAAAAAATGGCGCTCGAGTTCGCGATCACCTACGCGGCGGCGGGGGCGCTTGCTCTCGCGTGCGGGGCCGTCTTCATCGTCGCCTTCGGCGGAGACGTGCTCGTCGCGCTCGGCACCGTTCTGCGCTCCTCGCTCGGCACGTGGGGCGGATTCGCGCAGACGCTCAACAAGTTCTGTCCCCTTCTTCTCGCCTCGCTCGCGGTGGCCTTCGGGATGCGGGGCGGGCACTTCAACATCGGTGTGGACGGGCAGATCTACGCGGGCGCGATCGGAATGACGGGCACCGCCTTCGCACTGGAGGGCATGAACCTCCCCTGGCCGATCTTCGTGCCCCTGGGGCTTCTGGGCGGAATTCTGGGAGGTTGGTTCTGGGGATTCATTCCCGGGATCCTGCGCGTGCGCTTTCAAGTCAGCGAGATTTTCGTGACGGTGATGCTGAACTTCGTCGCGCTCTATCTGGTGGACTATCTCGCGAACGGCCCCTGGAACGACCCGCTGGCGGGGGAGGCCATCTCGCTCCCGATCCCCGACGCCTCCGTGCTGCCCCAGGTGATGCCCAGGGCGGGCGCGCACGCGGGCTTCATCATCGCGCTGGCGGCGGCGGTAGGCATGTACTTCTTCATGACGCGCACCGTGGTGGGCTACGAGGTCCGCGCGGTGGGCGACAACCCGCGCGCCGCGCGCTTCGGCGGCATCAACGTCGCGCGCATCACGCTCATCATCATGCCGACATGCGGCGCGCTCTCGGGCCTGGCGGGCGCAATCGAGGTCTCGGGGTTCCACCAGAGTCTCCTGCTCGGCATCAGCGGGGCGGAGGGCGCGCCCAACTACGGCGCGATGGCCATCCTGATCGCCGTCATCGGGCGCAACAACCCCCTGGGCGTCACCATAGCCGCCGCCGTGTTCGCCGTGCTGGTGTCGGGTTCGGATTCGCTCCAGCGCAGTATCGGCCTGCCGGGCGCAGCGGTATTCGTCTTCCAGGCGATCATCGTCTTGACGGTCGTGTTCGTACAGGCGCGGCGCGAAATCAAGGCGGGGTAGGGGAGTCATGGTTTCGTAGGGACGGACCTGCGTGTCCGCCCAGCCCGTGTGTCCATGACACCACCGCATCATCGGACCGAAACAAAAAACCGGGCGGACACGCAGGTCCGCCCCTACAATTCTTTTCAAGGAAGTAATCCCCCAACCCCCCTCCTCAGGGGGGTATTTTCAATAACCCTCATCCCGAGTAGGCGCGCTCGCGCGCCGTATCGAGGGAGCGCCCTTCGATACAAACGCTCCTTTCTCGGTCGCGTTTTACCTTCGGCGGCTACTCAGGGTGAGGTCGATATGTCGGCATGCAAGTCGAGGGATTGACGCGACCGAGAAGGGAGGGTTCGCAGGTATCATAGCCGGACAGACCATTACGCCTGTCCGCGAAGGGTAGGACCGAGCGGGGAACGAGTGATTGACCAAGCGCGTCTTCTTTTTCTATAGTGGCTATCCACGAGAGTTATGCGCGACCCACTCCGGTAAAAACGCATGACGACGTACGAACACCTCAGCATCATCGTGGCCTTCCTCAGCCTTATCGCCAACTATGGCTATCTGGCCCTCATCTACTACGGCATCCGCACGATGAAGCGAACCTATGAAAAGCACTATGGGGATTCTGAGTGAAAGCATAACGAGTTCATGGCCGAATCCCGCCGCAGGGAAGAAGAATCCAAACGCAGGCACGAAGAAGCGATGGCCAAGCATGAGGAGTCGATGGCGGCTTTGCGCGCGCTCATCGAGCGAACCGGGTAATCCGACCTGGCCAAGGGGGGGTGTTGAAACCCCCTCGCCGGGAGTAGTAACCCCCCAACCCCCCTTGTCAGGGTCAAACGAGAGCCGGAGCGCGGATTCCTGCCCCCTACCCCGCGCGGACGACCGCCGCGACGGGCCCGCCGCCGGGAGGACCCTGGTGCTCAGCGCCGCCCGAGACGTACATCATCGTATCGCCGACGACAGAGGAGACCACCGCGTTCACGACCGAGCGGGCGTGGCGCGTGTTGTTGATGTCCGAATCATCGAGCATCGTGTGCCTGTTGCCGCGCACCAGGCCGTCGGGAGAGGCCTCGCACTTGGCAAAAACGTTCACGACGCGTCCTCGCTGCTCGGGCGTGAGCGACCAGTCGAACGCGACCCCTGCGTTCACGATGGCCTCTCGCACCGCGTCGCGGTCGATGGCGTCGCGCATGACGCTGTGGCCCACGACCAGGTCCCCGCCCCAGGCCGCGCTGTTGCCGATGACCATCACCTCGTTGCACATGAGCTCGATCCCCGCGGAAGTGGAAGCGACGCCCGACTGGAGCGACCAGTCCCTGCAGATCACCTCATCGCTCAGGGCGCTCTCGTCCACCTCGCCCGCCGCGAGCGCCACCCCCAGCGCCGAAGCGCCGCGCGAGTAGCCCATCGACTTGTAGGTGTCCTCCGTGCATACGCTCTCACCGCGTGCCAAAGCATCCGCCATGCGCTCGCCCGTCAGGAGCGGACACTTCACCTGCACGAAGTGCAAGTCTTCGGTTCTTTCGATCCGCGCTTCCGCCATCAGCCCCCGCACGAGGTTCGCCGTCGCATGGACCTGCGCCATCCGGCCCATCTCCTCAGGCAAAAAATCCGCCGTGTGGCCCGAGGCGATGGCGAGGCGCTTGGAACTGCCGTCGCCCCCGCCACGCTCTGATCTCGTGAACACGGAGAAGTGCGGGCACATGACCCCCTCGGTGCCGCCGGACATGATGAGGGCGATCTGCGCCTCCACCTCCTCGCGCGTCCGGCCCATCTCGCGGGAGAAATAATCGAGCAGGACGAAGTTGCTGAACCCGCGCGAGAAATCGTTCACGCAGCCGTTCCCTTCGGTCTTGCCCATGATGCCGACGACCTCTTCGGGCCGGCACTTGCCCTCCTCAACCAGAGCGACAACGCCCGAGATGTCGTCCGGCGAGTCCATCGCCACGCGGAACAGATCGGCCTGCATATTGCGTCCTCCCGGTCTTGGGGCGCGCACTCGCGCGCTCATGGATATCGGAATTTTTTTACGCGGGAAAACCTAGCACTTGTGAGACGGACGTGTCCAAAGGTGCGTATATATAAGGAGGGGAAGATGATCTTGTAGGGGAGTACCTGTGTGTCCTCCCAATCGCCCTCCACGCGCCCCCTTGGCGCCACCGCGTCATCGGCCCGAAACGAAAAACCGGGCGGACACATCGGTCCGCCCCTACAAATTATATGGAGGGGAATCACGATCCCTCTCGTCTTGGACGCGTTACACCACCGTCATTCCGGCTTTCGCCGGAATGACGAGCAAAGGCGAAGAGGCAAAACAAATAGAGCCAACAACCCCTCCTCGCTCGCGTTTGACGGAGGGCGGCTTCTTTTTTACAGTAATGGGCATACGCGAGGATTCCAATCGACCCGACTCCGGGGAGATACGCATGACGACGTATGAATACCTCAACCTCAACGCTTCCTACGGCGGCCTCGCCCTCATCTACTACGGCATCCGCGAGATGGCCAGGGGCGCCGACAGGCGCTCCGCCGACTCCGAGCGCAAGCACGCCGAGGCGATGGCCAAACACGACGAGGCGATGGCGGAATCCCGCCGCAGGGAGGAAGACGGCATCCGCAGGCACGAGGAGTCGATGCGCAAGCATGACAAGGAGATGGCCGACTCCGAACGCAGGCACGAGGAGGCGATGGCGGCCCTGCGCGCGCTCATCGAGCGAACCAGCTGATCGAAGCCGACGAAAGCGAAAGAGTCCGTCGTAGCGGGCAGGCGCCTGCGTCTGTCCGGCTACGGGTGGATCGCGTAATGAAGGATGAATGCAGCCTCCGTTGCAGGGACGGCCCCCGCGCCTCTCCGGGGTCCCTATATAACCCTATATAAGAGGTATATGAAGATGGCGGGGCTTGCAGGGGAGGACCGGCAGTCAGCCTTCCCCGTATATGCACGTCCCCGTCTCGCCGCGCAGTGCGGGTACGGCTTCCTCGAGCGCCGCGATGTGGACCCGCTTCCCGCCGCCTTCGAGAAAGCGGATCGCGGCCTCTATCTTGGGACCCATGCTGCCGGGCGGGAAGTGGCCCTGGGCGTGATACCTCCTTATCTCTGCGAGGGATACTCTTTCCAGTTCCTGCTGCCCGGGCGTCCCGAAGTGGATCGAAACGTGCGGCACGGCGGTGAGGATCATCATCGTCTCGACCCCCAGGACGTTCGCCATGAGCGCGGACGTGAGGTCCTTGTCGATCACGGCGGCGAGCCCCCGGCGCGCGCCGTCCGGTTCGCGCACGACGGGGATGCCCCCCCCGCCGCCCGCGATGACCACCGCGCCGCTCTTGGCGATCGTCTCGATGAGCGAGATGTCCACGATGTGCCTGGGCCTGGGGGAGGCGACCACGTGCCGCCAGCCGCGTCCCGCGTCCTCGCGGAACGTCCAGCCCATCTCCTTCTCGTATCTTTCCGCCTCTTCCTTCGTGTAGGTGTAGCCGACGAACTTGGTGGGCGCATCGAAGGCGGGGTCCTCGGGGTCGACCTCCACCTGCGTCAAGAGACACACCACGTGGCGCGGATCCCCCGCGCGTCTTAACGCGTTCTCGAACGCCTGCATCAGCAGATACGCGATGCCGCCCTGGCTGTGGGCGACGCAGATGTCGAGCGTCATCGGGGTGACCTGCTCGCTCGATACCGCCTGGCGCATGAGTATCTTGCCGACGACGGGGCCGTTGCCGTGCGTGATGATGAGTTCGTTCTCGAGCTGCAGCAGGGGAAGGAGCGCGCGGCCGGTGGCTGCGGCGATGGCGGCCTGCTCGGCGGCGGTGCCGCGTATCTCGGGCGGGTGTGTCGCGTTGCCGCCCACGGCGACGAGAAGGCGTTTGGGAAGATCCGGAGGGGGGGCCATGGCGGCGTCTCCCAATCATCGAGGCCCCGGCGTCGGGAGCGGCAGCATACAAATACGGGTACAAGGCCCGCGCCGCCCCCAGGCCGGGAGGGACATCTTACAACATGCGCGGGGCGCGGGACAGGGAAAAGTTCTGTAAAGAATTCGTGAAGAAGGGCTCGAACCCTCCCTCCCCGAGGCTGTTGAAAAAGTCCCCTCTGCCTCATCCTGAGTAGCGGCGGAGCCGCGTATCGAAGGTTTGACCCGCCTCGCGGCATCGGGCTTCGCGGAACGCTTGACGCTCTCATACCGAGCAAGCGCCCCGAACCCTCATCCTGAGTAGGCGCGTTAGCGCCGTATCGAAGGTTTGACCCGACCGGGGAGGGAGGGTCAAAAGGCGCATCTCTCCGGCGGGCGCGAAATCGCCCTTCGATACAAACGCTCCTTTCTCGGTCGCGTTTTACCTTTGGCGGCTACTCAGGGTGAGGAAGGTGGGGGGAAGGTGGAGCCTGCCCCGAGCGAAGTCGAGGGAGCTTGTCCTGAGCCTGTCGAAGGGTCGCTACTCAGGGTGGGGCGGAGTAGCGGGCTGCGCAGGACGAGCAGGGGGACCGCGGCCCGTCCCAAAGAGGTGGTGCGGTTTTGATCGTCATTCCCGGTGCGTGGACGACGATTCCTTCGATGGACTTTTTCAACAGTCCCTTCTCACTCGCGTCAAACGCTCGTTCCTCACGCGCGTTTGACCCCGTCTCCGCGATGATTCATAATCGGAACATCACCGAGTCGCGCAGGGTGTCATCAAAGTTGCGCGCAATTCAAATAAAGGCTTGACAAAAGCGGAAAACTTGCCGCACTATCGTATATGTCAAGTAACACAAGGGAGCAGTTACCCACGGACCGCCCGCTGAATGAAGCACGGACTTCACGTATGAAGACCGGGGCAGAAAGCCGAGTGACGCGGGAATCCAACGGGTGAACCCCGCTCACTTCGGGTGCTTGACGGAGGCCGGAAGACGACGACCCAGAAGGTTCCGGGCTCCTGCGGCGCAAAATCACGAGGCTAGAGGACTCAACCCACGATGCACCACGCCACAAAACCCCCTCCAGTCTCGTGATCGTTTGAAAGACGGCCCGGCGTCCGACCCCCGCCCAGGCGGAGCGGCTCCGGTCCCAAGGTAGCATGCAGGGCCCGGCGCGAGCCGGTGAGCAGCACACACGAGGCCAGAGGACTCGACCCAAGGCGTTTCTCGCCGAAAAACCCCCTCCAGTCTCGTGTCGACTCCAGGAAAACCCGGCTTGGGCCGGAGTAGTTTTTTATCACGAGGCTGGAGGACTCAATCCATGACGAATCCCGAAAAGACTCCCACGCTAGTCTCGTGGATAAGCCGGCTACCGGCCCGGACGCGCCAGTCCGGGCCGGCGGCCGCGCCTTCCGGCCCCGGACCGAAACCGATAAACGGATAAACAAAACAAGCCCGATAACGAAGGACAAGGAAAGTCGGAAAGGCAAAGAAAGGAGGTCAATTCCAAGACGCTCAAGGTTTTGTTGGTTGCAAAGCTCTTTAATATCACGAGACTAGGAGGACTCAAAAGTGATGAAACTTGACAGAAACAAAATCTTTTCATTCGCGTTCGCCGCGGTGCTCGCGCTCGCGCTGTCGGGCTGCGGCGGCGGCGGCGGCAGGACTGCGGAGCCGCCCCCGACGCCGCAAGAGATGTGCACGGACGCGGGCAACCACTGGGTGGACGGTGCGTGCCTGACGCCCGCCGAACTCGCGCAGCAGACGTGTGAGGCTGGTGGCGGACGGTACGAGACCGACGGTTCGTGCACCTCGGCCGCAGACCTCGTCGAGGAAGCGGCGCGGATGGCGTGTGAGGGCGCGGGCGGCCGGTATGAAGCCGACGGTTCGTGCACCTCGGCCGCGACCGTCGCGCAAGAGACGTGCGAGGGCGCGGGCGGCCGCTACAACGCCGACGGCTCCTGCACCTCTGCCGCTGCTCTCGCGGAGGAAGCGTGCGTGGGCGCCGGCGGACGCTACGAGGCGGACGGCTCGTGCACCTCGGCCGCGGAACTCGCACAGGAGACGTGCGAGGGCGCCGGCGGCCGCTACAATGCGGACGGCTCGTGCACCTCGGCCGATGGTCTCGCGCAAGAGGCATGCGAGGGCGCCGGCGGCCGGTATGAAGCCGACGGTTCGTGCACCTCGGCCGCGGACGTCGCTGCGGAGATGTGCGTGGCGGCCGGCGGCCGTGTCGAAGCCGACGGATCGTGCACCACGGCTGCTGAAATCGCCGATATGCAGCAGATGATCGCGGATGCGCGGTCGGCTGCGGCTGCCGCTGCGGAGGCTGCGAACACGGCGCTGAATTCAGCGAAGGCGGCCGTGGACGGAGTCAGCGACATCCAGAGCTACGACGCGCTGCACTACACCCTGGCCGGAGGAGCGCTGGATGACGCCAGGCGCGCGAAGCAGGCGGCGGATGCCGCGAATCAGGCGGCCATGGACGCGGATACGCCCGCGGCCGCCCAGGCTGCGCAGGCTGCAGCCGAAGCCGCCCAGGCCGATGCGGAAGCCGCACTGGCGCTGGCCATGGGCTTCGTAGATGCGATCAAGGCCGCCAAGGCGGAAGCCGACAGGCTGGCCCAGGAGGAAGCCGACAGGATCGCGGCCGAAGAAGCCGCGGCGCAGTTGACGGCGGACCTCGCGACGGCCGTCTCGAGGGCGATGACGGCCAACGCCGCCGCCGCTATGGCGTCAGGCAGCGCCGCTGCGGCGGTTGCCGTACTGACGGCCACGGAAGGCGCCACGTCTGAGCAGGGCGCCGACGCGCAGGCTTCTGCGGGTCGCGCCGCTGCTGCTGCCGCTGCCGCGCTTGCCGCGCATGCCGAGGCGATTTCCGCGCAGAGCGACAGGGATCTCGCTGCTGCGACTGCTGCGGCTGACGCGGCCGAGCAGGCGCAGATGGACGCCGAAGCCGCTCTCGGCGAAATCACCGATGTGATTGCAATGCTCAACCAGAACAACCAGGAAGCCGCGGACGAAGCGCAGCGCGTCCTGGACGTCGCTGCGGCTCGCGCGCTGGCCATGAACTCTGTAACGCAGGCGAATGATGCCGCGGATGCGGCGGAAGCGTCCGCCGATGCGGCGGAGGCCGATGCTCCCGGTTCGGATGCGGCGGTAGCGGCTCGCGCCGCGGCCACGGCCGCGAGAGCGGCGGCTGACGCCGCGCAGGCCGCGCTCGACGCCATTGCGGACGACGCCACCAAGGCGGAAGCCGATGCCCAGGCCGCGAATGCGGCAACGGAGGCCGGCAATGCGCAGGGACATGCATCGACTGCGGTCGCGGAAGCCGGTAATGCGGCTGACATCAAGGCTGCGGCGGCTGCGGCCGAAGAGCAGCGCGTCCTGGACGTTGCTGCGGCCCGCACGGCGGCCATGGGTTCCGTGACGGCAGCCGATACGGCGGCCGATAATGCCGAAGCGGCCGCGGACAGGGCGGAAGAAGTAGCGCCCGGCACGGCCTCGGCGATAGCGGCCAGAGAAGCGGCCACGGCCGCGAGAACGGCCGCGGATGCCGCCCAGGCGGCGCTCGACGCCATCATGGACGACATGACGAAGGAAGAGGCCGACGCCCAGGCGATGGAAGCGGCGAAGCAAGCCGATGCCGCTCAGGGCAGCTACATGATGGCTTCGGCTGCGAAGGATGCGGCCGAGACAGCCGTGCAGGTAGCAGAGGAACAGGAGAGGGTCCGCGCCGTAACGGCCGCGACGAATGCGGCGAACGATGCGGCGGATGCGGCCAAGGAAGCGGCTGACGATGCGGCCGATGCGGCTGATGCGGCCGAGACCGCCCGCGACAACGCCAAGATGGCTCTCGACAGAGCCAAGGCGGCGCGTACGGACGCCACGGAAGCTCAGGCGCAGTATGAAGCGGCCATGGAGGCGGCTACGGCGGCCAGAGAAGCGGCTGACGAAGCGATGCAGGCCTACATGGACGCCAAGGCGGCGGCCGACGGCATCGACGCGGACGGAACCGCCGCGGACGCCGAGATGGCGCAGATGACGGCTGAAACGGAGCAGGGCGAAGCCGAGACAGCGCTGGGAACCGCGACGACGCAACAGGGTCTGGCGGAAACGGCCGAGACGGATGCCGGAACCGCGGCCGGTACGCACGTCCTGAGCCTGTTCAAGGCGGCGAACGGCGATCACGTCATGGACCTTGAGTCCACGATGACCGTGGATGAGAAGGCGGTTCACGTTGCGAGCGTCGGTGCGGCCATGGCCATGGTCGCGGCTGCGGCAGATGGCGCTCAGGCGGCTGGTGCGACTAATGCAGACACCTTTACGGCGGGCACTGCCATCGTCGCGACTGCCGCGTGGCCCGGGGACATAGCGGACGACCCGGATACGCCCGCCGATGAGGCGGTCCCGGGCAAGCTGTTGCTCGCTATTACTGTCAACGGAGGAACCGAAATTCCCTTCGAATTGAGGGAAAGCAAGGCCGCCATGGACCTCAACAACGATGGCGACATGACCGACGAAGGCGAACCCCGTATCATCCAGACCGCCAAGGAGGTTGACGGTCTCGGTGTCTTCCGCGGGTTCGACATCTGGGAGGATGACGGCACGGCTGTCACCACCGAAGGCAATCTGCACACCGGCGACGGCGCCCGCGTGCTCCTCTTCATGAACAAGACTCAAGACGGTTCTCCGGTAGAGGCGAGCGACGCGGTGACGGCAAGGGATGTTACCAACGTTACGGTCGATACCACCACGCTCACCAAGCTCGGGACGAAGTCCGGGAACACGTACACTGGCGCCGAGTACACGCCGACGAACGAACCGGCGCTCACGGGAACCCTGACCTGTCCCTCGGACACTACGTGCTCGGTCGATGCGACCACGGCCGCGGACGGCACCGTCACCATCAACTCCGTTTCCGGCTACGTGTTCACCGGCAGCCGGTCCGCCAAGGCCGCAGTTACTGTATGTGATGCAGCCTGCCAGGCAACGGCTAACAACGACTACCTGGCGTTCGGCATCTGGTTGGACGAGAGCGACGACGGCGCCACCGACACCTTCGGCGCCTTTGCGACTGGCGGCAACGCTGGCAGCGTAGCGGACGCCGTCACTGGAACCGCCACCTACAGCGGCAAGGCTGCCGGCGCCCATCACAAGACGGGCGAGGGCGTGAATTTCTTCAGCGGCGACGCTACCCTGACGGCCAACTTCGGAGCCGTAGATACAGAGGCCGAGAGGGGTACCGACGTCGATACTACGCCTGGAACCATATCTGGTGAGATCAGCAACATCCGGGTGAACGGCGGCCCGGCGATGTCGGACTCCATCGTGTTGAGGCAAGCTACTCTCACTACTGATACTGCCACATTCAACGGCAATGCCCGTATGGGCGCCGGCGAGATCCAGGACGATGACACCGTGGAGTATCCCTTCAACGGCACCTGGAGCGGAAGCTTCTTCGGACCAAACCCGGCTGTTGAAGATAACGCGGCTACGCCTAATGTGGATGAGTCAAAGCCTGCGGCTGCGGCTGATGCAGTAGCCGGCACCTTCGGCGTAACCAGGTCCACGGGTACGGGTGATGACACGGTCGTCGAGAGCTTCGTGGGCGCCTTCGGCGCGCACAGGTAGCAGAGCACGACGCCTTCGGCTTCCGGGGCTTCGGCCCCGGGGCCGGGGCGGGGTTTCAGGTTCTGGTTTTAAGTTTCAGTCGGGAAAGAGAAAGGGCAGGTTGCCGGAAGGATGCGTGACCTTTGGGGGTTACTCATTGGTTGCTCTACATCGTCGGGAGCAAATTGTACCGACCCATGCTACAGAGTTTGAGTCCTCTCGGTGTGGGGAGGGAATAATGAGTAACCCCCAGCCATCGCTACAGTAATTGCTTGTGGGAGGGAATAAATCAGACGCTCATTCATCAATCGCGTCTGACCCCCAGCCATTCCTGTAAGGGTCTGGGAGGGAATAAATCAGACGCTCATTCATCAATCGCGTCTGACCCCCAGCCATTCCTGTAAGGGTCTGGGAGGGAATAAATCAGACGCTCATTCATCAATCGCGTCTGACCCCCAGCCATCCCTATAGCCTGTTTGGGCGCGTTTGGCAACCTGCACGAAAGCATGGAAGCGAAGAGGCGGTCCCGAAAGCGGGGCCGCCTCTTTTTTGTGTTTCCCTGGAGAGCGGTGGTGAACCCCGCGCGGGAAGCGCGGGGGGAGGACACGCGGGTCCTCCCCTACGACCCCATCGCGTTTTGCGCAGCGGACAGACCTGCGGCCTGTCCCTGCAAAACTGGAAAAGCAACCCCCCCTACCCCCCCTTGTCAGGGGGGCAAGAAAAAGCAAAGCCCCCTCTGCCCGGCGGGGGGCGCATTGCCTCGCAAAACCTCCCTCCTCGGTCGGTTTTGACCCTTTACTCGGTAGGGGATATTGCATTTTTATACCCCCCTGACAAGGGGTTGTTGAAAAAGCCGGTTTCGTTTTTGGGCGGTATGGAAGTTCACGCGGCGCGGGCGCGATGGTTTTGTAGGGACAGGCCGCGGCCCGGCCGCTTCGGACCCCTCTTGCGCGGCCGTGCGCCCAGACCGCCGGGCGATCGTTCCGGGCGGGGAGCATCCGGCCGGATGGATTTTAATGAAATCTTGACACGCGCGCCCGGTGCGATATGATCCGCCCATCGTTCCGACTACTGCTCCATCACGACACCGGACCGGGGGCGCGAGGATGGCGAGTTTTGAACAACGCGCGGGCGGCCTCGCGGGAAGACCCGGCCCCCATGCCTGCTGACGCCCCCGAACCCTGGTTCCGCACGTTCCGCGAGAGCGGAGATATTCTCATCACCCATGTCGACCTGACGCCCGATGCGCGCCGCGAGGCGCGGGCCTTCTCCTGGCTCGACGCGGGGGAGCGGGCGCGCTGGCGGCGCTACCGCCACGACCGCCCCCGGCGCGAGTTCGCCCTATGCCGCGCGGCGCTGCGCTCGCTCCTGTGCGGCAGGCTCGGCTGCGCGAACGCGCGGCTCGCGTTCGGCGCTTCTGAGCTGGGGAAACCGTTCGGCCTGGTGGACGGGCTGGCGGCGCCGGTGAGCTTCAGCGTCTCACACGGCGGCGGGCACGGGCTTGTCGCCCTGGCCCCGCGCGGGCGGCTCGGCGTGGACGTGGAAGACCGCGCCGCCCGCGTCGACATCGACGGGGTGGGCGAGACCGTGTTCGGCCCCGGCGAGCGGGCCGAGTTCGCGGCGGCGCGCGGCGAGGAGAAGCGCCGTATGTTCTTCACCCTCTGGACGCTCAAGGAGGCGCTCATCAAGGCGCTCGGGACGGGGTTTTCCCTGAACCCCGCGCGGTTCGAGATTCCCCCCGCCATGCGGCGCGGCGCGCGGGAGGGCGCGTTCCGCTTCCCCCACGTCCCGAACGTCCGCTGGCGGCTCGAGAACCTGGGCAACGCGGATTTCGCCGCCGCCCTCGCGCACGAACGGGGGCGGTGAGAGGGGCCTCGAGGAAGGAGGGAATCCCGGTCATCGAATTGTTCACCGTAGCCGGACAATCCAAAAGGGTTGTCCGGGGCCTCCGTGCCTGTCCTGATGGAGGCCTTCGCCCCGATGAAGACGAAGGACAACCACGGAGGGCAGGACAGGCACGGAGGCCTGTCCCTACAAACCCTCTACTTGCAAAGCCCTGTTTCACGAGCGGGCGGACACACGGGTCCGCCCCTACGACCCCACCGTGTTTTGCGCAGCCGGACAGGCGCAGGGGCCTGTCCGGGGACCTGCGTGTCCGCCCATTCCCTCGGGAGGGCCGCCCAATCACGCCTGCCCGCGCCCCGAACCCTCATCCCGAGTAGGCGCGTAAGCGCCGTATCGAGGGACGAGGGTAGTCGAGCGCCTCGCGCCTGAGCGAGAAGGCATCCTTCGATACGCGGCTTCGCCGCTACTCAGGATGAGGCGGAGAGCGCCTTTTCAACACCCCCTCACCAATCGCGTCGAACGCTCCCTCACCGGTCGCGTTCGATCCCGGCGGCGGGATGACGGCCGGCGGGCTTGTTGCTATCCTCATACGCATGTTCATACAGGTCACCGGAACCCGCCCGGGCGGGCGGAAATTCATCGTGGATCCAGAGGGAGCGTCATGATCAACGAGCCGCAGACGAAATTCCGCCGCATCCTGGTCGCCAACCGGAGCGAGATCGCCATCCGCGTGTTCCGCGCCTCGGTCGAGCTCGGGGTCGAGACGATAGCGATCTACTCCCAGGAGGACCGCTTCGCGCTGCACCGCTTCAAGGCGGACGAGGCCTACCTCGTCGGCCGGGGGATGGGCCCCATCGAGGCCTACCTCAGCATCGAGGAGGTGATTCGCGTGGCGCGCGAGAACGGCGCCGACGCGGTCCACCCCGGTTACGGCTTCCTGGCGGAAAACCCCGACTTCGCCGAGGCGTGCGCGGAGGCGGGCGTCGTCTTCGTGGGCCCCAAACCCGACATCATGCGCGCGCTCGGCAACAAGGTGGCCGCGCGCGAACTCGCGGTTTCGGCCGGCGTCCCGGTGGTTCCGGCGACCGGCCCGCTCCCCCGCGACCCCGCCGAGGCCTTGCGCCTCGCCGGTGAGGTGGGCTTCCCCGTCATGCTCAAGGCGAGCTGGGGCGGCGGCGGCCGCGGCATGCGCACCATCGAGAGCGCGGCCGGCTTCGCCGACGCGGTGGAGGCCGCGCGGCGCGAGTGCCTGGCGGCGTTCGGCAACGACGAGGTGTATCTCGAAAAGCTCATCCGCCGCGCGCGCCACGTGGAGGTCCAGATCCTCGGCGACGACCACGGGAACCTCGTGCACCTCCACGAGCGGGACTGCTCGGTGCAGCGGCGCAACCAGAAGATCGTCGAGCAGGCGCCGGCGCATTACCTGGACGAGGAGACGCGCGCGGCGATCCACGAGAGCGCGCTCAAGATCGGCCGCGCGGTGGGCTACAACAACGCCGGCAC
>JAPPHK010000041.1 GCA_028820795.1 Nitrospinota bacterium | reverse complement strand
CTGCTGCCGAGGCCGCGACTTCATCGTCGTGAGACGACTCTGTTTCTTCCCGCGACGCTTTTGATTCCGTCTCGCTCAGCAATTGCAGTTCGAGGCCATATTCCTCATACGGCGCTGCTTCACGAGGCGGCTCAGGCATATCCGGCGACTCATCCGTGGTCGGCTCAGCCAATGCCTCCAGGGCGGGAGCATCGCCGTCATCAACCGCGTCCACGCCGTTCGCCGAACCGCTCGGCGCAGGCTCGCCGGAAGCGATCAGTTCTATCTCCTGATGCGAACCAGGCCCTTTGTGCTCCGGATTTCCCGTCTCATACGCAACGCCCGCATCGATAGTCGCCGGAGGCGGAATCTCATACCCCTCTTCCGATTCAGCCTGTGCGGCGCCCTTGCGACGCGCGATACGGCTCAAAAAATTCTTTTTGATATTCATGCCGCCCCCTTCGGGATCGGAACCTCGAGGCGTGGAGAAAAAAAAGATTTCGGGGACGGTAGGGGGCGGTAGAGACAGGTAAGATAGCCTACAGATTCAGACTAGCTATTCCGAAGGCCCGGTGTCAAGTGGCGCATCGCCAAGCACGCGGGTTTGCAAAGGCGAATATCGACAGGGGAAACCCGTGCAGGCCGAGCGAGCATCTCTTGTTCAAACCGAATTTGGGCTATCAAGCGCCGGTTTCAACAAGGCCATCACCCTGCCACCGAATCGTTACCCGTTCGTAACCGTTTACGATCTTTCGAATTCGCCGGTTTTTTTCTGCCTGACCAATATGCGGGCGAATTGAGACACAAATTGAGCCAGATGTCGAGTTCGGCCGTCTCATTCCTTTCTTCTCTTTGCAAGGCATCGTGATCGGGTGTGTGATTGACGCTCCGCCGCCGACTTCGAAAATTATTCGAGCCCGGTCGTAACACGGCTGCGATGAAATGCCCCGAACACGAAAAACAAATTCCCATCTCCTCAGAAGGAAACGCGAACCATGAAGCCAGGCGTATTGACGGGGGGCGGCGACTGCCCCGGCCTGAAGGCATACACTATGGGGCTGTTGAAAAAGTCCTGGTTTTGTGATCGGATACAAATATACCCACTCGCCCGAGAGGGGAATTCTCCGAGATGCTGGGACGCAAGAATCGCGAGCAGCTCGACTTGTTCGTCGCGGGTTCTCTGGAGCAATTGATACCGAAGGATCACGTCCTGTTCCGTGTGAATCGGGTACTGGATCTGGGTTGGCTGCGCGAGGAAGTGGCGGATTGCTATTGCGCGGAGGGCGGCCGTCCCGGGATCGACCCGGAAGTTGCGGTACGTCTGATGCTGGCCGGCCTTCTGCTGGGCTTCGTCCACGACCGTCGGCTGATGCGCGAGGCGCAGGTGAACCTCGCGATCCGGTGGTTCATCGGGTACGGGCTTCACGAGCAGTTGCCGGATCATTCGAGCCTGACGCGAATACGCCAGCGCTGGGGGGAGAGTCGATTCCGGGAGATATTCCGTCGGACGGTGCGTGCGTGCCTGGACGCGAAGGTGGCGAAGGCTGAAGTGGTTCACGTGGACGCCTCTCTGATTCGTGCGGACGTGAGTTGGGAGAGCCTGGCGGAGCGTCACGTGGACGATGTGATGCAGGAGAACCCCGGCGAGGCAGAAGACAGCGAGAAGAAGCGAGGGGGCCGGGGCTACAAGTCAACGAAGGTGAGCCGGACGGATCCGGACGCGCGACTGGCGACCTCGGGAGGGCGTGGGCGCGCCGAGCCGAGCTACAAGCAACATGCGGTGGTGGACGACGCGCGCGGCGTGGTTCTCGACGTATCGGTGACGAGCGGGGCGGTGAACGAGGGAGAGGTAATCGAGTCGCAGGTGGAAGCGGTATGCGAGGTATCGGGGCGCGCGGTCGAGATGGTGACGGCGGACGCCGGCTATTCCTACGCGAAGGTGTATGGGGCCTTGGAGCGGCGGGGCGTCCCGGCGCTCATCCCGACCAGGAGGACGCGCTCGCAAAGCCGGGTGCCGTTGCGCCTGTTCCGCTACGACGCGCGGAACGACGTCGTGAAATGCCCGCGGGGCAAGATACTGCGTCCCCGTCAGTCGAGCGGAAGAGTACGCTACTTCGGCTCGAGGGCGCGCGATTGTGCGGGCTGCGCGCTTCGTGAGGATTGCCTGCCGAAGAAGCGTCCGAGCAAGGAGGTGCAGTTGCCGCACGACTATCCGGCGCTGTTGCGGGCGCGTCGGCTCCATGCGCGATGGAGCGAGTCGGAGCGGCGAATGTACCAGCGTCACATGTGGCGCTCTGAGGGCTATCATGGCGAGGCGAAGAACTGGCACGGGCTGGGACGCGCGGTGCGGCGTGGTCTGGACAATAGGAAGATACAGTCCTACCTGACGGCCGCTGCGGTCAACCTCAAGCGGCTCGCCGCCGCTCTTGAAGCGCGTTTATTCACCCTCTGGAGGGCCTGTGCCGCCCGGAAACGCCGAATGCGCGCACATCGCGACCTCGTGCGCTGCGCGGACCCCCTCTCCGCCGCCGCGTGAGCCGACATACCACCCGCTCCCAAAACCGGATTTTTTCAAC
The DNA here is from genome assembly GCA_028820795.1 of Nitrospinota bacterium. Lineage (GTDB taxonomy): Bacteria > UBA8248 > UBA8248 > UBA8248 > UBA8248 > Bin107. Next base: position 8 of record JAPPHK010000041.1, on the reverse strand, counting down.
AGCCCCCT
>JAPPHK010000007.1 GCA_028820795.1 Nitrospinota bacterium | reverse complement strand
ACACCACGGACGCCTTCGCCGCACCGCCCTTGAAGCGGCCCACGAGCGCGAAGGCGAGATCGACGAAAACATCCCCTACGCGCGTGGCCTGGAGGAGAGCGCCGAATATCAAAAAGATGAAAACCACTTGTGCGTAGACGCGGGTGATGACCCCGTAAATTCCCGACTGGCTGTAGAGATAGCCCATCACGTAGCCGAATTCGGCGCCCTTGTGCGAAAGCAGACCGGGGAATATCGGCCCCGCCCAGTCGTAGAACAGGAATACGATGGCGACGATGGGCAAAACCAGGCCTAGAACGCGGCGGCACGTCTCCCAGACGAGGCATGCGACGGCGAAGCCGAACACCACGTCGTTCCATTCCACGATGCCCGCCCGGGCGCCGCGGTCGTCGTAAAAATACATGAACTCGCACATCACGACGAAGCTCAAGACGCACCAGAGCAAATCGAAACCAGAGGGCCTGTCTTTCGGCGAATTCTCCCTGCAGGGGTAGAGCAGAAAAGTGAGAACGGACGTAAAGCAGATAAAAATGGGAAGGGAGAACTGTTCCCCGTAATACGGGATGTAGGGGAACTCGAGTTGCACCAGCTTCAGGCTTCTGGGACCGAAAACCGTAAAACTCCCGTTTACCGCGCCGAAGAGAAAATATGCCGCGAATATGAAGCCCACCACGCGCACCGCCCAGAGGGAATGGCCCCTCAGCGTCCTCGTCGTGGCGAGCCCCGCCCCGAGGAAGCTGCCGATTTTTTCCAAGACGCTGCGAAAATTCAATCCGTGATCCCCCAAGGGCGATGCTGCATCTCCGGCAAGGCGCCATCAACGAGGGAAGAAATGCCTCGCTGGAAATACCGGCCGGGGGAGCGCCTCCCCCGGCCGGCAAGAATGCGTGAGACTTCTATTTCATCGGCAACTTGTTGCCGACTTCTTTCCAGTACCGCGCTGCGCCCGGATGCACCTTCATGCCGATGGCGGCCATCTGGTCCAGACCCGGAGCCATGGCGAAGCCCGAAGCCCAGCCCTTGTGCACTTTCAGCAGGAACTCGCGGCCCTTTTTCGAGAAGTTGATGCGCGCGACTTCGTAAACGACGTCGGCGGGCACGTTGCAGCCCACGATGGTCCACGCGGCGTAGCCGATGGTGGGCACCGGCTTGTCGACGCCGTTGTAAGCGCCCTTGATGATGTCGGTCTTGAAATAGGCCGCGTTCGACTTGAGCAGGCCGTCGCCCACTTTCCCGTCCACCGGAAGGAGGGTGATGGGCAGCGAGGTCGCCAGCTTCAGGACGGCCGGCGAGGGTACGGGGTTCGGGATGGTGAAGGCGTCGAGACGACCGTCCTTGATGGCGTCCGCCGCCACGTTCCAGTTCAGGTTCTCCTCGCGCACCTTGATGCCGGCGAGCCCGACGATGGTGCGCGTCATGAAGTGCGTGCTGCTGCCCCGGCGAGCGAAACTGACGCGCTTGCCGTTGAGGTCGGCGACTTTCTTCATGCCTGAGTCTTTGCGCACGGCGATGTGGAACTGCGAGACCGTGCCGGGTCCCAGGCCACACTGGTTCTTGTAGGGCTTTTTGAACATCTTCTTGCCCTGGATCGCCAACTGCACGAGCGTGGCCACGCCCAGGGCGAATTCGGCCTTGCCGTTTTCGACCAGCCGGATGTCTTCCACCGCGCCTCGCGTGGTGAGGTTGCTCATCTCGACGGTCTTCGATTCCTTGGAAACCAAAGCCGCGAGACCGCCCCAGATCACGTAGGCGGCGGCGCCGGGCGCGGCGCCTGCGACCGAGGTCTTGATGCGGGCGGCGTCGGCGCCTGAGAACGACAGGCCGACCGCCAGCGTGAACGCGACTGCTGCAATCGCAGCGTTTTTCAGGTACTTCATCTGTTTCTCCTCCTTGGTGAATGGTGTGATGCCACGAAATAAAAACGATTCCCGGAAAGCTTGCTAAAATACGAGAATCAGGAACTCTCCTCTTCTTCACGAAACGTGTCGATATCGCAATAGAGCTCGATGTAGTTTCCGTCCGGGTCGCAGAAATAAAAGGCGCGGTTCCCGCTCCCCCCCTCGAACCCGTCACCTTCTGGGCCGTGGACCAGGGGGCCGTACTCGATCTTGACGCCACACTCCTCTAAATGCCGAAGCGCCTTTAGCCACTCTCCCCGGTTCGGCACCTCGAAAGCGAGATGCTGAAACCCCGGCTTGGCCTCCGCCATCGAATTGCCCGATTCGGGATAGAGACCCGAGGCATCCTCCGGGGCCTGGAAGAAGACGACCTCATGATGGGTAACATCGCATCTCAAAAAGACAGAAGCGCCTCCCGGCACCTTCGCTCCCGGTCCGCTCCTGCTCGTTACCTTGAAACCCAAAACCCGGGTATAGAAATCCTCCATCCGGTCCAGATCTTTGGTCCAGAATCCAACGTGCCCAATTTTCGTCGTTTTGAACATAAAATCCGGGTCACTAACGGCAGAGGCGTTGGAGGGAAAATAAATGAAATAGTCCCGCCTTCTCGGCCCCGCAACCACCCCTTGTATTAAAATACTCGTAAGACAAAATCTTAAACCATAGCGGCAGACAAAAAGCAAGAAACCTCACAGCCTTACGAAGAAAATCAAACCCTGCCGCGTGATTACGCCGAGAGCGGCTCAGCCAACCGTTTCGACATCGGGGAATTCCGCGACCCAGCCCAGTTCCGCCTCGCACCAGCGGGCGGCGGAGAGAAGCGCGGCCTCCCCGAAACGGCGCCCGCTCAGTTGAATCCCGATGGGCAGATTCTCATCCCCCCGGCCCACCGGAAGAGAGATGGCCGGAAACCCGATTTGCGTGAAGGGTTCGTTGAACAGGGCGTTTCCGGTGGATTCCTCGGCGATCGGGGGACGCTCCACATGGGAGGGCAGGATGACGAGGTCGAAGCCCTGGAAGAAATCCGCCATCCGCTGGATGAAGCGCGCGCGGAATCGCAGGGCGTTCACGTAGTGAACCGCCGGCGTCATCAGGCCCGTGGAGATGTTTTTCCGGATATGGGGAGCATAGGCGTCCTGATTCTCCAGGAACATCTTATCGTGATAGGCGGCCGCCTCCACGCGCATGATGATGCGGTGCGCCGCGTGCATCTCCTCCACGTCCACGGGCAGCCTCGCCTCTTCCACCGCCACGCCCTTGGCCTTCAACTCTGCGACACATTCCTCTATCCGTCCGGCCACCTCCTCACTCGCGTGCGGGAGGAGATCCTCTTTCCAGAAACACGCGCGTCTCGGCCTCAAGGGTGCTGAGGCTTCGGCGTAATCGGGCACGGAGACGTCTGGCGCCTGCGCGTCGATACCGTCCGCACCCGAGACGGCCGTGAGCACGCGCGCCGCATCCTCGGTATTCCTGGTGATGACGCCCACGTGATCCAGATTCCAGGACACCGATATCAGCCCGCTCCTCGGGATCCGCCCATAGGTGGGCTTGAGCCCCACCACACCGCAAAACGCGGCAGGCCGCAGGGTCGAGCCGCCCGTCTGGCTGCCCAGGGCCGCCGGAACCATGCCTGCGGCCACGGCCGCCGCCGAACCGCTGCTCGAACCCCCGGGGCTTCGCTTCAGGTTCCATGGATTCCGCGTTTGCGAGGGATCGGACGTGGCGAACTGCGTGGTGACCGTCTTGCCGAGGCAGATCGCGCCCGCATCTTTCAGGCGCGTCGTGACGGTGGCGTCTTCATCCGCTATCTCGCCTTTGAGCAGGGGAGAGTTCGCCTCGCGCGGCAGGCCGACGACGTCCACGATATCCTTATAGCCGACGGCTCCGCCTGCGAGTGAACCGCTTTCCTCTCCCGCTGAGAGTCGCTCGTCAATCGCTCCGGCCTCTGCGAGCGCGCCCTCCCCATCCACGTGCGCCCACGCCAGGATTTTCTCCTCCAGCGCGTCGATTCGCTCCAGCAAAGAGCGCGTCCACTCAGTTGCGGACAAACCGCCTTCCTCGATTTTTCTCAACCCATCCGAGAGGCTCAAACGCCAGGGTTCACTCATTTCCTGTTCTCCTGTGATTCGCATCATCCGTCATGATTCATCTATCGAGTTCTTCGAGTTTCTCCAGTATTTCGTGCAAATGGGGCTTTCCCCCCGCCGGCGGCCGCCAGCGCACGTGCGTCACGGCCACGTTCTGGTCTTTCAGTTCATCCGCGAAAATCTCGAGCCCCAGATTCACGACCTGAAGCGGTTTTTGGCGCAAATTTTTCATGACCCACCGCCTTCGAGCAGTTCCGGCTTCACCAGCGCCGCAGCGAAGCGCGTTGCCTGCGCGTTTGAGGGCAGGACCACGACGCCCGCATCCTCGAGAATCCGCACCTGCTCGTCCATATCCTGCGGGTCGTCCGCCGTTCCCACGACGGAGGCGACGAATACCGGACTCCTGCCTTTTCCTCTCGCCTCCCTTATGGCGCGCGCCAGAGGACCCGCCGGGTCCCGCGCGCTCACCCTGCCGAGCATCAGGTCGAACAAGACGACGCCGACACCATCATCCGCCACAGATTGCGCGATGATTTCCGCACGGGATTCGGGGTCGATCATGGGATGGGGTCTTCCGACCGTGTAGCGGTCATCACCCAGGTCGAGAATCCGGTGGCGGTCCGCATCCTCGTTCCAGGATACGTCACCGAGCAACCCCTCCAGGATAAGACGGCTCTCATGGGCGAGCGTACCGCCGGAGAAAAGCCCGAGAACACCCCCGCTCCCGGCTACCCCCTCCGGCCTTACGGAGGCGATTTTCTCCTTCAACCCCGTTTGCGCGAAGAAATTTTCAGGCTCGGAGCTTTCCCCTTTCAAAAGCGCCGCCACGGCGTGGCCCGCATCCTCCAGGGTCTCGGCCCATCCCGGATTTTCCGCGCCCAGAAAGCAGACGACGTGCGGCTTGGCGAAGTTTTCGAGCGCCTCTTCGATTCCAGGCAGCACCTCCGCGTCCGGCGGCTTGGATATGAGCGCCACGAGTTCCGTCTCCGGATCACCCGACAGGAAATCGAGCGCGTGGAGCGTCATCAGCCCGCCTACTTCTGCGGACAGATCGCGCCCGCCCACGCCGATACCATGCGAAATTCCCTCACCCAGGGCATCAAGTTGTGCGGCCACCGCCTGGAGGCCCGTGCCCGAAGCAGCGATGCAGCCCACCCTCCCCGGCTTCACGGCGTTGGCGAAGCCGAGCCCGGCGCCCGCGATGTATGCCGTTCCGCAATCGGGACCCATCAGGAGCAAATCGCGCTCTATGGCCTCCCGCTTGAGCGCCACCTCGTCATCCACCGACACGTTGTCGCTGAACAGGAACACGTGAAGCCCGCTCCGCAGGGCGTCCATGGCCTCTTTCGCAGCATAGGCGCCGGGTACGGAGATCATCGCGAGGTTGGATTCGGGCGCCCCGGCGAGCGCTCCCGCGAGGCTCGACGGCGAAAAATCGCTCGCGCCGCCATCACCTTCAGCCCGCGCTTGCGTGAGAAAGGCTCTGGCTTCCTCAATCGCCTCATACGCGAGTTCCTGCGTGTCCGCCTCCACGGCCAGCACCAGATCGTTCGGCCCGGCGTCGACTTCGCTCTCTTCCGCCAGCCCCGCCTGAAGCATGATTTCATGGTTCGCGGGTGTGCCCATGAGCGCCGCAACTTCCGAGACGCCCGGTTTCTCGCCGATCTCGCGCGCCAGGCGCATGAGTTTCACGGAATCCTGATAGAACGAAGGCAGTACGGCCCTTGCGAGCGGCAATTTATTTTTCTTCTCGGGAAGCGTCGAAAAGCGGGGGAAAAGGCTCTTGCGTCTTCTCGATCGAGGCGGACGAGAGCGTCTGCATCATCTCCGCCACCTCATCGGCATACCCGGCGATGCGCTCCTCATTCTCGAGACCGAAAACGTCCTGCCCCATCCGTACGAGTTGCGCGGCGATCTCTGCTTTCTCGTTCATAAGTTCATCTCCCCATCCTGGCGCGCCGCGAGGCTCTTGCGCTCCGGGTGTTGGCCCCGCCAGCGCTCGAAGAGGTTTTGCTCCAGCCCCAGGCACGTGAGCGTCTTGCCCACCACGTGATCGATCAAATCCTCCATCGTCTTCGGCTTGAAATAGAACCCGGGCGACGCGGGAAGGATAAATACACCCATCAGGGCGAGTTTGTGCATGTTTTCCAGGTGAATCGCCGAGAGCGGCATCTCGCGCGGCAGGAGAACGAGTTTTTTCTGCTCCTTGAGCATCACGTCCGCCGCGCGGCAGATGAGGTTGTCCCCCGTGCCCGTGGCTACCAGGCCGAGCGTCTTGAGCGAGCAAGGCGCTATCACCATCGCGTCGAATCCCGCGCTGCCGCTCGCGGGACGCGCGCCGATGTCGCTTTCCGGGTGAACGACGCTCGCCCACGAAGAGAGCTTTGCGAGGTCCACGTCCGTCTCGTAGCTCAGGACGCGGATGCCCGCCCTGGAGACGATGAGGTGGGTCTCCACTTCGGGATACGCGTCGTGCAAGACCTCCATGAGTCGCACGCCGTATATCGAGCCGGAAGCGCCCGTTACGCCCACCACCAGTTTCATCATAAAACTCCCGTTTCCGTGAAACCTATAAGCGCGTCTTCGCAACTTTCTCGTAGTCACGATACAACAAGGTGAAATCTTTTTCGATCATCCCGCGCTTGACGGCTTTTTCCAGAAACTCGAGCGTGGCTTCCCCGTGCACTGTATGCGCCCTGTGCTTCTTGCCCATGTTCACGGCCATGCCGACGTCCTTGATCATGTTGTAGACGCGCGATTTGCCGTCCCACTTTTCGGACAATATATGGTTCGGGAAGCGGAACTGGCTCGCGTAGCTCCGCGCGTTCGAGACGTTGAACACCTCGATCATGTCCTCGACCTTGAGCCCCACCCGCTCCGCGAGTTTCCCCCCCTCGCAGGTCGCCATGAAGATGGAGTGGCAGACCATGTTGTGGATCAGCTTCATGGCGTGGCCCGCGCCGCTCTCGCCCAGATAGAAGAGGTTGTCCGCGATGGGAGAGAGGAAGCGCTTCGTGCGGCGGTATGCCCGCTCGTCCCCGCCTATCATGAGCGTGAGCGTACCTGCGGCGGCGCCCGTAGCGCCTCCGCTCATGCCGGCGTCGAGAAACGCCACGCCTTTCGCCTTCGCGCGGCGGGCGATTTTCCGGCTCACCGCGGGGTCCGAACTCGTAAAGTCATAGATCACCAGATTCTTCCGCGCGTTCGCCAGAACGCCCCCTCTCCCCTTGAGAGCCTCCTCGATTTCAGGCGACCCCGGAACCACGAAGATGATGATGCCCGCCTGCCCCGCCATCTCGCCCGGCTCGATAACCTCCACACCCCGTTTTTTCTTCCAGGGCGCTCTCGCCTCGGGCGCCACGTCCCAGACCATCAAGGGAATTTTCGCCTTGTGCAGATTGCCTGCGACGCCGCGCCCCATGTTCCCCAAACCGACCACGCCTACTTTCACCTGCGCCATATCCTGGTTCCTCTCCTCTACCCGCACCTAATCCCGGGCCGTCGCGGGCGTATATGTTTTGAGGGGATCTTTATCGAACAATATCTTACCGTCCGCTCCGGGCGTGAGGCGCGTGACGAAACTGCAGTTCGCCTCGTCCGTCTCGGGATGATCCAGCCGGAAATGCGCCCCCCGGCTCTCTTTTCTGTTAAGCGCAGCGGTGGCGAGGAGCTTTCCCAGAAGCGCGAGGTTCCGGACCGAGAGCGCGCTTTCGAGTTCCTGGCCTTTCGTTTTCTCCGACACGCGCGCGCCGTCATCGAGCCGCATGTGGTGGATATCCTCGTTCTCGATGCGCGCATATTCATCCAGCGCATACCGGCAACCCCCGGCGTCGCGTATGGGGCCGAGTTTCTCGTGCGCGAGCATCCGGCAGCGCATGCGCACGTCCTTCTGGAGAGGGCCTTCCTCGCGACCGATGAGCGCTTCCAGCCAGGCGCGCTCCGCCTCCGGTATGCCGCCGTATACAGCCGGCGCATCCTGCCCGCTCGCCTTCACCTGCGCGGAGACCGCCCTGCCCGCCCGCCGCCCGTAGACCAGCGAGGCCGAAAGCGCAGAGCCGCCGATTCGGTTTCCGCCGTGGATGCCGCCACCCGTCTCGCCTGCGGCCCAAAGGCCCGGCACGCGCGTTTTTCCATTAACGTCAATTTCCAGCCCGCCGAGCCAGGTGTGGCTGCCCGGAGCCACCTCGAGCGGCGTTTTCGTGATGTCGATGCCGCGCGAGAGGCACGTCTTGTACACGTGGGGAATGTGCCTCTGGATGGTCTCCATGGGGACCCGGGTGGCGTCCATGTAGATGCCGCCCGTGAGACCCGCTCTCCCTGCGTGAATCTCCTTCGCCATGGCGAGAATGACCTCGCTGCGCGTGCTCTTTTCCGCCGTGTCGGGGAAATAGCGCTTCAGGAACGCCTCGCCCTCCTGGTTCAGGAAAATGGCGCCCGCGTTGATGAATCCCGTAGGATGGGGCGCGAAACCAAACAACTCCTCGGGCGCGCAGCACATGGCCTGAAAGTCGATCATCTCGATGCCGAGTAGCGAGGCGCCCGCCCGAAAGCCCAGCACGTAGCCGTCGCCCGTCACCTGCGGCGGGTTGTCGTTCACGTAGAAAAGGCCGCTCCCGCCGCCCGTGGCGAGAATCACCTCGCGAGCGGCGTAGACCATCAGGCATCCGCGCGAGTAATCCACCCCCCACGCGCCGATGACGCGGCCTTCCTCGGTGATGAGGTCCACGATGGCCACATGGGGATGCTGTCCGATGCGGGCGTCGCCCCTGAGCCTCCTGGAGAGCACCTTGGTGACCATGTTGCCCGTGGTGTCGTGATGGTGCAGGGCGCGCGGATAGGTGTGGCTCGGGAACATCTTGAGGTCGAGGTCCCCCTTATCGTCCGTGATGAACTCCGCTCCCCACTCGCGCATGTCGCGCACGACGTCGATGATATCGTACACCCAGGTTCTCGCCAGTTCGGGGTCGATGAGTTCACCGCCGTATTTCAAAATTTCCTGCAGATGGAGCTCGGGGCTGTCGTCCGGCGCCATCGCCGCCGCGAATCCGCCACGCGCCACGGTCGTCGTGCCGCTGGTCGCCCTGCCTTTGGTGGCCTGGATGACGCTCACGCCCGCCTGCGCGCATTCGAAGGCGGCCATCGTGCCCGCCGCGCCCCCGCCCACGATCAAAACGTCGGTCTCGTGGCGTTCTTCCGCGATGTTCCCCGCCATCTGAATCGTCCTTCCAGGCCGATGATTTGAAGAATAAAGATTTACCGGCGCATCTTAAAACATTTGAGGGTAAAACACCCCCCGCTTTGGAGTTGTTGAGAAAGTCCCTCTAAGGAGAGGGATTAGGGGGTGTAGGGGACGCATATATGCGTCCCGGCCTTTTTTCGCCGCCCGTTATGGGCCGCATGTATGCGGCCCATACACTCCGCCCTCGTTCTTTCGGGCCGTTCAGCGCACACATCGGTCCGCACCTGCAAAATGTCGCGTTCGATGCGAGGTGTTTGCTTCCGCCGTCATTTCGAGCGAGGAAGACTTTTTCACCAAACCCACCAGGGAGCGTGTCGATTTATCCGCCCCGCGCGAGCATCTCGATCATCTTATCCGCGCACGCATCGGCGAAAGCCGGGTCGTTCACGTGCATATCGAGCGTTACAATTTCACCCGTGTTCAGGTGTTCCTTGAGCGAAGTCGCAAAGGCGGCATCCACCTCGGGCTGGCGCCAATCGCACACCTCACGGCCCTCCAGATCGTGGGCTTTTCGCTTCGTGTGCTCGCTGTAGCCTTTTGCGGGTATCATGACCGAGAGGGGACCCTTGGCGCGGTTGAGCTTTTCCGCCATCATGACGCCCAGGGCCTCGAACTCTTCCCGGCTCGTGCGCATGAGGAGATTCTGGGCGTTGTACTGGAAAAACGCCCTGTTCCGATATTTCTCGGGCACCTGCCCCGTCCAGAAATTCGCGTGATCGAGCGCGCCCGGCACCACAACCTGGGGAATACCCGCAGCACCCGCCGCCTCGAGCCTCCCCGCGCCTGCGCTGTATACGCCGTCCACGAGCAGGTCCGTGAGTTCGTGCGTGGTGACGTCCACCACGCCTGCCAATTCACCCAGCCCGGCCAGAGATTCCAGCGCCCGCCCACCGGGTCCCGAGGCATGAAAGAACATGACTTCATAGCCCGTCTCGGTGAGCCTCTTCTCCACACGCTCGACGCATGCCGCCGTTCCGCCGAAGGAGGAGACCCCGATTAGAGGCGTTGCGGAGCTGTCGCTCTCTCCCGCCGCGTCTTCTTGCTTCACCATTCCCGCGAGGGCCAGAGCCGCGTTCGTGAGCACCCCGCGCGTGATGCGGTTCAGGGATATGTCGCCGATGGAGGGGAACATGATGATGTCGCTCTCGGCCACGTACCACTGCACGGCCGCCGTGGCGGCGACGACGCTCACCATCACCTTGGGCGCGAGAGGCGGCAGCGCGCGCATGATCGCGCAGGCCATCGAAGTACCGTTCGCACCTCCAAGGCCGACCGCGCCCTGTATCTCTCCGCTTTGGAATTTCTCGGCTACAATTTTTCTTCCGCCCTCCATCATGACTTCGGAGGCCGTGTTTCTCTCCATCCGGGCCAAATCGTCCCAGCTTCGCCCTGCCGCGGCAGCGACTTCGGCGCCGGTGACGTCAGAGCCGCCCGCCCCGTGCGGTCTGCAGGAGAGATCCACCAGAAGGGGTCTTACGCCCGATTCCCCAAGCGCATCCGCCAGAAAGCGCGCCTCCGGCCCCTTGCTGTCCATCGTCACCAATATGGCTACACCTGGAATCGACATTGTTCCCAGCCCACAAATTCAATTTCCCTAAAGTTTACGCTGACAAACCAAGACCGTCACGCCTGCGCACTATTTCCGAAGTCGTACCGACTTGAAGCTCAGCGCCGCCTTTGGCACGGCATCCTCCACCGGAAAGCGCTCGGCGGAGGAGCCGCCCACGTAGCCGTCGAAGCGGCTCTCCAGGTCGAGCAGTTTCTCGAAGTCGGAGGCCGTTTCGATTGCGCCCCCATGGCAAGTAAAGATTCTCTCTTCATACTTTGGGAAGAGCGCGTCAAAAATTTCCGCCGCTCTTTGGGCTGCTTCATCCAGCGGCATTACCGTTTTCGAGCCGATGGAGCCGCCCGAACTGTTCCCGAAATGGATGATGATGTTGTCCACGCCCGCCTCCGCCATGGCGAGGGCCTCATCCGGCGCGGTCGTAAAGGCCTTGGTGAACATGCCCTTGCTGCTAGCGTAACCCAGCACATCCACTTCTTTCGAAAAACCCATGCCGGTTTCTTCCAGGTCCTTTCTGAAATTCCCATCTATCAGAGCGATGGTGGGGCAATTCATCACGCCGTGGAACCCGGCGTCCCGGATTCTATCCACGAATGCGAACATGTTCCTCGTAGGGTCCGTTCCCAGAAGGCCCGCTACCACGGGGCATTCCCGCACCGCGTTCAAGATGGAGCGTTCTCCGAGTTCGAGCGTGATGGCGTTCGCGTCTCCGATGGGCAGGTAGCCCGCCATCGAACTTAGACCCTGCATCCGGTAGTAGGCGAGATTGAAGGTGGTTATGAGGTCAGCTCCACCGCGCGCGGCGAATTTCGCCGTGATGCCGCTTCCGCAAAGAGCGTCGTAGACGGCGCGTCCAGCGTCTCTTTCCACCCTCAGACGGGCTACAACTTCATTCCGGGACAGATTCATAACGAGGTTACCCTCCATATATCAATACGTTACTTGTGATTAGCGAGAGGTTACTGAATATATCAGCGTATAAGCACTTATGGAAAATCGACTACCGTGAACACAATGCATTTTTCACTTGATACCATGCCAGTCTTTGTGTGAAAATAGGATACGGAAAAGGCAGGCGATGTATCGCCTTCAAAATCATATTGTTCCAAGGGATAGTTCCAGTGGTCCCGTCCGCCCGAGCCGCTCCGCCCCGATGAGGGTGGAGCGGCACGGGGCCACGCAAAACCATCAAGCGTTATGAATCGACCCGTATGAGGGAAAGCGCAGGATATTTTCCCCTCCTCATGTTCTGTCCGCCAAAAACGCCTCGGCGACGAATATCCCCCCCAGCATGAGAAAAAGAAGCGCGCCTAAGTCGATGAGTCTCAAGATCGAGCGCAGCGGGTCCGATTCGTTTGCCGGGAGATCGCGTACGTCGAGTTTCTCGAGTTTATCCTTGAAAAAGCTCATCTCCACGGGAGAGATTCTCGACTCGGAAGCGGGCGCGTTCACGGCCACGATGTGCTTTTCATCGGGCGTGAGCACGCGATAAATACCCGCGAGGTAGGCGTCCCTGTAGTAGGCGACGGCGGCGGCGCTTCCCTTCTTGCCCAGCCTGAGCCCATCGGTGGGCATGGTCTCCGGACCCGGTTTTTTCTCCGTGAATTGAGTCGCGCGTTCTTCCTGGGCCGGCCCGCGTATCTGTATCGCCTCCCCGACTCGCCGGGTGGGCGCCCTGATCTCGAATACGTCTCCCGCATCCGCGGATGAGGATACACCCTTCTGCGTGCCGCCCAGAAATTCCGATATCCCCCGCATGAAAGGAACGAAAACGGGCCGCACGGCGAGATCCGTCCAGTCCCGATCACACGTCGAACCCCACACCATCACCTGCCCCGAACCCACCGAGCCGGTCACCAACACGGGAGTACCGTCTGGAAGCTCCAGCAAAGCGCGCCCGCCTCTCGCAGGCTCAAGAGGTGTGAGCCGGGCCAGACGCAAGGCGGAGAAAAACCGCCCGCCGTTCACGCCCAGGAAAGAGAAAGCCCGGTGCGCTTCTTCCCCTTGCGCAATCTTGAGGCTTTTGGACGGGCGCAGCGTTACGGGTCCTCCCGTCGTAGCCGGCAGCCAGCCGAGTCCTGCGGCCTTTTCGCTCGACAACTCGCCCGTGGCCCAGAAAAGCCCGCCGCCTTTTTCGACGAAATCCCGAAGCCTTTGCTTCCCGTTCTCGGGCCAGCGGCCCAGGTTGCAGGCGATCACGTAGTCGTACTCGTCCCATTGCACGTTGTTCAGTTCATAAGAAGCCACGACGCGCGTCAGCACCGGAGATTCTCCGCCCAAAGGGGCCGCGGTCAAGGCGTTGACGACGAAAAAGGTCTCGCTGTCCTGCAGGCCGCGCTTCGGGTCCCCGTCGATGACCAGCGCACGCAGGCGCTTTCCGATACCCGCCGCGAAATAGAATCGATTCGTCGCCGAGAGGTTGTCCTTCGGCAATTCGATGCGTCCGTAGAGCACGCCCTTTTCAGGCGCATTCACCCGGAAACTCACCGGGCTCGCTCCGTTCGGCTCAAGGTCGACTTCAATCGTTTCCCGCAGTTCTTCGCCCACGTACAACTGTACGGGTACTTTGGATTTCTTCTCTTCCCCGCGATTGAAGACGCGCGCGCCGATGGTGAAGGAAAAACCCGCCTTGGGCGGCCACGGCTTCATCTTTACATTCTGGAGGCTCAGATCCTCCACCCCGGACTCGGGGGCCACGCGCACGAATTGCAGGTGAACGTGGGGGTTCCATTGCCTGAGGTTGCGGATCTGAAACGACTCCCAATCGCCCCGGGCAAAATCGCTGAATACGACGACGTTCCTCCGCCCGGCTTTTGGCGATGCGTTTTCGAGCGCATGCTGAACGATGCGAGCGGGCGCTCCCTTGCCGTCGGTCTGGCGGACCCGCTCCAGAGCGGCCAGAGCCTCTTTGCGCTGAAACTCCTTCAGTGAAGCGGCGGCCGGTTCTCCGACGGTCGTCGCGATGCTCATGCGATCCGCTTCGGACATGTCCTCGATCATCCGCCTCACGGCGCGTTTGGCCACCTCGAATCGACTGCCCTTTCCGGTCTCAAACGCCATGCTCGCCGAATTGTCGATCACGGCGACTGTGTGGACGGGAAACCATCCGACACCCGAAACGCCGCCTTCGGTTTCAAGGAGAGGGCGCGACGCCAGAAAGATGATGATACCGACGGCGCATACGCGAAGGAACAGGAGTATCCAGTTGCGGAGTCTGCTCCGGTTCGTGATGCGGCGCTGCGTTCTGAGCAGGAACTCGAAGGTGGGGAGCCGATACCTGCGGACAAGGCGTCTGCGCAGCAGGTGAATCAGGATCGGGAGAAAAACGAGCCCCATCCCCCAAAGAAGCGCTGCGTGAAAAAATTGAAAACTCAAGATTCCTTCTCCCCGTGCACCCGCTATACCCTCGATCGACTGCGCCACGCCAGAAACCGGATGAGGCCCCTGTCCAGCGGCTCGGCCGTCGAGACCAGATGATAATCCACGCCCAGGTCGGCGCATCGTTCGCGCGTTTGTTCGAGAAACTCGGTCAACAGTCCGAGATAAGGCCGTTTGACTACTTCGCACTCCACCGTGATGTTCCTGTCCGTCTCTACGTCGTCCATCCTGGCAAGACCTTCGAAGGGGAAATCGAGCTCCACGCTGTCGAGAACGTGGAAAACGATGACGTCGTTTCCCTTGAGGCACAAGAGTTTGAGCGCTTCTGCCACGGCTTCGGGTTCATCCAGCAAATCGGAAACGACGAGGACGAGTCCCCTTCGCTTCAGGCGTTCCGCCAGGGCGAGCAGAGAACGGGCGATTCCCGTTCCCCCGGCGGGTTTGGCAGCCTGCAGACCCGCCAGCAAGGTAAGCAAATGCTTCCTGATAGATTTGGACGGAACCTGAACGTCTTCGACTTCATAGGAAATCACCAGACCCACCGAGTCGGACTGGCCCAGCAGCAAATGCGCCATAGATGAGGAGAGGGTGGCCGCATACTCCCACTTGCTCAGGGGGCCGTCACCGAAATCCATCGAGGCGCTCGCGTCCACGACGATATGCGCCCGCAGGTTCGTCTCATCTTCATATTGTTTCACGAGATAACGGTCGAATTTACCATAGGCCTTCCAGTCGATATGGCGAAGCTCGTCGCCAGGGGCATAAGCCCTGTGTTCCTCGAAATCAACGCTGAATCCACGCGAGCGGCTCCTGTGCACGCCGCTCATCAGGCCCTCGACCACGTGTCGGGCGCGCAGCTGGAGATTGGATAATCGTGAGATGACGATGGGGTCGAAATACCGATCCGTATCCAAGCCGAGCCTCTTATCACTTACGGCTATGCTGCTTCGGTAGCCTCCGCCGGTGGCGCGATGGTTTCGAGCAGTTGACGTATCAGGGAGACGGAATCGTGACCTTCCGCCTGGCCCCGGAAGTTCACCAGAATCCGGTGCCGAAGCACGGGTTCGGCAAGCGCCCGCACGTCCTCGATGGTGGCGGCGTAGCGTCCCCGGAGGAGCGCCCGCGCCCGCGCTCCGAGAATCAGATACTGACTCGCCCTCGGGCCCGCTCCCCACTCGACGTATTGACGAACGAAATCAGGAGCACTCTCATCGTCGGGGCGGGATGCGCGCGCGAGCGAAACCGCGTATTCCACGACGTAGGGGGCCGCAGGCACGCGGCGCACCAAACCCTGAAAGGCCAGAATTTGCTCGTTGTCCAAAATCTCTTCAAGCTTGGGATCATAGTTCGACGTCGTTTGCGCGACGATTTCCTTCTCCTCCGCGAGGGTGGGATACGACACGCCAATCTCGAACATGAACCTGTCCAGCTGCGCCTCGGGCAGCGGATACGTGCCCTCCTGTTCCACGGGATTCTGAGTCGCGAGCACGAAAAACGGCGGGTTCAGATAGTGCGCCTGTCCCCCGGCCGTTACGTGCAATTCCTGCATGGCCTGGAGGAGGGCCGCCTGCGTTTTGGGTGACGTGCGGTTAATCTCATCCGCCAGCAGTATCTGAGTGAAAATGGGCCCGCGTATGAAGCGGAAAGAGCGCCTCCCCTCGGTGGTATCATCCAGTATGTCCGTGCCCGTGATGTCGGACGGCATCAGATCGGGCGTGAACTGGATGCGGTTGAAATCGAGCTGCAACACGCGGGCCAGGGTGCGGATCAGCAGGGTTTTCGCCAGACCCGGCACGCCGACAAGCAGGCTGTGCCCTTTCGAAAGCAGGGCTATCATGACCAGATCGATCACTTCCGCCTGCCCGACGATAATCTTGTGCACCTGCTCGAGGATGGCGTCGCGCTTCAGGCCGACCTCACGCGCAATTTCCACATCCATCTCGCTCATGCTCGATTCTTCGTTTCTCAATACTTCTGTTTCATCGTTCATCGCGTATCGCCTCTCGATTTAGCGGGACGACAATATGCGAAGCGCCTCTCGCTCTCGCTTCACCTTGTCCGTCTCACCCGTTCTTTCGTAATGCGCCAGCAGGCGCTCATGGACCACTCGAATGAAAGGGTTGATATGCAACACCTCCTCCCACGCCCTGAGGGCGCGCCCCGCCTTGCCGCCCAATTCACTCGCGAGCGCGTGATGCACGTGCGTCATCGCGTAGTCCGGATCCACTTCCAGCGCCTTTTGAATGTGGCGCTCGGCCTGGGGAATCATACCCAGATGTATCTCTATCTGGGCCGCGCGGTTGAGCAGGGGCTGTGAGTTCGGCTCATCGCGCAGAGCGCGGCGATATTCGATCAGCGCCGCTCTCATCCTTCCCCGAAACGAGAGCCTGTCGCCCAGGCGCATGCGCCTTCTGGCCACCTCACTCTTGAGCGCGGCCAGATCGATCGAGCGTTCGCTCATCGGCCCTTTGGGTTTGAGCTTCGGCAAGGAGACCTGCGAACCCGCATGCTCGCGAAGGGGGAGTTTTTTCAGGTCCTCTATCCAGAGTTTCTCAAATCCACCGAGGTCGACGTTGGCGAGGAGCCTCAGCCCCGGCTCAGCACTCTGGGGCGGGCCGGTGGATTCTAGTTCAACGAGGCTCGCCCGTCTTTGATGACGCATCCCGGGGTTCTCCTCCCCGAACGCAGGCGCCCCCTGCGTTTTTTGCGGCGGCGGCGCATCCCGAATGCCCGCCAGCATGCGGACGAGCGCTCTCTCTCCCAATTTGCGGTGGATGAAATCCACGGCCGAAGCCGCTTCCGCATAGGCGAGGTGTATCTGCTGCGGCGTGTCGAGGTAGATGAGGCTCGGCTCCATCTTCTTGAACGGAACGTAGTCGTTGTTCTTTCTCGCATTGTAGAGCAAGGCCTCCTCGCCCGGATGGAGATAACCGCCTTCCACGCCTCGCCATTTTTTCTCCAGATACTTGGCGATACCCTCGTGCAGCCAGATGGGGGCGCGATTCTTCGTCGCCAGCACGATGAGATAGTGAACGTATTCGTGCGCCGCCGTGTCGAGCCAGCGATAACCCCGAAGGAGTGCGCCAGGGGATAAAAACATCACTTTGTTGAACTTGCAGACCCCGACCGCACCCTTCTCCTCGATGTCGCGCCTCGAGAGCGTGGATGATCGATGAAAGCGAACCGAATCCGAGAAAAGCTCCACGCGAATCCGCTGTGTGGGCCGCACGCCCAATGCCTCGCCGTAACGCGTATAGGCTTTCTCCAGCGTATCGCCCAGATAAGGCAGCAAGACGGCGTCTTCCCCCGGCTCGTACCAGATGTCGAAATGCTCCGTTTGATACGCCTTGAACCCTTCGAGCGCCGTTTTCGTCTGGCGCACGTGGAGCCTCAGTTCGAGCCATTCACTGTCTCCCGGGCGCTTTTTAAGGGCCGTATTGAGATTGGCGAGCGACTCGGCATACCTGCCCTCCAGGTAGTCCGCAGCCCCCGAGAGCGCCAGCCATTCCGCCAGGCCGGGGGATTTGGCTTCGAGCGCCTTGATTTTTTCCCTGGCAGCCTGGAGATTCCACGCCCGCAATTCATCCACCACGGCGCGATACCCATCGGGCCGCTCCACGGCCCGGGAAAGAGGCACCGCCCGGTTGACGGTATGCGCCCATGCGGTCGGGGCGGACGCCGCCGCGAGAAGAACGCAAACGATAACCGACAGAAATTTATTCGCCATCACTTCGTGAGCCTGTCGAAATAGTCCTCGATTTCCCCGCGCATCCCCTTGGGCAGGCCGTCTTTCATCGCTTCCATGATCTCTTCGCGGTACTTGGCGGGAACCTTGTATTGTTCCCGATCAGGAATGAGCACCTCGCTGAACTGGGTGCCGAGGTTGCCGTCCTCCTCCCGCCCCCGATCGTTGGAGCCGCGCGGCTGGGGGAAATTCGGGTTCCTCGACCACCAGGGTCTCTGTCCGCCCATACCCGGACCCAACGCGCTGAACCCCCGTGGCGTACCCATCCCCACGCTGCCCCGCTGGGCCATCTGCTGCATGGCCTGCTGCATGGAGTTCTGTCCCTCGGCGAGCTTGCGTATCGCCTCCTCCTCGGGAGGAACGGCGCGCGAGGAACTGCGCTTCGCCAGAGCGGCCGTCGCCTGTTCCATCGCCTCTCCCGCCTCGGCGATTCTGTGCAGGATGCTCGGATTGATGAAGGGATACACCTGCATCATGCGGCGCAAGTGCCGCTCGAAAACCCCCAACCGCTGTCGCAACTCATCCTGCCTTTTGCGCAGGCCATCCAGCTTGGCGATTTCCGTGCCGCCCGCGTCACTTTCGGATTTCCCCAACAGTCCCTCGAGATTCTCGACCATCCCTTTCCAGGGCGCAGCGGCGCCGTCTTGCGCGGTCCTGGATGCTCCCTTCTCCGAGGACGCGGCGCCGGAATCATTCGGGTCCTTCTCCACTTCCCGCTCGTCCGCCTTGCCGCCCGCCGCCCCGGCTTCTTTATTATTCTTCGCCGCCAGCTCTGGAGCGGCGCAGGGCGATTCCGCGAGCGTCGTCGACCATTCCGGCAGCCTCTGGAAGATGATTCCCCACTCTCCCCTCTTGATCATCGCGTCCAATTCAGAGAGCGTCCGCATCTTCTCGCGCTGGATTTTTTCGGCGCGCGCCTGCGGGGAGAGTTTCTTCTCCTTGCCGGGCTGGCCCAGCATCGAAATCTCGGGTTCCGCCGCTTCGGCTTTCTTCTCGGGTTCGGCTTGCCTCTCGGGCTCGGCCCTCACGAAACAATCCGGCGGGAGCGGCTTTACGGCCGACTCGTTTTCTCCCTTCCAGTACGCCCGAGCGTTTTGCGATACAGCGGCGACTTCCTCCGGCCATTTCTTCTCCAGGCGATCCACCACGTTCTCGAGCACGCCCACAGTCTCGCCGAGTATGGCCTGCTGCTCCTCCACGATTTTGGCCAGTTCACTCTGCTGACGCCGGATGGGCCTGCCGCCGCGCTGTCTCATCATCTGCTGGCGCTGCATGCCGCGCAGCGCGAGGCGCATTCTCTGCAGCTGGCTCATCAGGCGCCTGAGTTGCTCCAGCGCGCCCTGGAAATTGTTCTGGCGCATCATCTCGCGAATCCGCTCGAAGGCGCGCATCATGTTCTGCATGGGCATATCGCGCATGCTGCGCTGGTTCATGAACTCCGCGGGCATGCGTTGGGCCAGGGAAGCCATCTGCTGCATCAGCTCCCCCAGCTGCTCCCTGAGTTTCCTCAACTCCTTCTCCACCCGCCGGAGCGCTTCTTCGTCCGCGCCCATGCTGCGCATTTTCTCGAGCGCCTGTTCGATGGACCTTTGCCTTTGAATCATCGATTCCGTCGTGCGGCCCGCCCTGTCCACCCGGACGTTGCGCTGTATCTCCTCTCCCATCGTGGCGAGGCGCTCCAGCGTCTCCGTCGCCTCTTCCTGCCGGGCGGCTATCTCGCGATTCAGCCTTTCCCTTTCTTCTTTTGCGTTCTTATCCAGTTTCGATAATCGCGAGAGGGGTTTGAGGTATTGCGAAATCGCGTCACGCAGCTGGCGCTCGAGGGTGGACAAGTCCATGTCGGAGAGCGTCTCGCGCGGATTCTTGGGCTTCAGCATCGCTCTCGTCCGCTTGATGCGCTCCAGGATTCTTGTCGCCCTCGCCTCGATGGCGGCGGTTCTCCGTGCAGGTTTCCCGGTCTCTTTCGACTCTTTCGCCTTCTCCTCCGGCGAAAGATCCTTCTCCAGGTAATCCCCAAGCAGATCGAGAAGTTCGTTTGAAATCTCACCCAGATCCCTTTCCAGCCCCGCCATGACGGCTTCCCTGTCACGGATTCTGATCCGGTAGATTTTGCTTGTCCCGAACTTCGGGCCGCTCACCGTGTCCACGTCAGGCGCAATGAAGCGATAGGAGAGGACTCCCCCCGGCCGGATGCCCATGGTGCTGAGGTCGAATTCATAGCGGCCGAGCACGTCCTTCTGGGGCTTCTCATCGCCCCACACCTTGATCCTCCTCGGGCGGCCGCTCCCGAGCCTGACTTCGAGGTAGACGCTCTTGACCCCGAAATCATCGGAAACCCGGTATTTCACGGTCACCCGCTCGTCGGCCTCCATCGTGAGGTCCTTGCCCGGATGCGTCACGATTACATCGGGATAGGCGTCCGGGATGATGTCGATTTGATAGCGCTGCGGCGCCAGGTTCGAAAAGCCATGCGCATCCTTCAGGCGAACCTGGTAGGAACCCGCACCGCCCAGGATCATCTTGCCAATCAGCGAATCCCCGTTCTCCGAGGGGTTCAGCGGCAATCGCCACCCGTCGGCCAGCGCGATGAGCGCCTCCTGAATCGGCTTGTTCGTCTTGACGCTCAAATGAACCTCGGAGCCCATGTAGGCCCGGATATGGCCGCCGTTCTTCCCCAAACCGGGCTTCAGCTTCGTATACTCCGGAGGAACCTGAACCACTTCGATGGATTCCACCCTCGGCGGAGCGACCACGCGAATCTCGATCGTCCGGGACCGGAACCTGCCCGTCCGCGCCGTGATGCGCGTATCGGCTCCCGCAGCCAGCCAGCGGGCGCGAAATCGGTGAGGGGCCGTTTTCTCCATGCCGATTGTCGACACGGGTTCCGAACCCTGCCGCACTTCCAACTCCACGGAACCCGTCTCGCGCCCCCTGGTCCTGACCTCGAGGGTCGTAGGCATCCCGGGAAGCAGCGTCGTTCGCTCCGCCCAGATCTCCAGATGAGTGATGCGCGAGGGCATGAGGTCCGCCGCGTTCGCCAGAAGGTAGCCCGCTCGCGGATAGAGCCCCGGCCAGATGAACGCAACGAGCATCACGACGACGGCCAGGACGCCGGCGAGCCTCCCGAGCCTCTGAAAGCCGGCTTGCGAGACGTAAGCCCCCGGGTCGAGCGATTCCACCTCCCGGCTGGTATCGTTCACCAGCGCGTCGATGAGTGCGGGCGAGGTGGGGTCTTCGTCGCCAAGCTCCCCTTTGCGCGGGAAGAGCTGCAGTGAGCTGATGAGGTTGCTGCCCAGGTCAGGGTGGGTCTCTTCGATGTCGAGAGCGATCCTTTCGCGCCTCGGACGGCGGGTCGCCAGCCACCAGCATCTGATGAACGCCGCGCCCAGAAGAAGAACCGTTAGCCCGGCGTAGATAATGGCGGAATATCCAAAGCGGACCTGGGAGACGACCGCTGCCGGAGCGAGCAGCAAAACGGCCAATACGCCCAGCAGCAAAACCATCCCCGCTTCGAGGCGGCGGACCTTGAGGCGGGCGCGGATCACGGAATCGAGAAACTCGTTTATCTTTTTAAAAGACCGCTCGGCCATCTCTCGTTTCCTCACATGAATGAAAGGCGCGGAGAATCAAGTGAAATTGTAATACATGACATGAATTACCGCACGTTCACCTCAAAATCACGCGCGCCGGTTCGGCGCTTCATGCCAGCCCCCAAAGCCGGCGCATGGTCCATTCCAGGGCCGGCAACAGAACGAGAATCATCCCGATCCAGGGAATGCTCCAGAGCCTCACGTCACGCACTTCCATCACCCTGTGCGGCACCTTGCCCTTCAAAGCCTCCAGGACGCGGGTGGTCAAATCTTCCTCCCCCATCGCGTCGGCCCGGAAAAACAACCCGCCCGTGTGCCTCGCCAGCGTTTGCAGGTTCGCCCAGCGCGGGCTGACGTCGGCCCATTCCGCCTTACCCGCCTCGCGGCCGATGCCGATTGTGCGCACCGCCTCGCCGATCACCTGCCCGTCCTGGACGGCCGTCATCCTCGCGCGATAACTCCCGTTCCCCCGGGGGCGGAAACGAATCTCGAATTCCCGGGAATCCGGACGGTAGACCGCGCGATACTGGCTGGAGACGCCATAGGGATCGCGAAGCTGCACCCCGACCCGAGCCGTCCGGGCGGGCTGGTAGGATTCGTCCCGCACCTGCATCCTGAGGACGTAGGTTCCATCCTTGCCCTGTTCCGCCTCGGGAAGAATCTGGACCTGAGAGCTTCCGGGGTCGCGCGAGAGCCAGCGGATCATCTGCGCCACCAGGCGGATGTAGAGGCGGTTCGTCTTCTCGGCCGCCACCATCCCGAAATTCCATCGCCAGATGTCATCGGAGAAGATGCTCACCACCCTGCCCTCGCCGACCCGCTTCGTGGCCAGGAGAGGAACCCCGCCGTCCTTCGTGGAAACGAGAACCTGTCCCTTCCCGAAAGGCGTCGTTGCATTGACGCGCCGCAGTGCCGGCAAGGCGCCCCAGAGCGTCTTGTTTTCCTCCAGGTCCGAGGAGAGTTGCGTAATGGGATGCCGGCCGCCCGTGGACGTGAGTTGAGCGAGCAGGCGCCTCTGGTCCTGGTAATCACCCTGCTGCTGCAAGCGCACGGGCAGAAGATCCTCGATGGGGCTGCGGTAATACCCGCCGGCGCTGAAGGACTGCCTGCCGCCGAACATGAGCAGGCCCCCGCCTTTGCGGACGTATTCCCCCACGCGCTGCAGATAATAGTTGCTGAAATATTCCTGGGCGGAGAAGTTGTCGAAAACCACGATTTCGAAATTCTTGAGTTCTTCCAAAAACAGCTTGTCCACCGGGAAGGGCACGAGGCTCAAATGCCTGGTCGGAACGCCCGGGTCATCTTCCGAAGTCCTCAGGAAAACGAACGACACGAGGTCGATGGCGGGGTCGCGCTTGAGCGCCATGCGCAGGAACCGATAGTTCCACGTGGGAGAACCCGTAATCGTCAGCACCCGAATCTTGTCCCGTCTCACTTCCAGGGGAATCTCGACGCGGTTGTTCGATTCCACGATTTCGCCGCGCTGAACGGGCGTAACAACGCTGAGCACCTGGCTCCCCACTTCATTCGGCGTAAACCGGAATTTCACGAGACGTCGCAACGGGCTGCGCCGGACGTCTATCGACTGAGTTCTGATGATGCGGCCATCGCGCGTCAGGGCGACAGGCAGCTTGCGGCCCGAAAAACCCTTCACCGAAAGCGATATTTCCAGACTCATCTCCTTTCCCTGAAAGGCGATGCGCGGAGCCTGTATGTCCTGGATGGCGATGTCCCGAAAAGAATCCGGCGCCCCGAAACCCACCCCGATGAGGGGCGGAAAGGATTTCACGTCCCCGGGAGGAAGAGTCTCCTCGGTGGTGTCCCCACCGTCTGAGAGCAACAAGATTCCGAGGGGACCGTCTTGATTTCTTCGCTCTCCCTTCCCGGCCTGAGCGCGTGAGTTCCGGGTGCTGTCCAGAGCGCTCCGTATCGCCCCCAAAGGGTCGCTGCCCACACCCTGGGCCTGAAGGTTTTCAAGCTCCCGCACTCCGATGGGGTATCTGCGCGCATCGTAGCGAGCGAGTTGCACGTCGTAGAGCTTTCGGAGGCCTGCGAGCAGGCTCGCAGGCGCATCTCCCTCCCCTGCCTTTTCAGGGGTTTCCGATTGAACGATCTTTTTCGGAAGCAGCAGAAAATCCTTCGCCAGATCGATGCGCGATCTCTTGCTGTTCACGTCCTGGACGCTCATGCTCGCCGAACTGTCGAGGAGAACGAGCAATTTGGGTGGCAGGGAGCGCTCGCGTTTGTCGATCAAGGTGGGGCCCGAGAGGAAGAAGACGACGGCCGCATACAAAAGACCCCGCAGTATTTGAAGGAGCCAGACGCGCCTCGTCGGCAGTTTCTCGCTCAAATCGCGATGTCTGCGCACGAGCGCCCAGCCCAGCGCGGCCGCCACGGGGGCGATCACCCACCAGGGAGCGCCGCCCGGCCAATGGAGTGTGGACCAGTCCATCGTCTAGCCCTGGTTCAGCCGGCGCTGGATGAAGGGGTGGTGAATGAGGTCTTGCTTGTAGTTGCCCGTCATCGCGTAGAGCGAGATGTTGACGGCGAGCTGGAAGGCCGCGAGTCGCTGGGACTCTCCGCCGGGGGTACATTCTTCGAGCCATCCGCCGCCGGGACCTCTCGCCCAGGCGCCCCCGAGATCGTTTCGGCAGAAGATGACGGGAGTGAACATGCCCACGTGGATACCCAGCAGGTCCTGGCTGATGGCCTGTCGCCCGCCGATGGATCGAATCAGATAATAGCTCTTGAAAACGGCGTGCTCGCGCTGGAGCGCCTCGAACGAATTTCTCGGAAACACGAGGCGCATGAGCTTCTTGGCGGCGCCGCCGAAGGCCTCCTCCTCGAGCCCGAGGCCATCGTCGATGAGCAAAAACCCGCCATAGGTCAGGTGCCGCCTCAGATTGTCAATCGCCCTTGTATCGGGCATCTCGAATTCGTAGCGTCCCGACATATACAAAAAAGGATATTCGAAAATTTCGTGCGAGGAGATGTCCACCGCCTGCGCATCCTGCGCGGTTTCGATGCTCGTGCGCCTTCTCACCTCATCGAGGAAAGAAGGCATCGCCGTGGGATATTCCTGCCAGCGTCCGCCGGAATAACGCAGTTGCGCCGGGGTGAAATCGGGCAGGAGCCTCTTTTCCTCCTCGAAGGAGCGCGGCAAGAGGTTCTTCTGCCAGTCGCTCAAGGGGGTGGACGACTGCGCTTCCGCCCGTCCGGGCAGGCCGAGCAACGCGGCCGCGGCCATCGCAGAGCGCGCGATGAACGCACGCCTGCTCAAGTGTGATTTACGGGACGTTGACATCGGGCAATACCACGTAGGTCGTGGGTGGCGGTAGTCTTCTGCGCGTGAGCACGAGCTCGGTTTCCTTCGGGCGAATGACTCTCGTGATTCCCTCCGCCTTCAGGGCCTTTTCGAATTCACCGGTCAATTCGGGACCAAAATAGTGCATCGGTATCACGATGTTGGGGCCGATGCGCTTGACGATCTTGGCCGCCACGTCGTGGGGCACAGTGAACGAGCCGTCGATCGGAAGCAGGAGCACATGGATTTTCCCCAGCGCGCGAATCTGGCCGGGCGACGGCCCGAAGCGCGCGTTCCCGAAGTGCGCGACGCAAATCCCGCCCGCCTGAAAGACGTGGATGGTGTTGAGGACGAAGGGATGGTTCTCGTCCCCGTCCACCTGGGGGAAAGAGGCGATTCGCAGGTTCCCGAATTTCTCGTCGATCGCGTTGGGTTTCCCCTCCTGCGTCACGCCGAAGAAAATCTCCGACTTGCCCACGTAGGGCCCCGTCATGGAGTGGGTTTCGTGGAAATTGCTGACGGTGACGGCATCGGGCGGCGGATCCAGAACGGGGATCACGTAGGGGTCCATCACGGCTCGCCCCCCGCCCGGGGCCTCGATGAGAAAACTCGAATGGCCCAGAAACTTGAGCCGAACCTCGCGCGTCCGCCGAACGCTCTCCCTTCCGCTCTTCATCGAGACGGGAATGAAGCGCCCGTCGCGCTGGACGATGCCCGGCTTGCAGATACCCTCGGCCGTCCACGCGCGAGAGGATGAGAAGATGATGCAAAAGAAGGCGAGCAAACACAGCGAGATGATTTTTCCCACCGGAAAACGGTTTTCCCGGCGCGTCGAAAAACGATGCTTCCCACAGAAGGGGTTCAATATGATGTCCCCTATGGCGACGTCGCTACAACATCACCACGACATAATTACGACATCATAGCGACAGCCAAGCGGCGTGAACGGGCAATTCTAGCGCATTTATCCGTCTCGTGGATAGTCGCGCGCCGCAATGGAGTAAAAAAGATGCAGCGACATTATCACCCCTGCAACGGATCGCCTTGAGCGGCCCCGCGCCAAGGAGAAATCCATATCGCCGCGGCCAGGACGCACGCCTTGAGAACGTCCGTGACGACATAGGCGCCGTGGTAGCGCCCGAATTCGCTCTGCACGGCGGGATCGCCTGCCGAAGCCTCGGCGTTCGTGAGGATTCTGCCGAGCGCTTCTATTTTCGGCGAAAACCACAAGACGTGCACGCCCACGATGAGGAGCAGACACCCGGCCAGAGCGAGTGGCAAGCCACGTATCCACCCTGCGCGCCAGAGGAGGTAAAACAACAAGACGCAGAAAACAATCTGCAGGCGATTCCAGGCCTCGAAAATCCGGGCATTCACTTCTCTGGCGGCCATGCGGCCCTTGATTTTCGTCGTCGAGGCGGGTTCGAACAGCTTCGACGCCACAGGGTTCTTCCGCGCGTCGAACGTCTCGAAGGAATTCGTCGCGGTCCACCACACGCCCAGCGTGAGCGCGAGCCACGACACGAGAAGCGCGAAATGAAGCGAGCGAACCAGAGCGGTCAATCTGAACTCCTCGAAGCGACAAGAGACATCCCGGCGTGAAGGCCCTCAATGTACTCGACAAGCACGGCGGCTCACAAGCCGCCGAAGCAAGGCGGGGCTGTTGAAAAAGACCTGACAGATGAAGGTTCGACATGACGGGATTGTAGTGACAACCCCCCTACCCCCCCCTTGTCAGGGCTGTTGAAAAAGTCCCACCGAAGGAGCGCGCTGAATTTCACTCCCCCCTTGAGGGGGTTGTTGAAAAAGTCCACTAATCGGGAGTGACCCACCTCGCGGCATCGGGCTTCGCGGAACGCTTGACGCTCTCATACCGAGCAAGC
>JAPPHK010000299.1:1746-2583 GCA_028820795.1 Nitrospinota bacterium | reverse complement strand
AACCCCTTGGGGAGAACCGATTTTAGCTGATCGATGCCTGCCCGCAATCCACAACTGGAGGTCCTAAAGGGTATGGCGGACGAGAATTTTAGCTGATCGATGCCTGCCCGCAATCCACAACTTCCGTGGAGCGCACGTTCGAGCGTGAACGATTTTAGCTGATCGATGCCTGCCCGCAATCCACAACGCAACGCGCAACGACCTCTCCACTCAAGCGATTTTAGCTGATCGATGCCTGCCCGCAATCCACAACGGGTGTTGCCATATGGCCGTGTGATGCGCTGCTCTTCCGCAGTCGCGCTCACTTGATCCTTTTAATTGCTTGAGACAAACGCTTCACGTTCGCCATGGCATTCTCGCACCATCGGGCCATCTCGAAGTTCGTGTTGCCGCGTTCATGGGAGATGATGATTCTCGAGCATCTTCCAATCAGGTAGAGTTCCGCTGCCGTTTTCATGATCACCGCAGCTGAGCGGATATCCGATATGGCTTTCTTCGTCTCGCTGTCCATTGCGTACGCACTCGGGGCGATTACAAGGGTTATTGCCAGAATCGTTGCTATAGCCGTTCTAAGCATCACATTTCCCCCAGGTGGCCTATGAGTTGTTTTCCATGCGTAGTGCCCGTAAATGATATCTCTGGATTTTAGCTGAACAATTCCTCCTTCATCAGTCGGAATTGACTACCCGCAATCCACAATCGTCTTTAAGGCGTTGGGGTCCCCCCCCCCCCCGCGGGGGGCCCGGGGGTGGGGGGGTTTTTTTTTTTTTTTTTTGGGGGGGGGCCCGCGAGGATTAAATAAAATTGATTAGCTAGGGGGGCGGCCGCCAGGGATGA
>JAPPHK010000299.1:0-1736 GCA_028820795.1 Nitrospinota bacterium | reverse complement strand
GTAATTACATACCCCAATCCACAAACCTTCTTAATGCCGTGGGGCCCCCCCCCCCCCCGCTCGAGCAGCGCGTCTGGAAGGTGATTTTCCATGTTTTGATCCGGCTATCCCCTGCTCATTAGACGAAATCGACTTCACTCGGTTCCGGTCCCCCGTGAAATCATCGCCTTAATGTCAGGTTTGTTCTCCCACCCCAAAACCCCCGGCTGCCGGACAAAACCACTCCGGCGTGACGGGCGACGACGCGCAGGAACGGTTTCCCGCTCATCGGTCGGGCTGCACCTATGGGGTCGTTGAAAAAGTCCTCTTTGAAGAGGTAGAAGGGACGCCCCTTTCGTCTGGAAAAGCACCCCCCTACCTCCCTTGACAGGGGTCAAAACCGACCGAAGAGGGAGGTTTTGCAAGACGATGTATTTCTCGTCAATGGCTTATGCAAACGCTCGTTCATCACTCGCGTTTGACCCCTGACAAGGGGTTGTTGAAAAACCCTTCCTCACCTGGAATCGACAACTGCCGTCATTCCGTCGAAAGCCGGAATCCATTTTCGCCTTTGTCTTTGACCCTTCGCCCGGACGTCCTCGCTCCCGAACGGGGAAGATACGGACGCCGCCATATAACCACCTCATTCGTTCCGGACTCGAGCGCGACGCTCCCTCCCGCGAGTCGGAGTCAAATGCGAAAACGAAAGAGAAAATCATAAAATGGATTCCGTCGAATCCTCCCTCTCCGGTCGGCTCCGACACCGGAATGACGAACAAAACCGCACTGTCTCGCAGGAGCCTCGGACAGGCACGGGGGCCTGTCCCTACGAACCTCCTCCCCGGTCGGTTTCATTCGCCGAATCACGAAATCAGACTTTTTCAACAACCCTGCATGCCGCCCCCGCAAGGTTCGGCCGTCCCGCATTTCCCCGCAGTTGCCGTTACCGGGAATTCGCGCGCGTGGGCGAGAATCGCGCGCGCGAACGGGCGTGTTCCGGGCGACGGGAGGAGGGGAGAGAATGGAAAGGGCGATTCGGCGGGTGGCGGGGCGGATAGCTGTGATTCCGAAAACCGCAATCGCCCGCATCCGCGCCGGGATTCATCGGTTTCGTCCGAACCCTCCTTCCCCGGCCGGATTCGATTTCTTTTTCCGGTCGGAAACGGCCTCCCGCCCCGGCCGGTCGGTTTCTTCCTCGTCGGACGTCCATTCCTCCCGCCCCGGGCGGCGCTTCCTCCTTTCTCGGTCGCGTCAATCGCTCCCTCATCAGTCGCGATTGAGCACGGAATTACCGAGAAATTCGATAAATATCGATAAATTCACGGGGTTTTTCGATAAATTCCTGAAAGGGATGATTCCTGCAACCGGTTGTTATTCAATGTGTTATTCTAAAAATCTGAGCGCCGCGCACTCAGATTCAAGCGAAAAAGAGCTTTTTCACCTGCCCCGCATTTCTCCGCAACAGCCCGCATTTTCCCCCGCGTCGCGCCGGGAAACCCTCCCTCCCCGGTCGGGTTCGATTCCTTCCTCTTCGGGCGGAATCGACCTCATTCATCAATCGGGTTCGATCCCGCGTTCGCGCGCTCCGGCCTGACCGCGGGGCGCCGGGTTACGACCCCTCACGCCTCCTTGCGAAGAACTCGCGGTACTTGGGTGCTAACGGCGCTTCGCGCCAGTCGAAGCCGGTGGCGTCGGCGGCCAGCTCCATCTCCCGCGCCGTCCAGTCGTTCTCATCCGCCAGATGGTTCAGCGAGCAA
>JAPPHK010000280.1 GCA_028820795.1 Nitrospinota bacterium | reverse complement strand
ACATCCGCAAGTTCCAGGCGCAGCTCGCCCGCACGCAAGAGGTGGCGGGGAATCTCGGCATATCGCCTGCCCAGGCGGCCATACGCTTTTGCGTCTCGAACGAGAACGTGAGTTGCGTGATCCCGGGCATCAGGACGCCCGAGCAATCCGAGCAGAACGCCGCATGCGGCGCGTCCCTGCCCGCCGAGGCCGTCAGGAGGCTGCAGGAGGTCTAGGCGCATAAGAGGGGCTATTGGGGAAGATCCCTTTGTAGGGGGTAGAGGGGACGCCTCTTTTCGGCTGGAAAGGCAACCCCCCCTACCCCCCCCTTAACAGGGGGGGGGTAAAAAAACAAAACCCCCCTGACAAGGGGGGTTGGGGGGTTAAACCCGACCGAGGAGGGAGGGTTCACGGCAAGGGCAGGCGCGATGGTTTTGTAGCCGGACAGGCGTAGGGGCCTGTCCGGGGACCTGTGTGTCCGCCCTGCCAGTTCGTTTGATTCGCAACGCTGTTTTATGTTGGATATGAATGCGGGGGGAGGACACATAGGTCCTCCCCTACGGGGCAGCCTCTTTTTTGCGAAATGTTTTGATCGTCATTCCGGCGAAAGCCAGAATGACGGCGGAGGTGAAATCCGACTGGGGAGGGGAATGCATCACGGTCCCTACCGCCTTGGGATTGTTGAAAAACCCCTGATGAACGAGAGTTTGGCATAACCGGGAAGGGGGGTGTAGGGGCCGCATACATGCGGCCCTTCTTGTCAGTTATGCGGGTCGCATGTATGTCGGACATATATGTCCGACATACAACAGGAGCAGCAATGACGCCGGAATGACGGCGGTGGTCAATTTCGAGGGCAGGGGAGTATTTCAACTACCCAGAAGAGGGGGAGTTAGTTGAAGTTGAGGAATTCATCCCGAGCAAGCGCCCCGAACCCTCATCCTGAGTAGGCGCGTAAGCGCCGTATCGAAGGATGGGAGGCGCTTCTCCCCAGTAGGCGCAAACTTCGCCCTTCGATACGCGGCTTCGCCGCTACTCAGGGTGAAGCGGAGCGGCGGGCTGCGCAGAACGAGGAAGGGGATTGCGCCGCATCGGGCTTTTTCAACAGTCCATGACGATTGAGATTCAATACTTTCTTTGTTCGCGCAACGGCCGCTTCCCATCATGGACGCGGCGTTCGCGAAACGTGAGGAGACGAAAATGCCAGTGACGAATTGGGACGAACTGCCGGTGAAGGTGCCGTTCCCGGGGGTGGAAGTCGGCCTCGTGAGCGGGAAGCACTGCATGATCAGCTACATCCACGCGAAGGGCGGGAATTCCACGCGAAGGCACCACCACGAGGCGGAGCAGATTTTCTGCCTCATCAGCGGCTCCGCCCGCGTGCAGGCGGGTGACGACCCGGTGGCGGTCTTGAAGCCCGGCGACGTCTGGTACGTGCCGCCCCATACCGAGCACCAGGCGGATTACCTCGAAGACACAGTGGCCTTCGAGGCCGCAGGCCCCATACGGCTGGACAATTTCGCGGGCTACCTGCACGAGGACACCCATTTCGTCGACCAGAGGGACCTCGCGGCGGACATGGAGAGGGAGCAAGCCGGGTAGGGGGAGAGTGTTTCCGGTTTTCGCTTTGCCCGCATTTGCGCAATGAAGATCAAATGCCGCACCCGTTGTAGGGGCGGACCTATGTGTCCGCCCGATTGGCTGGCGATCAACTATCGCGCGCAAGGCAGGGGCGGTTCGCGAACCGTGGGACAACGCCGAGGAGGGGTTGTCACTACGGGGACTGTTGAAGAAGCCCTCCTTGTCGGGGTTTTTGAGAAACCTTCTTCGGCCAGCATTGTGGTTGTAGGGACAATCCTCCGTGGTTGTCCTTTTGCAGGACGGGGAAAATGAGGACAGGCACGGAGGCCTGTCCCTACGGTGAACAATTCGATGATCGGGATTCCCTCCCTCCGAAGGGGGACTTCTTCAACAACCCCCTACGGGTTCGTTGCGATTTGCGTGGTTGTAGTAGGGACAGGTCGCGACCTGTCCGAGGCCCCCGCGCCTGTCCGAGGTCGCTTTTCCTCTTCGCCCGAGATAAACCACCGTCATTCCGGCGCATGCCGGAATCCAGAGCGGATGAGGTGGCCACGTTACGGCCTTTCATGCCCTCTTATCTGTAGGAATCCGACAGAAGTAAAAGACAAAGGCGAAACCCCTGGATTCCGTCGAACCCTCATTCATCAATCGTGTTCGACCTCCCGCCTTGGTCGGTTCCGACGCCGGAATGACGATCCAAACCAAATCGGACAGGTCGCGACCTGTCCCTACCTTCCCGCGCCTGTTCGTTTTTGTATCGGTACGCCATTCCCTCCCTCCTCGGTCGGAAACGCGCCACGCTCGCCGTCCGCGCACCTCCCTGGTCCGCGCGCAAACAATCCCTGAGCGGATAGCCCGAAGGACTTGCTCTTGCCGGGGAGCTGTTCCACCGGTAGAGTGATGCGCACGTTCGAGGAGGAACGAGGCGGCGAAGCCTCCTCGCCCCGCGCGGAATGGAGGGATGATGACGGAACGCAAGCCAAAATCCCGCCACGAGTCGATAAAGGCGGGCGATTTCATTCGTGTCG
>JAPPHK010000036.1 GCA_028820795.1 Nitrospinota bacterium | reverse complement strand
GCGATGACCGTGGAGCAGGCGTGCTCGACCGCCTGCACGCGGCCTTCCTCCACGCTGCGTCGATAGGATGGGGCCAGGCCGAAGAGGTTTTCGAACCCCACGTAGCCCGTTTGTGTCTGCGCCACGGCTCCCGCCGCGCACAGCAAGTCGACGTCATAAGCGCCGGCTGTTTTGACAAGACGCAAATTCTCCCGCCCCTGGCGGGCGAGTTCCCGGACGAAGGCGGCGGGAATCCTCGTGAGCGCGTTTCCGCCTAAAGCGAGCAGATCCCCCTCCTGCACCAAGGCCGCCGCCTGCGTGAGGGACATGATTTTACCAGCCATCGATTCCTCCTCGTCGAGATGAACACTCCTGCGATTATCCCCCAGAGACGCACACCCCTCAAGGCGAGTGAAGCGATACGCCATGAAACAGGCGCATAAGCGTTTGAATTTTTTTGAAAAAATCCGATTTTTTCTATTTGACAAGGATATCCTTATTTCCTAGGCTTGAAAGTAATTCCTGGGTAATGGGAGCCTCACCGCCCGTAGGCTCGTGAAATTGCCCGGAAAAGACCGCTCAGTCCGCCCATCCGGGGTGAGCATGAATCCCCAAGAAAATACGTCACCGTCAGAAGGCTCACCTGCGCCTTCAGAGGCGATAGACTTCGCCGATATGCCCTGGGGCAGCGATATGTCAGCGGGAAGCCCCGAGAACTGGGAAATCCTGGAGACTCAGCCAGCGCGCGATGCGGATCACCCCGAGGACCAGGAGACCGCATCTGAAGCTTCGGATGATCCCGAGCGATTCAACATTAAAATCGACGTTTTCGAAGGTCCACTCGAACTCCTGCTCCACCTGGTGCGTGAACACAAGCTGGATGTCCACGATATTCCGGTCGCCTTCATTACGGATCAATACCTGAAATACGTGGAACTTCTCAAAAAGCTGAACATCAACCTGGCGTCGGAATACCTCGTCATGGCTTCTTATCTGGTCTACATCAAGAGCAGAACCCTTCTGCCCCAGACCGAGGATGACATAGAAGAGGAAGACCCCGAAGTCCTGCGCCAGGAGCTCCAGCGCCAACTCATCGAATATCAGAAATTCAAAAAAATCTCTCAGGTGTTCCGCCATGCCGAAGAAGAGCAATCCTGGCTCTTCACGCGAGGCGCCGACTCACTCCTAGTGGAGGATGACGAGGAAGAAGAAGCACCCAAGCTGCAAGTAACGGTGTTCGACCTCATCAGCGCCATGCAACACCTCATCGAATCCTTCGGGGAAGAGGGTGTGCACCTCGTGGACATCGATGAACTCGAAGTCGCCGACATGAGAACAAGGCTTCTGGACACTCTCGAAAACGCAGGCAAGGAAGGCGTCTTTTTCCACTCATTGTTCCAGACGAGGCGTACGCTGGAAGTGGTGGCGACATTCCTGGCGCTTCTGGAACTCATCAAGGGAAATCTTGTCGTGGCGCAACAGGCGTCCAATTTCGGTGAAATCCGAATTATAAAGGCGGTGCGTGATGAATGACCCCCAACTGGAAAATCAGGAAACCGGACGGATGGAGACGGGAGTTCCCTTCGAACTCGCCGATGATGGAGCTTCTTCCCCGGACGCCGCGGCCAAGGCCCTGGCGGAACATCAGATGGAAGCCATGGAGGAACCTCGCCAGCAGACGCTCTTCGAGATTGAGGAGCCGCAAGAAGGCGTCGAGTTTGCCGAGGATGCGACCGGTGAGGAGGAAGCCGGAGAAGTCGATAAGGATGCGCCCCTGGTCATGGATCTGGACGAGACGAAAAAAATCATCGAATCCATTCTCTTCGTCGCGAGCGAACCGCTCAGGCCTCGGGACATTTCTTTTCTGTTCAAGGGCGTCTCCAACGTGAACGTAAAGGTCGTCCGAAAACTCCTGGGCGATCTGGTAGAGGAATATGGGGACAATACCTTGCAGATCATCGAAGTGGCCGAGGGCTATCGCCTGTGCACGCGAGCGGAGTTCTCCCCCTGGGTGAAGCGTTTTTCCAAGCGAGAGAAGAAAACCAAACTCTCCCAGGCGGCGCTCGAAACCCTGGCCATCCTGGCCTACAAGCAACCCATCACCAAGGCGGAGATCGAGGAGATAAGACGCGTGGACTGCGGCGGCGTGCTGCACACCCTGCTCGAGCGCGGCCTCATCCGCATCCTGGGGCGGCGCGACGTCGTGGGCCGGCCCATCGTTTACGGCACCACGCCCCTGTTCCTAGAGCATTTCGGCTTCAAGAGCCTCTCGGACATGCCGAAGCCCGAGGAGTTCGAAACGACCGAACGACTCGACTGGGAGCCTGCGGGCGGTCAAGAAGAGGTCCTCGCACTCGAAGTTGAAACGGAGACGCCGCCGGCGAACGGTCATGCAAACGGTCACTCGAACGGACATACGAACGGCCACGCAAACGGCCATGCGGACGAGGGCGCCGAGCGGGATGACGCTCCGGCGCAAGCGGAGGCATCGCCATCGAACGGCCACACGATCACCTAGACGGATAAAGACCTCGAAAAGAAGGCGGAGACCACCTCCTGACGAGAACCCCGAAATTCTGCTACAACCAAAAGGAGGAGAGCCCGGGCTTTCCTCCTTTTT
>JAPPHK010000114.1 GCA_028820795.1 Nitrospinota bacterium | reverse complement strand
AGGCGATGGAGGCGGGCTACATCGGCATCAGCATGACGAACGGCGGGCGCCGCACCGCCCCCACCTTCGGGGCGGAGGCGCTGTTCGGCACCAACCCGATGAGCGTGGCGATACCCGGCGGACCGGACGGGACCGACTTTCACCTCGATATGGCCACCGCCGTGACGGCCGTAGGAAAAATCGAGACGGCTTTACGCGAGGGACGGGAAATACCCAAGGGATGGGTGCTCTCCTCGCTGGGAACGCCGACGCTGAACGAGAAGAGCATCCTGAACTACGAGGTGCCGCTCGCGCCCCTAGGCGGCGAGGGAGACGAGACCGGCGGCCACAAGGGCTACGGCCTCCAACTCATGATTGAGCTTCTCTGCGGCGTGCTCTCAGGGGCGGGTCTCGAGAGCCGCATGGCGGGCGCGGCAGGCACGGCGAAATCCGCCACGGGCCATTTCATGGGCGCGATCAAGATGTCGGGCTTCCGGGATTTATCCGCCATGTTCGCTGATATGGGAAAACTCTTCGACACCATCCGGGGGGCGAAGAAAGCGCCGGGCCACGAGCGCATCTACATTCACGGCGAGCCCGAGGCGATCGCCGAGGAGGAGAACAGGCGCATCGGCGTACCCATCACCCCCGCCGTTCTGGAGCAGCTGCAAAGGCTGAACGAGGAACTAGAGCTCGGTTTTGAGCTTTAAGGCGTCTAACCGCACCGATGAGGGGAAACCACCGTCATTCCGGCGAAATCCGGAATCCATTTTGACTTTGCCTTTTCGTCTCTTGCCCCTCCTCACCTGCCGATACCGGGGAGAGACCAGACTCCAAGAGCGATGAGGCTTCACGTTCACTTCAGGTTCCACATCCCCCTCTCCGGTCGGCAGCCCCTTCCCCTTCGGTCGGGGCTGACCCTCATTCTTCAATCGGGGTTAATGCCGGATTGACAGCGTTTCGGGTGGAAACGGCGGTAATGGCCAAAAACGGGTCAAAATGGATTCCGGCTTTCGCCGGAATGACGAACAAAAACGAGGGATTACCGCCCGCCCGGAGGAGCGCCGGGAAATTCGTTCAGGAGCCGGCAGCCCGTTTGAGGTAGGCGACGACCTCAGGCGCATCCCATTTGCGGACGCCGATGATTTTCTGCAAGAGACGGCCTTGACGATCCACGATGAACGTCTCCGGCACGCCGGTCGTATGGTAGAGCTTCTTGATGCTACCGTGCGGGTCCAGAAGAATCGGGAACGAGAGACCGAAGCGATCGACGAATTTCCGGACCGCATCCGCCCCCAAGGCGTCGATGCTCACTGCCAGTATTTCAAACGGCGCTCCGCGATTTTGCATTCGGGCATACAGGCGCTGTAAATCCGGCATCTCATCCAGACAAGGAACGCACCAGGTGGCCCACACGTTAATGAGCACCACCTTGTTCTTCTGACCCATTAGGGACGCGCTTCCCCCGCCCAGAAGTGGAAATTCAAAGAGCGGAGCCCGGCTTCCAATTTGCAGCTTGGCCACGGGCGATTCTTCGACACGCTCCGTGGTCAGGCGCTCGCCAACCGCCCAGAGCAGCGTCAGCAGCACCGGCGCCAGGATGAACGACACTGCCAGCCGCTTGGCCTTCCTCTGATCAGGGACCGAGTTCTTCGAAGCGCCCGTGCTATCAGCTTTTCTCATCGAGCAGGTGTCCCACGAGAGCGAAGGCGGCCTCGCTGTCCCATTCACGGGGCCCTACGCCATAGCCCGTCACTTGGCCTTTTCTATCCACGAGATAGGTTGTCGGCAGGCCCCGCACCTTGTAGAGCGCCTTCGCCTTGTGATCAGGGTCGAGGATAATGGGGAAAGTCAGATTCAGCTTCGTGACGAAATCACGCACTTCCTGCTCATTGCCCTGGTCGAGCGATATCGCCACGATCTCGAGACCGCGCGCCTTGTATCGTGCATAAAGCCGCTCCATAGAGGGCATTTCCCGAATACACGGCTGGCACCACGTCGCCCAGAAATTCACCAGGACGAGCTTTCCGGCATGCTGTGTGAGGGAATGATTCTGCCCGTCCAGGGTTTTGAGCATCACAGTCGGTGCATCGGCGCGCTTGACCTGTTTGAGAAAAATCATGTCGCGGTACAGTGCGGATTCATCTCCCGCGGGCGACTTTTTCTTTGGCTGCGCCTGCTTTACTTCAATCTCTCGGGTCTGCGTCTCATCCTGATTCCCAAAATGCACGATCATCCAAACCACCAAGACAAGGCTGACCACCATCCCAATCAGCCGCCATTTGATGCTCCGGCGGTGTGGGGAGAACCCATCGAGATTTCTGGCGAGTTCACTTTTAGGATTATAGTTCATCGATTACTCTCAGTTCACAGAGTATGGCGGCTCAACCCTCGAAATCGCCAAGTTCTCGCTGAAGGCGATTTTCCAGAGAATCACCCGAGACGGCTTTTTGCGAAACTTCTCTTTTCTCTTCACTTTGCTCGGCGTCCTCGGGACGCCTCGTCCATGACCTCACCAGGACGAAGACCACGCCGAAGCCCGCCAGTAACCCCCCGAAAGGAAGCAGCCAGGCGGTGAGATAAAAACCCTCTGTCGGAGGTTTGGGCAAAACATCCCGGCCGTATACCTCGACGAAATACTTGACGATCTGCTCTTTCGACTCCCCGGCGAATATCTTGCGGCGCACAAGTTCGCGGAGTTGGGCTCCCTCGCTGCTCGGGCAGTCATGCAGCAATTTCCCCGGACAGACAGGACTCATCAGGGCCCCCGCCACTTCTGAGAATGTGGTCTTGGCTCCCGGCGAGGCGGCCTGAGCCATTGGATGTGGATACAAAACGATAGCGAGGAACAAGACGAGAAAAATACGCATCATGGGGAATCTCCCCTGGAGTTAAGTTTTTTCTCCTCCTCGAGCAAAATATCCATTCGCGCCTTGAGAGTCCACCAATAAAGTGCAAAACCTCCCAATACGACGATGTACGCCGCCGCCAGGTAGCCCATCATCCCTCCTCTCTCGCGGCGCGCGCCTCTTCTACCCGTGCATTCAGACGTTCGATCTGCACGCGCTTTCGGGCGAAACACACGAACAGGAGCGTAAAGGCCAGCAGGGTGCTCCATAACGCGACGTGCATGGAATCGGGCAAGTCTCTTAACCCGCCCGAGCGCATCACCACGGGTTTGGGATGCAGCGTGCGCCACCATTCCACCGACATGTGCACGATGGGCACGTTCAAAAAACCGATGATCCCCATTACGGCGGCGAAGCGCGCTCTTTGTTCGGGTTCCGTCATGTAGGCGCGCAGCATCAGATACCCCACATATATCATCCAGAGAATGAGCGTAGTAGTGAGCCGCGCGTCCCACGTCCACCACACGCCCCATACAGGGCGGGCCCAGATGGGCCCGGTAATGAGCACCAGCGTACAGAAGACGACTCCCGCCTCTGCGCAGGCGTGCGCGCGGATATCGTCGTCCGGATTCCTTTTCGCCAGATAATTAATCGAAAAAATGAAGACCAGGAAAAAGGCGAAAAAAGCCACCCAGGCCGATGGCACATGGATGTAGAAAATCCGTTGCGGCGGCCCCTGGAGCCTGTCGGTGCCGGCGATGAATAAATCCGCGAAAATGGCAAAAGCAAGAATGACTAGGGTAAAAACCGGCAGCCAAGCGAAAACACCCCGCTCGTTTCGATCCATCAAGCATCCCCCCTGGCGACGCGAAGCGGCGGTATATAGTAAAGTGTCATAACAAGGATAATAGCATAACTTATTGATATCATTCTTCTAATATATATTCATAAACTAATGATGCGGCCACCAAGAATACCACATCATACACCAACATCAAGCGAATCCAATCCCTCGAATCCGCCCAACCAGCGCCACCGAGATGGGCCTCGGTCGCCTTTACGGCGGCGATCATTACGGGGACGAGTACAGGAAACATTAAGACGGGCAGCAATACCTCACGCGTCCGCGTTCGCGCGCTCATGGCGGAGAACAATGTGCCGGCAGCAGCGACTCCGAGGGTAGCGGATGCAGCGATGAGTACGAGCGCACCGGCCGACTTCCACACATCCGCTCGATAGAGAACGGCCAAAACGGCGAAGCCCACCAACTCCATGATCCCCATCAAAACAGCCACGGACACCACTTTGCCTAAGTATAGCGCGGAGGGGTCGGCGGGGCTTGCATACATGGCTGAAAAACCTGTGCTCTCGCGCTCCACGCCCATGGTACGAGACAGTCCGATGACACAGGCGAACAGGAACGATATCCACAAGATGCCCGCCTGCACGGCTCGGGCGTTCTCCCCGCTTCCGCCGCCGGGACCGAAGGCGAAGCTGAACAGCGTGAGCACAAGCAGCGCAAAAACCACCATGACGAAGAGACTTTCCTTCGTCCGCCATTCGAGGCGCAAGTCCTTTTCCACCACCGCGAGGAGAACGGAAAAAAAACGCCTCATGCCAAACCCCCGGGGAATTCGTCGAACGAGGCCGACACATCCTCTTCGCTCGAATTTTCAACATTCTCCTCATAGACAAGCCTGCCCCCGGCCAGAACGGCGATTCTTTCCGCCATCTCAAAGGCTTTTGACAGGTCGTGCGTCGTGAATACCACGATTCGCCCACGATGTTCGCAAAGAGCGCGCACGACATTCGTTAAGCGTCCCGCCGCCTCTGGGTCAAGCCCGGAATAAGGCTCATCCAGCAACACGATCTCGGGATCGTGCAAAAGCGCGCGCGCAAGCGCCGCGCGCTGTCTGACACCTTGGCTCAAGACGCGCACGGGTTCATCGAGACGCTCTCCGATGCCGAGCGTCTCCGCAATACATTCCACCCGCGCCGGAATATCTCCGCTTTCCATGCCAAAGAGTTTGGCGAAATAGACGAGATTTTCTCTTATCGAGAGACCTGCATAGAGCATGGGCTCGTGTGAGAGCAGGCCGATTCTGCCCTTCGCCTCGCGAGTGATTTGCTCGCCATGTAAGCGGACCACTCCTTCTGTCGGCCTGAACAGACCTGTAAAGGTTTTGAGGAGCGTGGTCTTTCCCGATCCATTCTTGCCGAGAAGAGCGAGCGTCTCGCCGGGAGAGACGGAGATGGACAAATCCCTGAGCGCCCACCTCCACCCATAACGTCTGGATACGCCAAGAGCCTCCAGCAAGTCATCCGCCCCCTTAATCCGAGAGTTCTTTCAGGCGCCCAAAGCGCGGGGCGCGCTCGCGGGCGTGCTCATCGGCAGAAATTTCTCCCATTGCGAGCCTGTCATCGAGTGATGCGATGGCGCGCAATATCTCCTCGCGTTCCACCTGTGCGGAATAGGCAGTGAACCTCCTTCTGCGGATATAAAACCCAATTCCCAGGCTCAAGACGACCACGATGCCTCCCACAACGTAAAAAATTCCAAGGCCGCCCATCGAATCGGGCGCCTGCATATCGATGCGCACCACCGTGCCCGCCCTGGCGACCCCTACGAAGCGATTGTATTCCCTGTTCTGAAACTTGACGGCGGGTTGAGCGGAAAGCTCTAGAGCCTGGGCCTGCACACGGTCTTTTTCAGGCAGGACGGCGAAACTCGGCGTATCGTAGAGAATCGGCTTCTCCACCCTGATGCCGCCGAATTCGTCTTCCAGGCGATAGAGGAGGACGATGAACTTCCGCCCCGGCGGAATAGGTTCGCTCGTGCGGAGTTCATTCTCCATCGATGTAAGGAATTTGGGGTCCAGCCCGGCGGGCGCTGCGCCCCAGCGCGCCCGGGGGTTTCTGATGTTGCTGCTCTTCGGCAAAACGAAGCGCAGCGTGGGAGCGCCGCCTTTCGAGACGATGGTGGCGCTACCTTCGTTCTCGAAATCCATCATCTCCACGAATTCGAAAAAACCCTTCTCCAACCTGATGGTGACGATGTTGCGCTTGAGCTTGAGCCGGGAGAGGTCCGTCGTCGTGGGGCCGGTAGTCAGAACCTTCGCCTCGGGCGGAGCAATCTGGAGCTTCGCCGGCCCTGCATATGAGGAGACGGGTAAGTAACAAAACAAGAATACGCTCAGGAAGATAAATGACCAGGCAATTCCGATGTATTTCAACTCAGCTGGCGCCCACAGGCGGAGCAGAAATTGTCAGCTACGTCCACGGAAGAACCACACGAGGCGCAAAACCGGGGTTTCATACTTTCTGCTCGCTCATCGAATGGTGACTCGGCTGGTTCATTATGCGATTCGCCTACATTCTTTCTGTAGCTAAGGATTTCCGCTTCCAGGCGCTCATCGAGCGTGGGTGATTTCTCGATCGCAACTTTCTCGGAAGGCGACCGTTTTGTTTCGAGCCGGGCCACCGCCTCAGCCGCTTCTCGCTCGTTCATCTGAACGGGCACCATGCCCTCCTTCACTCCTCGGGCGTCAAGTCGTCTTAACACCTCTACCGCACGTGCACGGGCGGGCGTCATCATCTGGGCGTAGTCCTCATCCGAGAGCTTGCCCATTTCCTTGTCGAATTCGATGTCCATGATGTTCTTGTAGGCCTGCTCGCGCTCTATCAACAGTCGCGTCACCTCGCGATCCGAAATCGGCCGCGAGTTCTCCGCATCCGGCAAGACGCCTCCTACCGTCTTCGGTCGCATGATGGGCCAGATGGCATAGAAAAATGCCGCGCCGATGGCTCCCAGGGCGAAAATGGCCCCCAGAATCTCCATCGTTTAAGCTCGCTTTTTTCTTCGCCTGCCCCATCGCTCAGGCAGGAAGCAGACGATAGAGCCGAGCGTGAAGACGACGCCTCCCGCCCACACCCAGTTCACCAGCGGGTTGATCATGAACTTGAACGTGGCAGTGCCGTCAGGGTCCGCTTCTGCGAAGACTGCGTAAATGTCCGAACGCGCTCCCCGCCGGATGCCTGGTTCCGTCGTCGGTTGCGGGGGCGTGAAATAGAGCCTTTTCTCAGGCTCCACCTCCCCGATGCGATACCCCGCCCGATAGACACCCAGCCGCGCGAAGGCCGAGCGGTATTGCGGCGACGTGCTCTCGCGAATCCCCTCATAGCGCATCCGCACGCCGTCGAGCGCGAAACTCTCGCCCAGGCGCAGGCGCACTTCGCCCACCTCCTGATAGGCGGAGGAAGCCGCCACCCCCACGAACAAGATCGCCATCCCCAGGTGGACGATGTAGCCCCCGAAGCGCCTCTTGTTGCGCATGGTGAGTTCCCACGCGGCCCGGCCGACGCGCTCTCCCTGATGACGCACGCGCGAGGAAATTCCCCGCCAATACTCTAAAACAATCGTACCCACCACGAATGCGCACAGGCCGAACGCGAGCGCCGCATAGACGTGGTGTACGCCGAAGAGTACCAGAACGAGCAAGGCGCCCACGGCCACCACGGAGGGATAGACGAAACTCCTGTTCATCTGTTTTCGCGATGTCCTGCGCCACGCGAAAAGAGGCCCTGCGCCGCAAAGAAAAATGAGCAAAAGGCCTATCGGCACGTTCACCTGATTGAAGAACGGCGGCCCCACGGTGACCTTGACCCCCTTTACGGCTTCCGAAACGACCGGGAAAATCGTCCCCCAGAAGACAGCGAACGTGATGCCGACGAGCACGACGTTGTTGAGGAGAAAACTCGCCTCGCGTGAAAAGAAGCTCTCCATCTCGTGTTCGCTCTGGAGTTGGGGCAGACGCCAAATCATCAACCCGAAGGAGACGACGAGCGCCGCCAGGAGGTAGACGAGAAACGCCCAGCCGAACGATGAGTTCGCAAAAGCGTGGACGCTCGATATGATGCCGCTTCTCGTGAGGAAAGTGCCGAATATCGTGAGGGCGTAGGTGATGATGATGAGCGAGACGTTCCAGACCTTGAGCATCCCACGCTTTTCCTGAATCATCACCGAATGCAGAAAGGCGGTCCCGACGAGCCAGGGCATGAGGCTCGCGTTCTCCACCGGGTCCCACGCCCAATACCCGCCCCAGCCCAGCTCCTTGTAGGCCCATGCGCCGCCGAGCAGGATGCCGACCCCGTTGAAGAACCAGGCGAACAGCGTCCAGCGGCGCGTCGAGGTGATCCAGTCGGTGTCGAGCTTCCCGCTCGCCAGAGCGCCGATGCAAAAGGCGAAGGGCACGGCGAAGCCCACGTAGCCGAGATAAAGATTGGGCGGGTGTATTACCATCCCCCAGTCCTGGAGTAGCGGGTTCAGGCCGCGTCCGTCCGGGGGCGGGGCGGCGAGCGTGTCGAAGGGTGGAGTGACAAAGTTGAGAATCACCAGGAAGAAAAGCGCCGTGGCCATCAGCGTGGCCGTCACGTAGGGTATGAGTTCCAGATTTCTGTCGCGGTTTTGCCGGATGACGACGAACGCATACACGCACAGGAGCAGGAGCCACAACAACAGGCTGCCCTCTTGTCCTCCCCAGAACGCGCTGAATCGATAAAAGCCGTTCAGTGTGTTGTTGACGTGCCCGGCCACGTACTCCACGCGGTAATCCCGCGCCATAAGCAGATAGACGAGGCACGCGCTCGCGCCGCTCACCAGCCAGAAAACACCGACGGCGGCGTTTCGGCCCGAGGCGATGAGGTCGGCCCTGCGCTTTTGGGCACCGAATATGGAGGCCCCGATGCTGAACACCGCCAGGACGAAAGACGCCAGCAAGCTGTAATGTCCGAACTGAATGGCGATCAACTGAGAACTCCCGGGATGGAGCGGATTTTCAAGACGACACGAGAGACGAGAACCATTACTGCGGGCGAGGGGCTATCTGGCTTCCGAGATTTGCTTGCGCTTCGCGGCTTGTTGCATCAAGGCTTCGTGATCCGTCGGTATGCTCTCGCCCGCTTCTTTCATTTCCTCGAATTTCGAGGGGCATGCGACCATCAGGTTCTTCGCCACCAGGACCCCCTTGGCGTCCAGTTTTCCCTCGGCGATGACCGGAAATCCGTTCTCGAGCAAATCGGGGGGAACGCCCTTGTAGCTGACGGGCAAAGTCCCCTTCTCGCCCTGAATATGGAAGGCGAGCAGCATGGCGTCGGGATTTTTCGTGAGTGTCTTCGGCACGATCTTCCCCTGCACCCGGATGCCCCGGCCACCCAGGGTCGGCGCCTTTTGGGAAACCTCGTCCACGGTCAGGAAATACACCAGATTCTCGCTCTGAAACCCCGATATCGCCAGATAGGCGAACGCGCTCAAAATGACGATGCCTGCGATGAGAAACTTGATTTTCTGAACGCTCATCCATTCCCTCTCGGCGGCCAAAATTTCCGCATTGCAAGAATACGACGCTCTTTGGCTTCTTTCAACCGGAACGAGAGCATAATCTCCAAACAAATCAGCATTTTTCAAAGAAAAACCGGCGGAGCCAGAAATGCTCCGCCGGTCGGGATTTCCCCAAAATTCCTCTTATTTCACCTCGCGCTCCTCGATCCACGGCATCATCGCGCGCAGACGGCGGCCGACGATCTCGATGTCGTGTTCTTTCTCCTTGCGCACCACCGTGTTGAACGTGGGCCGGTTCACCATGTTCTCGTTGATCCACTCGCTGGCGAATCTTCCGGTCTGGATGTCGCGCAGGATTCCGCGCATTCGCTCGCGCGTCGCATCGTCGATGACGACCTTGCCCCGCGTAATGTCTCCGTATTCGGCGGTGTCGGAAACCGAATAGCGCATCATGGTAATGCCGCCCTGGTAGATCAGGTCGGTGATCAGCTTCACCTCATGCAGACACT
Source organism: Nitrospinota bacterium (assembly GCA_028820795.1). Classification (GTDB taxonomy): domain Bacteria; phylum UBA8248; class UBA8248; order UBA8248; family UBA8248; genus Bin107. The sequence goes on along the minus strand of JAPPHK010000114.1, from coordinate 17,254 downwards.
CGAAATACGCCAGCGCGGGTTGATAGCCCGCTTCCACGAGCGTTTCGAACGCGACGCGAATCAACTCGGTGATCCCGCCGCAAAGCACCGCCTGCTCGCCGAAGAGGTCCGTCTCGGTCTCCTCCTCGATGGTCGTCTCGATGATGCCGGCGCGGGCGCAACCCACCGCCTTGCCGTAAGCCAGGGCGTATTCCTTCGCCTTGCCCGTGGCGTCCTGGAAGACGGCTACCAGACCCGGCACACCGCGACCGTCTTCATATTGGAACCGCATGGTATGGCCCGGGCTTTTGGGCGCAATCATCACAACGTCGATATTTTCGGGAGGAATAATTTGTCCGTAGTTCAGGTTGAAGCCATGGGCGACTACCAGGGCGTCACCGTCTTTCATGTTGGGCTCGATGTCCGCCTTCCAGATAGCGGGCTGGAGATGATCCTGCGTGAGGATGACCACCATATCGCCCGCCTTGGCTGCTTCTGCCGTCTCCATCACCTCGAGGCCGTCTTCTTCGGCCTGCTTCCAGCGCGGGGAGGATTTCCTTAAACCCACGACGACGTCCGCCCCGCTGTCCTGTGCATTCAGCGCATGGGCGCGCCCCTGGCTTCCGTAGCCGATGACGGCGATTTTTCTGTTTTGGAGCAGATTCAGGTCCGCATCGGCGTCATAGTAAATTTTCAGGTCTTTTAATAATTGTTCTTCATTCACTCCATTCATGGCCATTGGCCCTCCAGGATTCGCGGCCTACGCCGCGCCACGAAATAACGACCCACTCGGGTCGAAAACACCCGTCTCCAATCAAAAAGTCGGCTTCTTAGGGGAAACCGCCGAAAAAAGAGACCATAATCTAGGAGCCGGGAGCAAGAGCGTCAAGGCGCTCCGGACATCGAGGAGCGAATTCGAAAGCGCTCGATACCTCTCTCGCAGCCATATCCTTAATAAACTCCCTGCCAATACTACCTATCCTATACCGGAAGCTTTTTGCTTCTCGCCACAGACGCCAAAGACACAAAAAAGCCGAAGCAACGCGCTCCGGCTTTTTTCGAGTTCTCTTCTAAATCGCGGAGGTGATAATCGGCCTATCGATTCCCTTGAATGCGGCCGCAATCTCATCGGCGGCTTTCGAGGCCGCATCACTCGCTTCTTGCGCGAGCGACTTCGCTCTATCTGCCGCCTGATGAGCGGATTCCGTCGCCCTATCCTTTGCATCCGCCAGATAAGCGCTCGCCTGTGCGGAGAATTCCGCGGCTTCAGCAGCGGCGTATTTGGCCTGCTCGACGGCCGCCATGGCCAAGTCCTTGCCCTTCTCCAGCATCTGGCTAACGGCTTGGTCGGCATTATCTTCTTTGTGCCGAAGCGCGTGAGAGGCGTGAGCGAGCGCCGTGTTGACCGATTCCAGGGCTTTCCGGGCCGATTGCATCGCCGCCTCGCTTGCTTCGTTCAGAGAGGGCATCCGGGGAACTTCCAGCGGCATCGTCGGGTCCGTCATCGTGTGAAGCACTTCGGCGCGTACATCCGCCGAACCCAATCTTCTCGCCTCGGAGGCGCGCAGGCCCTCTTGATCCACCATGATGTCGAGTCTTTTCGCCACGATACGCTGGCTCGGCTCTCTCACCCCCCAGACCAGACCCAAGAATTCCATGATCTTGATTAGCCTGTAGGTGATGTCCACCTCAAACCATCGCTGGCCGTGGGCGGCCGATCGCTGGTCCGCATGGTGATTGTTGTGCCAACCCTCTCCGAAGGAGAAGATTGCGACGAGCCAGTTGTTGGTACTCTCCTCATCCGTATTGTAGTTGCGGTAGCCGAAGGTGTGCGTCACCGAATTCACCGCCCAGGTGCAATGCCACAAAACGACTGTACGAACGAATACGCCCCAGACGAGCCAGGACATACCCAGACCGCCGTACACTTCCCCGGCGAAGTAAATGGCAACCGCCGTCAGGACATAGATGGGGAAAAAGAAAATATCGAAAAAACGCTGCCACTTATCGCGGTGCAAATCCTTGGCGAAGCGCGAATACTCCTGGTAGGTGTGCGCGTCCGGCAGGCTGACGAAAAGCCATCCGGCATGCGCCCAAAGAAAATTCACGAGCGGGGAATGGGGGTCCGGCTCTTCGTCCGATTCCTTGTGGTGAATGCGGTGCATCGCCACCCATTCGATGGGTCCGCTCTGAAGCGCCTGGCAAGCGCAAAACGTCAGGAAATACTCCACAGGTTTATACGTCTGGAAACTCCTGTGCGTCAGAAGCCTGTGGTAGGCGACAGTTACGCCCACCATTCCGGCGACGAAATACATCACGATTCCCAAGACAAGGCCGGAAATGCTGAAATAGCTCAAGTCAAAAGCCATCAGGGCAAGCAGATGAATCACCCCAATGATGAAAATCGTCTCCCACTGCAGTTTTCTTTCGGCTTTTCTGTGAATCGCGAGGCTGGGTCTCTCCGGCGCCGTAGGCAAGTTATTCCCCCCATTGACAAAATCTATCAGGGCATCCTGGAGCTTGATTCCATGTGTGATAGGTCGATCGAGCGATGTGCCAAGTCAACTTTTTATCAAACTCATACACTGTGACAAATCGCATTCATCATGGGCCAGGCAGACACAGAAATCAAGTCTCCCTCAAGAAGAGATGAAAAATCTGTTTCAACTCTTTACCAACGCAGAATACGAGGGAGCGGCAACCTTAAAACACAGACGAATTTTCTCTTCTGCGTTGTCATTTTGCCGATTCTCCCGTAAGAAACGAATTTCATATCACAAGTCATCCTGCGAGGAGAACACCATGTCCGAAGTGAGAACAAACGGCGTCAGTCTGTATTACGAAGCCAGCGGCGAGGGCGCTCCCATCGTCTTCGTTCATGAATTCGCGGGCGACTGCCGTAGCTGGGAAGATCAGGTTCGCTATTTCAACCGCAGATACAGGGTCATCACATACAACGCGAGAGGATTTCCGCCCTCCGAGGTGCCTGAAGACGCATCGCAATACAGCCAGGACATCGCCGTGAATGACCTGGCCAGCCTCATCAGAGATATGGACCTCGCGCCCGCCCACGTCGTGGGGCTTTCGATGGGCGGCTATGCAACCCTTCACCTGGGTCTCCGCCATCCGGAACTTACCCGCTCCATCGTCGTGGCCGGTTGCGGCTACGGCTCCGACATGGATCAGCGCGAACGATTTCAAAAAGACGCGAACGAAGTGGCCGACCGGTTCCTGAACGAGAGTATGGAGAAGTTCGGCCCCATTTACACCGCCGGCCCGACTCGCATGCAACTGAAAAGAAAAGACGCCATCGGCTATCAGAAATTCATCGACCACTTCATGAGCCATTCTCCCCTGGGTTGCGCCAATACGATGCGCGGGGTGCAAAGCGCGAGGCCTTCGGTCTATGAACTCGAAGAGCAGATGAAGAGTTGCTCCGTACCCACGCTTGTTCTCACCGGAGATGAAGACTTCCCCTGCCTGGAACCGGGGCTGTTCATGAAGCGCAACATCCAGACGGCCGCCTTGTTCACCTTTCCCAACTCCGGCCACCTTATAAACCTCGAGGAACCCGCCTTGTTTAACCGCGTTGTTCTCGACTTCATCACCGAGGTAGACGCTGGCCGCTGGCCTGCGCGCGACCCGCTCTCGATGGGAGAATCCGCGCTCCTCCCGGATGAGGAATAGTTTTTACGTCAAGGAGAAGACATGCCGGGCAAGCTGGAAGGAAAAAGAACGATTATTACGGGCGCGTCATCGGGCATCGGCGCGGCCATCGCGCGAAGATTCAGTGCAGAGGGCGCATGCATTTGGGCAGCGGGTGGTTTCATCCGGGAGCGCCTGGATGGAATCATCGCCGATTGCGGCGCGGCGGGCGCCAAGATCGACGGGCGATGCTACGACCTGAGAGACGCGAGAAAAGCAAACGACCTCATGAACGATGGCGCGCGATTCCTGGGCGGTCTCGACATCATGGTGAACTGCGCCGCCATGCGGGGACACAAGAGTTTTTTGGAGTTCACCGACGAGCAGATCGACGAGTTGTATGAAGTGAACGCGAAATCTGTGTTCATCGCCACGCGCGAGGCGGCCAAGCTCATGGTGCCCCAGGGCAAGGGCAAGATACTGATGATCGGCTCCATCGACGGCGAGCGCGGCGTGCCCGGCAACGCGCTCTACTGCGCCACGAAGACCTCCATGCACAATTTAACGCGTGCCCTCGCCGTGGAACTCGGACCTCTGGGGCTGCGCGTCAACTGCCTCATGCCGGGCACCACAGAAAGCGAGCGCGTAAAAGAGATTCACATCAACGACCCCGAGCGCGCAAGGGCGAAACTACCCCGGATACCCGTGAACCGCTTTGCGACTCCCGAGGAAATGGCCGAAGTCTCGCTCTTTATGGTTTCGGACGAAAACGATTTCATGAACGGCGCCTTCATTTCGTGCGACGGCGGCACACTGGCGATGTAGGCCGCTTGTAATCTTCTGAGAAGAGAAATCCCCCATCCATACGATAGCAACACGATTCGCCAACACACGGAGGTTTATTTAGCGATGAAGAAGACTCCTGTCATTTGCGAGGACATGACCCCCGCCTTCCCGCCTTATCCGCTGGCGGTCAGATCTGGCGAGCTCTTGTTCGTCTCAGGATTAAGGCCGGTCGGATCGGCCGGGTTTGCCGACTTGTCCGAAGCGGGACGCGAGCAGATGCAGGGCTACCCGCTCGCCGACCTCACCGAAGGCCGCGTCGTCGCAGACTCCTGGGCGGTCCACGACAGCCTTGAAAAAATCCTCGTCGCGGCGGGCACGCACCGCGACCAGGTGCTGCGTCAGCACATCTGGCAGCGCGACAAGCGCTACTTTCCCAGCTACGAACAAGTACGGGTGCACTGGCAACCGACGCCCGCACCCAGCAGCGGGCTGGGTGTTACGGACGTGATTGGACGCGGCAGACACTGGATCGGGGTCGACGCCATCGCCGCCTGCACGCAAGCCGGCGACGTGTTCGGCGAGCGGCAGGTTTTGACCGACGTATACAACCCGGACCTGCCTGCGGCCTCGCACTACTGTCAGGCGATTCGCTCGGGCCCGTTCGTCTTCTTCGCGGGCCACATCCCCATCAAAACAGCGGAGCCTGGAAAACCGCTGGTCAACTCCTATGACGACATTCCCGAAGAGGGTCGTTTCCTCTCGACGGGACGCAGTCACCCGGACAGCCGCCACGGCCCCATCGCATCGCAGACCTGGTATGTCTATAACGAGTTGCGCCGCACACTCTCGGGCCACGGCATGGATATGGAAGACGTCGTGAACGTGTCGATTTTTCTGGGTGACCTGCGCGATTTCTCCACGTTCCACCGGGTGCACACTCATTTCTTCCCCGAGGTTCAGCCATCGCTTTGCGTCGTGGGTTTCGACGAGGTGGGCCACCGCGGTACGCGCATCGAGATCGAAATCACCGCCATGGATCGGAAAAGCGGACTTGTTCGTCGATCATTCCCATGGCAAGGAACAGCGCCCTTCGCGGCTCCCGCCGTCACCCAGGCGGGGCCGGTTTGTTACTTCTCGGGCATGGTGGGCGTCAACGAGGCGGGATCGCTGGCCCAAGGCGTGGATACCCTCCCCGAGGCAGGGCAGCGCGTCGTTTCGCCACTCCAGGAGGTGGAGCGCAAACCCGGTCTTGCCGCGCAATGCTGGATGGCGTGGGAGCAATTGCGCGCCGGCGCGGCGGGTGCGGGGATGGAACTGGCGGACATCGCCATGACAAGAGTTTATCTCTCCGATCCGGAGGACCTTGCGGTTTACGAAGCGGTTCGCGAATCCTTCATCGACGAGGACCTGCCTGCGTTCGAGTGCGTGTTCGTGCATGGTCCCGGCCCGGTGGCAGAAGCGCTTGTTCAAATCGACGCAATCGGCATGAAATAACGAATATGGGAAATACGACCTCTTGCAGGGTCAGAACCAGGCCCACAAATCTTCCTTTGCGCGGAGTTCTTCGCTCGCACCGTCGAACACGATGCGCCCCCCTTTGAGCACGATTGCGCGCTCGACGACGTCCAGGGCGGCGAGCACGTTCTGTTCGACGAGGATCAGCCCGGTACCGAGTTCTGAATTGATCCGCGAGAGTGAATTCAGCACGTTCTTCACTATCGCCGGTGCAAGGCCGGCGGTCGGCTCGTCGAGCAGGAGGATTTGCGGCCGCGTCATCAAGGCCAGCGAAACGGCGAGCATCTGCTGCTCTCCACCGCTCATGTCACCTGCGAGCTGGTCTTGGCGTTCCCTCAGCAACGGGAAAAGGGCATAGGCCTCTTCGAGAAACGAGGAGTTCGACTTCGAGCCCGCGATGTGGAGGTTTTGTTCAACCGTAAGGTTCGGGAAAACGTTCTGGACTTGCGGCACGAAGCCGATTCCCAACATGACGTTGCGGTGAACCTGATCGGCAACAATAGGCGAACCACCAAAAACCACGGCGCCGGAAACATCCTTGACGCCGCCCACCAAACATTTGAGAAACGTAGACTTGCCAGAACCGTTGTGGCCGAAAATTCCCATCCGCACACCGGTCTCGAAAGAAAGCGACACGTCGTTCACGGCGATCAATGGCCCGTAACAGGCCGTGAGGTTTTGGACTTCGAACATCGTTCTCTCTCGATTACTGCGGGTGTTCGCCGCCGAAATACAGGTCCGTGAGCTGCGAATCGCGTGTGAGTTCGTCGACGGAGCCGCTGGCCAGAACACATCCGTTGAACATGAAAACCGTGCGATCGCTGATGTCGCGGATGAACGAAATGTTGTGCTCCACCACGCAGACGGCACGGCCGGCCTGGGCCTCTTCGCGGATGACGCGGATGATCGTTTCATACGCCTGTCCTTCAACGCCCGCCATGGGTTCATCCAGCAACAAGCACGCCGCGTCGCTCATCAACGCCCGGGCGAGTCCGATCCGCTTCTGCTGGCCGTAGGAGAGTTCAATCGCCATCTCGTGCATCTTGTCCGCGAGCCCTACCCGTTCGAGAAGCGCCACCGCCTTCTCCGTCGCCTCCTGGCGGAAGGCGTCGAGTGCGCGGCGGCGAAACAGAATGCGCGCCAGGGATTCTCCGGGGTAGCGCCGCGTCGCTATCAGCAGGTTGTCGATCACCGACATCGAGTGAAACATGCGGGTATTCTGCCAGGTTCGGGCCAGCCCGATCCGCGCGCGATGGTGCATGGGCAGTTGATCCACGCGATGGTCTCCCAGGGTGATTGAACCCGCATCGGGGGGAATGACGCCTGAGATCAGGTTGAACAAAGAGGTCTTGCCTGCCCCGTTGGGACCGATGAGGCCGACGATCTCACCCGTTTCGAAGCTCAAATTGACATCGTCCGCCACCACGATTCCCCCGAAGCTCTTGTGAAGATTCTCGACCCTGACAATAGTGCTCATTCCGCATCCCTCCTCGCCCTGAAGGCCGCGCTCGCGCTCCAGGCCTCCAGCCCACCACCGCCGCGGCTGCCACCCGTCAGGCCCTGGGGCCGCGCAAAGAGGAAGAATATGACGAGCGTCGTGTAGATGACGCCCTGAAGCGGCGCCATGATGGAGACGGGCAGGCCGAGAAACGTGATGGCCTGCGGAAGGGTCGTCAGGAGCACCGCTCCCACCAGGGGGCCCCATGTCGTGGCGGCGCCGCCCACGACCACCATCGTCAACAGGGCCGCCGAAGTGAATATGCCGAACTGCTCGGGGGTGACGTAAGCGAAATAATGGGCATAGAGCGCGCCCGCCAAACCAGCCATGCCCGAGCCGATGGCGAACAGGACGATCTTGATGTTCATCGCGTTGCGGCCCAGGGCGCTGAAAGCTTCCTCGTCGTTTCGCATGGCGGTGATGGCACGCCCATAATCGCCTTCGACGATCCAGCCTACGAGGAAAACCGCGCAGGCGGCGACGACCGCGATGAGCAACACGAAGACGAGGCTTCTCGACGGGCCTTCGTTCAGCACCGGAATGTTGGTCAGCCCGCCGGCCGCGCCGGTGAAATCGAGATTGTTGATGACGTGCAGGATACCCAACTGAAACCCGATGCTGGCGATGACGAGATAATCGCCCGACACGCGAAGCGAGGGCAGCGACACGCCGAACGAGAGCACCATCGCGATTCCTGCTCCTATCAGGATAGAGAGCGGAACCGGAATCTGCAGGTGAATCGCCAGCAGGCCGGAGCAATAGGCCCCGATGGCGTAGAAGATGGGATGGGCGACGCTCATCAGTCCGCCGTACCCCAGAATGAGATTGAAGCTCGTGGCGAGGATCACGTTGATCCCGATGAGCACCATCACTGTCAGGATGTATTCCATTTTCGGCTCAATCCCCCGCAGTGTCGGCTACCGCCACGGAGGCGGAGCGGCCAGAGGGTCTCACCAGCCCGCTCAGCTTGCGAGGCAGGGCGAATCCACGCGGGAAGAAAATGATGACGACGAATATCAGAATATAGGCCAACAGCGCCTGCCATTTGGACGCGATGACCAGAATGCTGAACGCCTGTATGAGACTCAGCGCGACGGCCGCGATTCCGGCGCGAAAGACGTTGCCGATACCGGCCAGAATCGTCGCGATGACGGCGAAAATTAAAAGATGCTGCAGCGGCGTGGAGGGAAACAACGCCGCCTTCGTCCCGAAAAGATACATGCCGGCGGTGATGAGCACCGCTGCGATGGAAATCGAAACGCCATAGGCGCGCTTACGGCTGATTCCGTATATCTCCGCCAGATTTTCGTTGTCGGCGACGGCAATCAGGTACTGGCCGTAGCGCGTGCGGTACACGAAAAGGTAGAGCAACAGCATGAGCACGGCCGTTACCACTATCGCCATCAGGTCCCAGTGGCTGATCGCGATGCCGCCGTAGAGATCGACGGGCCACAACAGGCTGGGGTATAGCGTCTGTGGTTCGGTTCCGAAGGCGAGTTCGATGAGATAGACCGAGAACTCCGAAAATACGATCGTGAAGATGAACAGGGTCAGGATCGAGGAGTTGCGGTCGCGAAAAACCATGAAGGCGTAGCGCTCGAGCGCGAGCGAGACGCCAAGCGTTATCAATAGCCCGAATACGATCGCGGGAACCAGCGCCAGGCTCCAGTGCCGAAACGCCACGAGCAGGGCGAAATAGGAGAACACCATCACCCCGGCCTGGGCGAAGTTCCATATCTTGTTGACCTTGAGGACGAGCGAGAAAGCCACCGCAAACAGGCAGTAATAGGTCGCAGCGGCGAAACCCGTCCACAGGAGCTGACCCAAAATCCCCCAGGTCAGCATGGATTGACGTCACACACGATAAAATTCCGGTGGGCGCGCCCATCGGCGCGCCCACTCAGAGAAAGCATACGGAATTAATCCTTCTGGGAGCCGATAAGCGTGAATTTACCGCCCTTCACCTGCCAGAAATAGACCGGCTTCTTGACGGTGTGATCGTCGTTGATGGTCACCGTATTGGTCAAAGGCTGCTCGAACGTCTTGATTGCCACCAGCGCTTTGCGCATGTTCTCGCCCGTAATCGGCAGCTTCTTGTCCAGCACCCATTTGTAGAGCGCCGCCACGATGTAGGGCGCATCGTAGAAATACTGCGTATAGGGCAGCCCGATGGGCATGCGCTTGTACGCTTTTTTCCACCGCTCGATATAGGCGGGCAGGTTCTTGTTGTCTTCCACGCTGGGGGCCAGCGCGGTCACGATGATGCCCTCCGCACCCTTGCCCAACTGCTGGATCATCTTCGGGTTGAATGCCGTCTGGTAGCTGGTGATCTGGGTCTTCACGCCGAGCTGGCGCATCTGCGCGACGACGGCCGTGAAATCGCGGATCACGCTGTGGATGTGGATGATGTCGGGGTTGGCTGCTTTCACCTTGAGTACGAGGCCGGTGAAATCCGAGCGCTCCTGCTCGTAGGACTCGTAAACGACGATTTTGCCGCCGGCCCTCTTGAAGCTCTCGCTGAAGACCTTGGCCCCGTCCCGGCCCGTCTCGTGGTTCACGTGCAAGACGGCGGCGCGGCGTTTGCCCATCTTCTGATAGGCGTACTTGCCGAGCGCGTTCATGTCCACGTCCGCCAGCGGGAAGGTCGTATAGACGTAATCGCCCAGCCGCGCGATGGCAGGTGCGTTCGCTCCCACGCTGAGCATCAGTACTTTCTCGCGGTTGGCGATGGGCGCGACGGCTTTGACAACATTGCTGAACGCGGTGATGTACACGGGCACCTTCTCCACGTGAACGAACCGGTTGACCACCGCGATGCCGACCTCGGGTTTCGCCTGGTGATCCAGAATGATGGCTTCGAGTGGATGGCCGTTGACGCCGCCCTTGGCGTTGATGTCCTCGACCGCCCAGCGGACCGCCTGCATCTGGTCCTTGCCGAAAATCGCGGCTGGGCCCGTCAGGGGATCGGCGACCCCGAAGCGTAGCGGTTTTTTCTTGGCTGCAGGCGCGTCTCCGGCGAGCGGGCCGCTCAAAAAACCAATCATTACGACGAGCGCAACCCAGAAAGTGGCGCGTTTCAGAAGACGCGAAAAGATTTGGTTCATCGACTTTTCTCCCGTGTGGATGTGAACCCGATTATTCGGTTGTTTGGCAGTCTGAAAATTACAACACGGCCCTTTGAGGCTTGTCAATGATTCGGGCAAGGCGGCCGAAATCGAAGTCCTTGCATATGAGGAAAATGCCGATACTCAGCCGTCACCTCCCGTGGGCGCGATGGTACTGGTCGGCGACATAGGCCTCATCCATCACCCCGAGCGCACCGGCCGCCTTTTGCGGCCAATAGGGTTCGCGCAGCATCTCGCGCGCCATGAAAACGATGTCGGCCTCGCCGTTTCGGACAATCTGATCCGCCTGCCACGCCTGGGTGATCATGCCCACGGTGGCGGTGGGAATTTCGGCTCCTTCCCGCACGGCCTGCGATAGCGGCGCCTGATAACCCGGCCCCACCGGGATCTTCGCCAGCGGCGTCCCGCCGCCCCCGCTGCAATCGATGAGGTCGACTCCTTCGGTTTTCAGGATTCCGGCGAGCTCTATCGTTTCATCGAGCATCCAGCCGCCCTCGTAATAATCGGTGCACGAGAGGCGGATGGCGAGCGGCTTCTCCTCCGGCCATTGCTCCCTCACAATCCGGACCGTCTCTAACGTGAAGCGGATACGGTTCTCGAAACTGCCGCCGTAGTTGTCCTTTCTTTGGTTCGAAACCGGAGAATGGAAACCGTGGAAGAGATACCCGTGCGCGCCGTGAATTTCGAGCCACCCGAAACCCGCCTCGTCGGCGCGTCTCGCGCCCTGACGAAACGCCTCCTGAATCTCGACGATCTCCTCGACGCTCAACGCTTTGGGGACGCGCGCCTTATCATGGAACGGAATCGCGCTGGGCGCCACGATCTCCCAGCCGCCCTCCTCGTCGGAGAGATAACCCCCACCCTCCCAGGTGGGAGCGCAACTGCCCTTGCGGCCCGCGTGCCCTATCTGAATCCCGGCGACGGCCCCCTGGCCGGCGACGAAACGCGCGACCCGCGCCAGCGGCTCGACGTGCTCGTCCGACCAGATACCCGAGCACCCGCGCGTGATGCGCCCGCGCGCCTCCACGTTCGTCATCTCGACCATCACCAGACCAGCACCTCCGACCGCGCGTGCGCCCAGGTGCACGAGGTGCCAGTCGGTGAGCCTGCCGTCATCCGCGCTGTACTGGCACATGGGGGACACGCAAATCCGGTTCCTGAGCGTGACGCCCCGCAAAGAGAATTCATCGAAGAGTTTCGCCATCTTGTTTTATCCTTAGAAAGCAAAAGAAAAATCCTCCGGGCCGGCTGCAGGGCCCGCCCGGAGGAGAAAACGCGTTAGTTACAATTTACGGGGTCGCTCTGCGGCCGCCGCCGTCCATGTAGAGGGAACTTCCGTTCACGTAAGAACACGCGGCGGAGGCCAGGAACGTCGCGACGTTCGCCACCTCTTCGGGCTCGGCGATTCTGCCGGCAGGCGTCCGCGCGCCGACTTCTTTCAAGAATTCCTCCACGTCCTTGCCCGCCTTCTCAGCGGGCCCCTGCATGAGGTCGCGCGCGCGCTGGGTGTTCGTCATGCCCGGACATACGGTGTTCACTTGAATCCCGTCGCCCGCCACGGCGTCGGAGAGCGCTCTCGTGTTGTTGAGCACCGTGATGTTCGCCGCACTCGTGGGGATGTTTCCCCGAGCGGGGCTCGCGCCCGCGCCACCCGCGATGTTCACGATGCGGCCCCAGCCGTTTTTCTTCATGTGGGGGATCACCAACTGGGACATGCGCAGATACCCGTAGGTCTTGAGCGTGAGCGCCTCGGTGATGAACTCCGCATCGAGTCCCAGGATGTCTCCGCCCCGCGCCGCGCCCGCGCTGTTGATGAGGATGTCCACGCCGCCGAAATTCGCGACGCACGCATCGACCACCTTCTCGCAGCCCGCGAGCGAAGTCAGGTCCGAGGAGACGGACATGCCCTCGCCCCCCGCATTGTTCACGGCTTCGACCACCTCGGCCAGAAGCGCCTCATCGCGCGCCGTGGCGCACACGCAGGCGCCCTCTCTCGCCAGCGCGATCGCGCATTCGCGTCCGATGCCGCGGCTCGCGCCCGTTACGATCGCAATCTTTCCCATCAAGCCTAAATCCATCCCTACTCTCCTCAATAAATCATGAATAAACGAAGAATTGCTGCAACTCAAGCCAGCACGAGCTGGCAAGGGTTCGTGGCCCGGTACTCGGCCTTCTTGTCGGTGATCTCCATCACACGGGGCAGGTTTTCGATCCCGTGCTCCTCGTGGGTAATCAGAGAGTTCACGTCGATCCTCCCGCTGGCCACCCACTTTCCTCCCAGTGCCACGGTATCCGCGCCATGGCCTTCGGGGAAAATCCACTGTATCCCCTGTGCGCGCATGAAGACCGGGTCGAATTTCACATCTCCGATCAAACCCGCTATCTGGATGACGCGCCCGCCGATGCGCACCATGCGCGTCGCCTGGTGGAGCGTGGTGTGGCCCGAGAGGCCCTGATCCGCGTTGCCGCCCGCGCACTCGAAAACGATGTCGACACCCCTGCCCCCCGTTACATCCATGACCCTCTCGACAGGATCGTCGACTCTCGCGTCGATGACCTCATCCGCCCCGAACTTGCGGCTCAGGGCGAGGGCTTCATCCTTCACGTCGGTGACGTAGACTGCCCCTGCCCCGCAGGTGCGAGCGGCCTGTAAGGCGTAGAGTCCCATGACCCCCTGACCGGTGATGGCCACCGTCTCGCCCGGCTGAACCTTCGCGTCGCGCATGGCGGCGACCGTGGAGGAAAGCGGCTGGAGACATGCGATGGATGAATCGTCCAGCGTCTGCGGCGGCCTCACGAGGCCGTGCGCCGGCAGCGAGATGTATTCGGCGAACGCGCCCGGCGTATTGATGCCCACGTGCAGCTTGCCGACGCAATACATCTCCCGACCCTCGCGGCAGAAACTGCAATCAAGACACGGAACATGCCCCGAGGTGCACACCCTGTCGCCCGGCTTCAGATGCTCGACGCCATCGCCCACCTCGACGACTTCGGCGCTCATCTCGTGCCCCAGCAACTGGACGGGCGCGTGCTTTTCGAGCATTTCCCTCAAAAGCGCCGAATTGATGGTTCCGATTCCCAAAGACCTCTGCACGTCGGTGATGCTCGGCTGCACCCGCCGCACCTTGCACACGGCCCAGCCCGGCTTCACATCGGGGTCCGGCACTTCATCCAATCGCATATCGCCAAAGGCGTAGAAACGCCACGCTTTCATGCTTGCGAACCCTCCACTTGTAAAGGCAAACTCACCGCAATAGCTCTTAGCACTCTTTTCCCCATCCGCCAAGACAAGGCCGGGGATTTGTTTGCGCGCGGCTTTCAAGCCCGCGCGGGGAGAAAATATGCCGGACATCAAGGTTCATGCGAAAGACCTTCACGCCTATCTCGCGCGCGTTTACCAGGCTCTCGGCTTGCCCGAGGCGGACGCCAATGCGTGTGCAGCCCAGATTGTGGATGCCGAGCTCAGGGGCGTAAGCTCACACGGATGCGTTCGCTTCGGGATTTTTGTGGAACGCCTGAAAAGCGGAACGGCGAACCCGAAGCCCAGCGTGCGGACCATCACCGATCTGCCCGCTTTTTCTCTGCTGGATGGAGACTACGGCATGAGCGCCGTCGTCGCGCGGCGCGCCATGGATGTCGCCATCGAGAAGGCGAAAGCCAGCGGGATCGGCGCGGCTGCGATCCGCAAATCCTCCCACACGGGCCACATCGGCTATTTCGCCGCGATGGCGCTCGAACACGGCATGATCGGCATGGTCATCAGCGGCGCGGTGGGAAATCTCGCCCCTTGGGGCGGTTTCGAGAGAATGATCGGGAACAATCCGGTCGCCTTCGCGGTTCCCTCGAACCAGGAATATCCGATTCTCTTCGACATCGCTACATCAAAGGTGGCGAGAGGCTACGTGCTCCTGGCAGCGAAGACGGGAGAGCCGATTCCCGAGGGCTGGGCGCTCGACCCCTCGGGCAACCCGACCACGGACGCCGCCCTCGCCACCCAGGGAACGATGCTGCCACTGGGCGATTACAAGGGATATGGTCTGGCGCTCATGTTCACTTTTCTGACGGGCGCGCTTTCGGGCAACGGTTTCGACGCCGACCAGCCCGACTGGCTGGAGACGGACAAGCCCTTCGGACTGCCGATGTTCGCCATGGCGATTGACCCGGAAAGATGCCTGGGCGGCGACTACAAGGCGGCGGTGGATGAGGCCGTGTCGCGCATCAAGGCCTCAGGCCTGGCGCCCGGCTTCGATGAGATCCGCATTCCCGGCGAAGGAGCTCACCGCAGGTATCAGTCTGCCCTGACCGAGGGCATCACGATCAAAGCAGCGCTTGCAAAGGACCTCGACCGGATTGCGCAGGAGGTGGGCGTTTCGCCATTGTCCAAGAGTTGAATGTGATGAAAATCCCCCCTCTTTGTTGAACTGTTGGCCCCCATGCGCTAGTTTTATGGCTCGTTGATTGGACGTTCCTCACATATGCATCATATGACTGGGTGCGAGGGTTTTCGCGCCCTGAATTTTTGAAGGAGAAGACATGCCGGTAACTGCCATGATCATCGAAAAAGGAGACAACGTCGCCACCTGTCTCGAAAAGGTGGTGAAGGGAGGCTCGGTTCGCCTCATGCTCAACGGCAAGATGGGCAAGACGCTCAAGGCCAATCAGTCGATTCCCTACATCCACAAAATCTGCATCAAGCCCCTGAAAAAGGGCGAGCACTGCATGAAATACGGCCTGTCCATCGGCGTGGCGAGCAAGGACATCGAGGTGGGCGACTACATTCACGTACACAACATAGAGAGCGCCCGCGGCCGCGGCGACCTCGCTTAGAGAAGGAGGTCCACCATGGCCGGAAGAAACGGAAGCGCTACGAGATCGAAACGTCTGAGAAAAACCTGGTGGGGATACCCCAGGGAAAACGGGGACGTGGGCGCGAGAAACTACCTGCTCGTGCTGAGCGGCACCCTTTACGCCAACCCCACGTGTGAGCGCGTCGCCAGAACCCTGCGCCATAGCGTCGCCCTCACCCACCCGCTGGGCCGCTGCCAGATCGGCCCCGACATCCAGCGCACGTTCGAGACCCTCGTCGGACACGGGCAGAACGCGAACGCAGGCGCTGTTATCGTCATCGATCACCACCGAGAGGAAGGCTGCACGGCGGATGAGATCGCTCATGAGGTCGCCAAAACGGGAAAACGGGTGGAGGCGATCAACATTCGAGAAGACGGGGGCGCGATAGACGCCACCGCCAAGGCCACGCGCATCGGCATGGAGATGCTCAGAGAGCTCACGAACGAACGCCGCCAGGAAGTCCCGGTGAGCAAGCTCTTGTTGGGGCTCAACTGCGGAACGTCGGACACCACGTCGGGCCTCTCCCACAACAAAGCCACAGGCTGGGTGACGGACCAGGTGGTCAAGCAGGGCGGACGCGCGCTCTTGGCCGAAACCACGGAGATGATGGGCGGCGAGGGCGTGCTGGCCGATAAATGCGTGAGGCCTGCTCTTGGCAAGCGCATATGGAGGATGGTGGAGGAGATGGAAGAGCGCATCCTCGCCTGCGGCGTCGACCTGAGGGGCAGTCAGCCCACAGGCGACAATATGGAAGGCGGCCTGACCACGATTGAGGAAAAATCCCTGGGCGCCATCCAGAAGGCGGGCTCCGCCCCTATCGTGGACGTGATTCCCTGGGCGAAGCGCGCGAGCCGCAAAAGCGGCCTCCACGTGATGGACACCCCGGGCCACGGGGGAGAATCCATCACCGGTATCGCGGCGGGAGGCTCTCAGGTGCTCATCTTTTCCACGGGCGGCGGCCATACCATCAACCACCCCCTGATGAGCACCATCCGCATTACGGGCAATCCGCTTTCAGCGAGGCTTCAGGCCGATACCACGGACGTGGACGTGACGGACATCTTCGAGGGCGCGCCCATCGAGGTAGCGGGACAGCGCGTCTATGACGAGGTGCTCGAAGTCGCGAGCGGAAAGATGACGAAGGCCGAAATCCTGTATGAGGACAACGCCTTCGCCATCAACAGGAATGGGCCCAGCGTCTAGGAGATTCACCACCAGCCCCGGCGGATGTTCTCCGGGGGTTTGCCTCACGCGGCAGGCAATGCAGATGCTCATTGCCCGGGTCCTTGGATGAATCCCCTCCCCTACGCCAAGGCCATCGCAATACTCGCCGAAGAAGAGCGGGGGAACGGCTGGCTCGTATACTGCGAGAGGGAAAATCTCTACCAGCTTCCCGTGGTCGAGTGGCTGGATGCGCTGGGGGAGGAAATCCTGGCCCTTGCTCCCGAAGCGCCTCTGGAAGTGGGAACCGGCGACGGCACGATCGGAAAAGCGTTGCAGGCGTGCGGCGTGAACCTGAAACTCACGGACCCGGCCGGAGGCGAGGGAACCGAAGCCCTGGACGCGAGGGAAGCACTCAACGCCCATGCACCCGATTTCGTGTTCTCCTGCTGGCTGCCGTATGATTCAGACGCTGAACAACAGATATTGGAGGCGATGAGCCTCCGCTGGTATCTGGCGGTGGTGCAGCAGGGACCGGGCTACGCCGGGAGCGAAGCGCTTTGGGAAGCGCCCGGCTGGAGCGTGCGGGAATTGAGCGAGGTGAACCGCTGGTCGGTTTCGCGGGCTGATTTTCTGAGCGAAGTCGACTCGGGCGAGCACGTCCGGCACGGGATGGCCTATCTGTTCACGCGTGAGG
>JAPPHK010000067.1:23264-26945 GCA_028820795.1 Nitrospinota bacterium | reverse complement strand
CTACCAGGCGAAGTTTCCTGCCTCATCGAGCGGTGAGAAGGGGTTCCAGGCGACTTCCCAATAATGCCCGTCCGGATCCTTGAAGTATCCCGAATGGCCGCCCCAGAAGACGTCCTGCGCCGGCTTCACGATGACGCCGCCGGCGCGTTCGGCTTCACCCAGCACTTTGGCGACGTCCTCGCGCGTGCGAACGTTGTAGGCCAGGGTGACCGCGCCGGTCGCCTCGCCGCTGCCGGCCTGCGGCCCGACGTCCTCGATGAGTTTCTTGCGGGGGTAGAGGGCGAAACCGATTCCGTTGAGCGTGAAGCAGACGATGGAATCGGCGTTCTCCTCGCTCGCTACGCGCCAGCCGAGGGCCTCGTAGAACGCGCGGGCGCGAGAGAGGTCGTCCACGCCCAGGGTGACGATGCTGAGACGCTGATCCATACCGTCTCCTCCCTGGTCGGCGCGAAGCCGTAAATTCGGCGGGGTTTCTCTGGGCTCGGCTAGACGCCGAGATACCGCATGCGGGTTTCCTGGTCTTCGAGCAGGTCGGCGGAGGCGCCTTCCCACTGGATAACGCCTTTTTCGATGAGGTAGGCGCGCTTGGTGATGCTGAGGGCCATGCGGAAGTTCTGCTCCACGAGCAGGATGGCGATGCCTTTTTTCTGGATCTCCACCAGCACGTTTTCGATGGTCTCGACGTAGGCGGGCATGAGTCCCTCGGTGGGCTCGTCCACCATGATGAGCTTAGGCTCCGTGCCGAGTCCGCGCGCCATGGTGAGCATCTGCTGCTCGCCGCCGCTCAGCTGGTTCCCCTTGTTGTTGATGCGCTCCTTCAAGCGCGGGAAGAGGGAGAAAATCCAGTCGAGGTGGGCGTCCAGGTCCTTCGCGCCATCGATGGGGATGCGGCTGATCTTGAGGTTTTCATAGACGGTGAGGTTGGTGAACACCTGGCGATCCTCGGGGATCCATGAAATCCCCGCGAGCGAGACGGTGTGCGCCTCGGCCTGGGTGATGTCGGCTCCTTCCATGCTTATTTTGCCGCTGCTGGGCGTCAGAAGGCCCATGATCGTCTTCATGGTGGTGGATTTGCCCGCCCCGTTCCTGCCGAGGAAGGCCACCGCCTCGCCTTCGCCCACCTCGAGGCTCAAGTCGTGAAGCACGTGGCTCAGGCCGTAAAACGTATTGATGGAATCGACTTCGAGCATTATTCCCTCAGGTATACGCGCTGCACCTCTGCGTTCGCGCGAACTTCCTCCACCGAACCCTCGGCGAGAAAGGCGCCGTTGTGCAGCACGGTGATTATGTCCGAAATGCCCAGCACCACCTCCATGTCGTGCTCCACGAGAACGATGGTGAGCGGATCGGCGAGGCTCTTGATGAACTCGCCCGTCTGGAGGGTTTCCTCGGGGCTCATGCCCGCGGTGGGCTCATCCAGCAGGAGCAGCTTGGGGTCGGTGGCGAGCGCGATACCGATTTCGAGATAGCGCTGCTCGCCATGCGCGAGCGTGCCGGCGAGTTCGTCGCGTTTCTCCGTCAGGTTGATGCGTTCGATTATCTCGTCCGATTTGTCGATCAGCTCCTTGTGGCTGGGAACGGTCGACCACAGGTTGAACGTCGTCTTGCGCGACTGCGCGGCGATGCGGATGTTCTCCAGCACGCTCAGCTTGGGGAAGATGTTGGTGATCTGGTATGTGCGGCCTATCCCCAGGTGAGATCGTTCATGGGCGGGCACTTCCGAGACGTCCTCGCCGTCGAAGATGACCTGTCCCGACGTAGGCAGCAGATCGCCCGCGATCATGTTGAAAAAAGTCGTTTTGCCCGCGCCGTTGGGTCCGATGATGGAGCGCAGTTCACCCGAATCGACCGAATAGTCCACGCTGTCCACGGCGACCAAGGCGTCGAAGTGCTTGCTCAGGTTTTTGGTTTCCAGGATAGGCATTTTGTCTTTCCGTTATTCCGTTTCGGCTGCCGCTTCGTCTTCGGCTTTTTTCGCCAGAACATCCTCCACGGCTTTTTTCGTCAACAGTTTCTTCTCGCGGTATTCGAGCGTCATGTTGCGGATGGTGCCCAGAATGCCGGAAGGCACGAAGAGCACGATCAGCACGAAGATGCCGCCCACCCACGCTTCCCAGTACTGGAAGATGTCCAGGTATT
Organism: Nitrospinota bacterium; assembly: GCA_028820795.1. Lineage (GTDB taxonomy): Bacteria > UBA8248 > UBA8248 > UBA8248 > UBA8248 > Bin107. Next base: position 24,806 of record JAPPHK010000067.1, on the reverse strand, counting down.
TGACGAATTCCACGCTCATCAACTGTCTCAGGTACCAGTAGATGAACGAACCCACGGCAGGACCCAGGAAGGTGCCCGCACCGCCAAAGAGGGTGATGATGACGATCTGTCCCGAAGTGATGAAGTGGATGTTCTCGATCGGGACGGTCTCACCGTAGATGATCGCCAGCGCGCCCGCGACTCCCGAGATGGCCCCGCTCATCGTGAACGCCATGAGCCGCACCTTCGCCACGTTGTAGCCGCAAATGCGCGCGCGGTCCTCGTTCTCGCGCACGGCTCTGAGCACGTGGCCGAACGGCGAGCGCAGCACCTGCCAGATGGCGGCGATGAAAACGGCGCTCAGCACGAAGACGAAAAAGTAGGTGATGTTCGCGTCCATGATGCCCACGCGCAGGCCGATGGAGCCCAGCCGCATGTTCTCGAGACCGCCCAGGCCGTCCGTTCCGCCCGTGAGGTCGTCGAACGTCTGTGCGGAGTAATAGAAGATCATGCTGATGGAGAGGGTGACCATGGCGAAGTACACGCCGCGCTTCGTGCTGCAGATTGTGCCGATGAGCCAGGCGACGAAGGTGGAGACGATGATGCAGGTAATGAGCGAGATTTCCAGAGGCAGCACCTTGAATGCGCTGACCATCCAGTCGGGGGCGTAGGTGCCCGGCTTGATCCAGGCGTGCATGATGCCCACGGTGTAGCCGCCCACGCCGAAGAAGGCGCAGTGGCCCAGGCTGAGCATTCCCGTGTTGCCGAGAAGGATGTTGAAGGCGATGCCGAACAGCGTGTAGATGAGAATCTGGATCATGAGCGGCGTGCTCGGCACGAAGCCGCGAAACTCCGCGACGATCTCGGCGGTGTCCTCCCAGTCGTTGTCCTCGAGCCAGATGATCGATTCGTTCAGCGTGTCGAACAGGAACGGATAGACCACGAGGACGGCAGCGAGTATCAGGATGCCGTAGTTGTCGAAGACTTCCGCGAGCCAGGCCCAGAACTCCTTGGGCGTGAACCGGTTTTTTGGGGCTGGTGCATCCACTTTACAAATCTCTCCCGAGACGAAACGTTTTTTTAGTCAAAAGCGCCTTCCTGGCCGAACAACCCCCTTGGTCTCAAGAGAAGTATTATCGCCATCACGATGAACAGCAGGATGTCGGACGCTTTCTCCCAGAAATCGGGGCCGATCACCGTGCCCGTCCAGTTCTGGACCACGTACTGGGTTCTGCCCACCAGGGGCGTCAGCGCCCATAGCTGGCCCAGAATCAGCCCGCCGATGACGGGACCGATGAAGCTCCCCATGCCGCCGACGACGACCACGATGAAGGTCTGCACCAGGATGAGCTCGCCCATCGTGGCGTCCACCGCGAACAGGGGCGCTATCATGACGCCGGAGAATCCGGCCAGGGCGATGCCCAGTCCGAACGTGAGGCGCCAGATGCGCGACACGTTGATGCCGAGCACCTTCACCATCGTGTTGTTGTTCGTGCCCGCGCGGATCATCATGCCCAGGTTCGTCTTGTAGATGAGCACCCAGAGCAGGGCGACGAGGATCGC
>JAPPHK010000067.1:21915-23164 GCA_028820795.1 Nitrospinota bacterium | reverse complement strand
CCGAGAAAGGGCGAGAATATGAGGTCCGAGACCGTGAAGCCCACGTACGCGCCCAGCATGTAGAAGGCGCCGTGGCCGAAATTGATGATGCCCATGAGGCCGAATATGATCGACAGCCCCAGGGCCAGGAGAACCCAGAAAGAGCCCTGCACCAGCCCCAGGAAAAGGTGCTGGACGAACTCCGAGAATTCTACGCCACCGGTTGGCAAAACACGCTCCTCGATAACGGGGAAGTCGCAAGAGTGCAATGTCTAGGATGAAATGCCGGCTTTGTCAAACGCCTTGAGGAAATGCCCGGGCGACCGGATTTCCGGCCGCCCGGGCAGGCGCTTTCAAGACCGCTTTGAAACGCTGATCCCTAGGCCTTCCTTTCGCTGGCGGGACCTTTCAGGCCTTTCTCCCCGCAGGAGACGGTGTTGCCCTCGCCGCTGGAAGAGCCGATGACCTCGATGTGATCGAATTTATCCTTCATCTCGGCCTTGGATTTGCCGCGCATCACGAACACTTCCGAAATGCAGACGTGGTCGCAGGCGCGAATCTGGCAGACGCCCTTGCTGTACTGGAACTTCTTGCCTTCCAGCACCTTCGCGAGCTTGAAGTGGTCGCGGCGCTTGTAGAGCTTGGTCTCTCTCGCCGTGTCCAGGATGAGCCGCGTGAGGTCGTGGGCGAGCATTCCGTAGCTCGAGCACGGGCGTTTGCGGCGCGCCAGGAACTTGTCGTTCAGCGTCTTGGCGGCCGGATACTTGCTCGCGAGAGAGGGGTGCCACATCATCGCCGCGTTAAAGCCGTGGTAGGAGCCGGCGCCGGCGGCCTCGGGCATGGTGATCTCGGTGGCGCCCAGGACGATCTTCACCTTCTTGTCGAGACCGGCTTCGCGCGCCTGCTTGACGAAGGCGACCTGGCGCTGCCCCCAGTTGAGCGCGTAGACGACGTCGGGCTTTTCCTTCAGGATTCTCGGGAACGTCGCGGAATAGTCCATCGAGGTCGGGAAGGGCACCCAGGAGACGGAGCTGTTCGCGTTCCACGTGAGGTCGAATTTCTTCGTCAGCTTGTTGAAGGCGGGGATGAACATCTTGGGCCAGATGTAGTCGTCGAACACGCAGTGAATCTTCTTGCCCACCTTGTTCTCGGCGATATAGGTGAGCGAACTCGCCGCCAGCTGATACGGCGTGGTGTTCGCCGTGAAGAACAGGGGCGACATCTTCGTCGCGTTCTGCGGGGTGGAGAGGATGTGCTGGGGATAGTTCGC
>JAPPHK010000067.1:0-21815 GCA_028820795.1 Nitrospinota bacterium | reverse complement strand
GCGACATCTTCGTCGCGTTCTGCGGGGTGGAGAGGATGTGCTGGGGATAGTTCGCGTAGATGATATTGCGCTTGCGGGAGAACTCGTTGAGGCGGATTTCCTCGGGGCCGACCATGGAGCCCGCGATGAAGTCGACCCTGTGGTTGTCGATCAGGTCGAGCGCGTGCGTGGTGGTCTGGTCCCATTTGAACTGATCGTCGCGGAAGAGCAGCTTGACTTCGCGTCCGTCCACGCCGCCTTCCTTATTGATGTCCTCGATGGCGATCTTGACGCCTTCCACCTGGTCGAACGCCTCGGTGGAGTAGGGGCCCGTCGTCGGGTGGATGGAACCCCACTTGATCGGGCGGGCGCCGAGGCCCTCTCTCAGGAAGGGGGGCGCGGTCTGCGCGGCGACGATGCCGCCGATGAGGCCCGCGCCTTTCAGGAATTTTCTTCTGTCCAAACGACTCATGGATGACTCCTCCTTGTGGTGAATAAATGACATGAAGACGCTTCGTGTGCTGGTGTAAATATCCCTTCATGCTGTTGTGATAGAAAAATCATAGAGTCTCGTTTTCCGCCTGTCAACAAGTGAAATGGCGGGTATTTTCATCTTTTTTGTTCAGGCGATTTCTTGTGCGGAGCGGCCGAGGCCGGAAAGTTTTGACATACGGAGGCGCGTGTGTTTCTTTTGCCGGTTCATGCGAAGGGCTGTTTTTCGCGATACCCTTTTCAATTTCATCGAGCAGTCATCATTCGAGGAGTATGACGATGTTCAAGAAGATTCACCACGTGGGCCTCATTACGGACGACATGGAGCGTACGGTGAGGATGTTCCAGGAAAAGCTCGGCTGCGAGCCCAACCGCGTACAGGTGGCCGACACCGGCTGGGCGCACGCCACGTTCCTGAGGATGGGCGACGTGGAAATCGAGATCATGCAGCCCTACGACCCGGAGAACCTCTACACGAAGATGCTCGAGCGAAACGGCGGCCCCTGCCTCTCGCACATCGCGCTCTCCACACCCGACACGGGCGCGGCGGGCAGGCACTTTACGGAGGGCGGCGTGCAGTTCCTGGACGGCTTCGGCCCGGGAACCTACACCCCGCGTGGGTATGAAATCCTCTTCCTGCATCCCGATGAGACCGAGGGAATCGTCATCCAGGTGGCCTCCGACGTCCCCGCCAAGGAGATGGGGTATTGACGTCTTTTGTCAGGATAAGTGGGTGAGTCAGTGGAGGAATTGATGATTCGTGCGGTGGATCCCCGCTCGCCGGATCACGCGCCGAGGTAGTATTTCTTCACGAGTTCGTGGCCGGCGAGGGCTTCCGTGTCCTCGCCCGCGAAGGCGATCTCCCCGTGTACGATGATGTAGCCCCTGTCGGCGATCTTCACCGCCTGGTTGAAGTTCTGCTCGGCCATGAGGACGGTGAGCTGGTATTCCTCTTTCAGTTCGCGGATCTTGGCGATCACCCGGCTCACGAGGATAGGCGCGAGACCGACAGAGGGCTCGTCCACCAGGAGCACCTTGGGTGCTGACATGAGCGCGCGGGCCACTGCCAGCATCTGCTGCTCGCCCCCGCTCATGCTGCCTGCGAGCTGGTTCTTGCGCTCTGCGAGGACCGGGAAGGCCTCGAAGGCGAAGGCGAGGTTGCGGTCGATGCCGCGGCGGGCCTCTTCGCGGTAGGCGCCCAGGAGGAGGTTTTCCTCCACCGTCAGGCGCGGGAAGAGGCGCCTGCCCTCGGGCACGAGCGCCACGCCCAGGTTCACGATCTCCTCGGGGTTCCGGCCCGCCAGATTGATGCGCTCGCCGTCGGCTTCCAGATAAATCTCGCCCTCATCGGGCTGGATGATTCCCATGATGCACTTGATGAGCGTGCTCTTGCCGTTGCCGTTGGTGCCCAGGAGCACCACGGTCTCCCCGTCGTTCACCTCGATGGAGACGCCGTGCAGCACGCGCACGGCCCCGTAGCCTGCGGATACGTTGTCGACGACGATGCTATGCGCCAAGGTAGGCCCTTTCCACGTCTTTGTTGTTGACGATCTCATCGGGCGTCCCCTCGGCGATCTTCTCGCCCGCGTCGAGGACGACGATGCGCTCCGAGAAGTTCATGACCGCCCGCATGATGTGCTCGATCATGATGACGGTGAGGCCTTGCTCGTTCAGGCGCACGAGGATCTCGAGAATGTCGTCCACCTCTGTGTTGGAGAGGCCGGCCATGGCCTCGTCCGAGATCAACAGCTTCGGCTTGGCCGCCATGGCGCGCGCGAGTTCGAGCTTGCGCAGTTCGATCTGGGTGAGTCCGCCGGTGCGCACGTCGGCCTTGTCCGCCATGCTCATGAGTTCGAGTATTTCCATCGCTTCGCCGCGCAACTCCACTCCGTGGGAGTGCTGGTGCGCGGCGTATTCGAGCGGGATGCAGAGGTTCTCGAGCACCGTCATGCTGACGAAGGGCTTGGGAATCTGGAAGCTGCGCGCGATACCCAGCCGCGTTCTCTGGTAGGCGGGTATCCTGGTGATGTCCCGGCCTGCGAAGACGATGTTCCCCTCGTCGTTTGCGAGAGCGCCCGAGATGCAGTTGATCATCGTCGTCTTGCCCGAGCCGTTGGGGCCGATGAGGCCGAAGCGCTCGTTTTCCTTCACGTGCAAATCGACTCTGGTGAGCGCGCTGAATCCGCCGAAGCGTTTCGTAACGCCGTGCACGTCGAGGAGGTTGTCGCTCATCACGCCTCCCTCCCCGCGAGTCGCGCGCGAATCTTGCCGAACAGGCCCACGAGGCCGTCGGGTGCGAACACCACGAACCCCACGAGCAAGCTGCCCACGATGAGCAGGTTCATCTCCGAAGAGAGGGTGACGGTGGCTATCTGCTGGGCCGTGCCCACGAGAACCGCGCCGACCAGCGGACCCAGCCAGGTGGTGGTGCCGCCGATCATGGGCATGGCGAGGCTGTTCACCGCGTAGTCCAGGTGGAATGCCGACGTGGGTTCGATGTAGACGACGAAGTAGGAAAACGGCGCGCCCGCGATTCCCATCAGCGCGCCGCTCACCGTGGTGGCGAACAGCTTGAGCTTGAGGATGGGCACGCCCATGCACTCGGCCGCTTCTTCGTTGTCGCGGATGGCGGCCATTCCACGTCCGACCCAGGATTTTTCGATGAGCCAGGCGACGGCCACGGAGATCACCGCGATCGACGCCATGACGAAGAAGAGGAACTCGTCGTAGTTCGAGAACAACGGTACGCTCCTCGGTTTCAGGATGGCCGTGCCCGCGCCCCCGCCCACATAGCTCCAGTTCGAGATGAGCATCTGGAGCACAACGGCGAGCGCCAGCGTGGCGATGGAGAAGAAGACGCCCTTGAGCCTCAAGGTCAGGTAGCCGATGCCGAGTCCCAGAAGTCCCGAGACGAGACCGCCCATGACGAGCAGCAAGTAGAGGGGCGGCTTCCATGTCTTGATGAGTGCGACGGCGGTGTAGGCGCCCATGGCGAAGAACCCCGCCGTGCCGAAGTTCACGTAGCCGGTGTAGCCGCCCAGGATATTCCAGGCGGTGGCCAGGACGACGTATTGCAACACGACGTATGCCGCCTTGTAGTAGAAGCGGTTTTCCATCTGGGTCGTGATGAGAAAGGCTCCGACGATCAGCACGGCGGCCACGATGAGGAAGAGCTTCCTTTCCTTGCTCAAGGAGTTATCTCCCGAACAGGCCGGACGGCCGGACCGCCAGACAGATAAGCAGAATGCCGAACGAGACGGCCAGCGCCCACGAGGGGCCGAAGAACGAAGAGGTGAAACTCTCCGCGACGCCCAGGATGAGTCCGCCCACGAGCGTGCCCGTCATGCTGCCGAGCCCGCCGAGGACGGTGACCGCGAACACGCGGCCGATGTATTCGCGTCCGATGGTCGGCTCGACCGGACCGATGATGATGAGCAGCGAGCCGGCGATCACGGCGGTGGCGATGCCGATGCCGAAGGCGACCGTCTTGATGCGAATCGGGTCTACCCCCATGAGCTGGACGGCGAGGCTGTCCTGCGCCACGCCCATGATGGCGCGGCCGAAAAAGGTTTTCGTGAGGAACAGGTACAGGACGGCGGCGAGTATTCCTCCCACGAGGAAGGGTACGAACAGCCGGTAGGCGATTCCCACCGAGCCGATGGATGTGGACTTGCCGATGTAGAACGCGCGGACGAGACGGTAGTCCACCCCGTAGGTGATGATGAGAATGACCTCGATGAGGAAAAAGAGGCCGAAGAAGAACACCAGCCCGCGCAGGGATTCCGCCCCCGTCTTCTCGAAGCTGTTGTAATAGATTTTGTAGACCGCGACGCCCAGGAAATAGGAGGGAACCGCGAAGACGAGGCCTGCGAGTATCGGGTCGAACCCGAAGTGTTCGTTTACGTAGTAGGTCAGGTAGGAGCCGAAAATGATGAAGGCCGGATGTGCAATATTCACGACGTCGAGCAGGCCAAAGGAGAGCGAAAGCCCGGCGCTCATCGCGGCGTAGAAGCCACCCAGCAGGATGCCCGCGATGAGCGCGTTCAATAGGAATTCGAAGCTGAGCATGGATGCTCTCCTCCCTTGAGCCGGACGCGGACCGGGGGGCCGTTTCCCCCCGGTCGCAGCATTATGTCCGGTTCGTTACTTGCCTTTCGCGTATGGGTAGATCAGTTCTCCGGACTTGAACTCCTCGGGATACACCACCACCATCTTTCCTGCTTTGCTGAACTCGCTCATCTTGTTGCTGGTGATGTTCTGGAGCTGCACCTGGAACGTCCGGGAAGTCGCCCATTCGCCGTTCTTGCCGAACTTCACGTTTCCGACCACGGTGGAATGGGTGTTGTTACGGATGTAGGCGCCGATTTTCGCCTGGTCGAAACTCTTGGTGGCCTCGATCGCATTTCCGAGTAGTTGCACGTAGGCGTAGGCGAACGGCGGCAGGTAGTAGCCCAGCGGGTCGAGTTTCTGCTTGGGCGCTTCTTTCTGGTATTTCGCCAGGAAGGCCTCGATGCCGGGGAACTTCAGGGTCTTCTCCGGCGCCCAGAACCAGTAGTCCGTGATGCCGTTCAGCAGTTTGCCAAGGTTCATCTGGATGGCGGTGTACTGAAGCCCCACCATGCCGCCGCCGAAGAGCTTGGGTTCCAGTTTGATCTCATGTGCGGCCTTCACGATGCCCACCGAACCGCCCGGATAGGAGCCCACGTAGAACAGGTCGGGGTTCGTGGCCTTGACAGCACGCAGAATCGGCGTGAAATCGGATGTGCCGGGGAAGGGGTAGCGCTTGTCGTAGACGATCTTGAAGCCGTATTTCTTCGCGTTCCGGCGGGCGCCGGCCACGGCGTTGCGCGCGAATTCCGCATCGGCCGAGAGCAGCGCGATCGTCTTGGGACGGGGCTTCTGTTTCGCGGCGAGTTCAAAAAAGCCGCGCGACCAGTCCACGATCGGGTCGGGGCCGGCCGGCATGATCTGGAAGTAGTTGTTGTATTTGAACTTCGCGTTCGCGTCGAGGCCGAACAGGCCCATGAACACCATGCCCCGCTCCATCGCGATGGGCAGGGCGGGAACGATGAGGTTCGTCCCGTAGCCCGAGACGATGAAGTCCACCTTGTCCACGTCGAGCAGCTTGGCGTAGATGCCCGGAACGTTGGCGGGCTTTGTCTGATCGTCGTAATAGACCAGCTTGACCTTGCGGCCGAGCAGTCCGCCCTTGGCGTTCACGTCGTCGCGCCAGATCTGCATGGCCAGAAGAGCGGCCTTACCTGCGGGGCCGAGCGGTCCCGTGAGCGCCATGCTGAAGCCGATCTTCACTTCCTTGGCCGCCTGCGCCGAAGGCGTGAATGCGATGCTCACCGCGAGGAGCAGCGCAAACCCGAGAATGACGTGCCTGATTATCCTGCCCATTTTTTTCTCCCTCTCGATTTCAACTAAAAGTTTCGGTTTCGAGACGCTACGCCGCAAACGAGCTTGCAGCACTAGATTTAGACTTCCTCTGTCACTGAATAGATGGCGGAATCTATCACAAAATGCCTTGCTTTACAATAACTTCACAATAAGGGGATTGTTGAAAACCTCATGCAGGAGGATTTGCGTTTGTTGTAGGGACAGGTCGCGACCTTGGACAGGCACTGGGGCCTGTCCGCTACGGTAGGCGGCGCTTTCTTCTCGGGACGAACGACGAATTTGGTTTTGTTCGTCATTCCGGCGGAGGCCGGAATCCATTTGCGGTTGCGGATGAATGAACGACGGCGTTTCATTCCTCGCCGATGCGCGGGAACCCTGACAAAAGGTAAAAGGCGAAAAATGGATTCCGGCCTTCGCCGGAATGACGGTGAATACTCCCGATTGAGGGGGGTCAACAACACTTTTGGGGGACTTTTTCAACAGGCCCAATAAAGAGGGGATTTCGGGGCGCAAGAGCGGACAGGGTAGAACGTCCGGTTGGTGCATAGGAGATTTGTCAATGTGCTGGGACAAGCGCACCACCCGCATGAGAAATGGCAGCTATAGGGGGCCGTTGAAAAAGCCCCGTCAAGAACAGCGAACGCTCCCTCCCCGGTCGCGTCGAACCCTCATTCCTCAATCGGGTTCGACCCCCGCAAAGCGCCAACACCTCTTTCCTCACCCTGAGTAGCCGCCGGAGGTCAAACGCGACTGAGAAAGGAGCGTTTGTATCGAAGAGCTTGCCCGGGTCTGTCGAGGGGAGTGTTCCCTTTTTGGCCGGCAATCGCTCCCGCATTGGTCGCGATTGACCTTCGATACGCGGCTTCGCCGCTACTCAGGATGAGGGGTGTTGGGGGAATTCCGCCGCAAAGCGGGACGAGGGGGAGGCGCCCGCTCTCGAAATCGGTTTTTCAACAACCCCGGGAGACGCCGCATTCATGCCGAGAGGAGGTGACTCGCTGCTGAGGAGGAACGATTCCGGGAATTCGCCGTTTATGCCCGCACCTTCTCTTCTGCGAGATGCGCGATGGCGGAGGCGAGGATTTCCGCACCCTTCACCATGTCGTCGAAGTGCGTGAACTCCTCCGGCGTGTGCGAAAGCCCTCCCACCGAGGGAATGAACACCATGCCCATCGGGCAAATCTCCGCCATGCGGCAGGCGTCGTGCACTCCGCCGCTCGACAGCGTGAGCGCGGCGTGTCCCGTTTCTTTAGAAGCGCGCCGGAGCGCTTTTTGAATGTTGTCCGAGGCGGGGCAGACGGCCAGCTTCTTCACGTCGGACAAACGTCCCTTCACGCCTCTTTCTTTTTCAATGGCGGCGAGCGTTTTTTCCATGCGCGCGAGGGTGCGCTCCATCACAGCCTGGCTTTTGCTTCTGAGATCGAAGGAAAGCCTCGCCCCTCCGGGCACGATGGATACCCATCCCGGATGCGCCTCCATCTCCCCGAAGGTGATCGTGACGCGCTGGGAGTCGGGCGCGCGGTTCACGTAGGTTTCCATGCGCACCATGAAATCCGCCGCCGCGATGCCGGCGTCCTTGCGGTAGGGCATGGGCTGTCCGCCCGAGTGCGCCGTGACGCCCGTGAAGTGAACCTCGCCCCTCGTGTATCCCACCACCCTGTCCACGACCCCGATGGGCACCTCGGCCGCTTCGAGAACGGGGCCCTGTTCGATGTGTAATTCCAGAAAGGCCTTGAGTGATCCTGTTTTAATACGGCACGAACGCGTGCGTGCGGGGTTTCCTCCCACCGCCTCGATGGCCTCGTATATGGATTTTCCCGTAGGCGGATGCACCGTGTTCTTCAAATCCTTCACGCCCACGACACCAGTTGCGACGCTGCTGCCGAACACCGTCATCCCGCAGGCGGATTCCTCCCCCACGAAGGCCACTATCTCGATGGGGTGATCGTGGGCGATTCCTGTCTCGCCGATGCGCCGGATCGCCTCCAGGGCGGTGAGAACGCCCGCGGGGCCGTCGAACCGACCGCCCGGGCTTTGGGAATCGAGGTGAGAGCCCGCCATCACGGCGGGGAGTCCGCGCACGCGCCCCTCTTTTCTGCCGTAGAGATTCCCCACGGCGTCGACGCGCGTCATTAATCCCGCCTCCTTCATCCAGCCCTCGACGAGGTCGCGCACCTCGCCATAGACCGGCGTGAAGGCCACGCGGTCGAGGCCCGTTTTTCCGTATTTGCCGATCCGTGCCTGCGCGTTGAACTCTCGCTTCATGCGGGCGCGGTTCGCGCGGAAGGGGAATATGTCTTTCGAGGGCATCAGGCGACTCCTTCAAGCTGATAGACAGGACTAAAAGAGATCCTTAGGCACGGGCACTTCCTCGTAGTCCTCGGGCTGGAGCGGGTTTTCCGGCACTATCTCCAGCATCTCGAAATAATGATACGTTTGCCGCAGATGCTGGAAAGCGTGTCCCAGGGAGAGGATCATCAACTCATGGACGGTGATGGGCCCCATATAGCTCGACACTTTTCTAGCGAGCGCCTCGCCGCCGTCCGTGAGAAAATCGGTGAGTCTGGCCTGTATTTCATCCCCGTAGGCGCAGATGTCTTCGGTGGTGTCATAATCATTCGCCATCGTTTCATACCGCCGCACCATCTCCTCGGTATATTCACCCGACGCGTGAGCCTGCATCACCAGGTCCGGACGCTCGAAGCTGTGCCAGGTGAGCTGACGCAGCGTGCGGGGCCTGCCGGGAGATACCCAATCGAGCGTTTCGTGCGGAATCTGGCGGATCACGCGGCGCAGGGCGTCGAAGACCATCTCGAAGTAATGGAGCAACTTCTCGGACGAAAGAGGGCCTGCGCCTTCCTGTTCGATGCCGAAGGCCTCGCGAAGCGCATCCACGTCGTAGCCCACCACCACGTTCTCTCCGCGCACGGCGACGGGCAGGGACTTGATGCCCAGCGCCTTGAGTTCCGCCTGCGCTTCGGTGTCGTTCGTGCAGTCGCGGTTGACGACTTCGAGACCGCTGGACGAGAGAAACTCTCTCGTAAGGGCGCAGGTGTATCACCCGTGCCGCGTATAGACTTTGACAGCTTCCATCGCTTTTCTCCCCGATGAACACGAAGGTGAGTTTTGCTTGTGTAAAGAGCATACCAAAACGACCTGGATGTTAAAAACTGCCTTGGGTGCTTTTGCGAACAAGCCTGCGTGTTCTACTATCCGGGGCGAGGTGCGATCGGTTTGACGATTTTGACTTTGAACGGGGGGACTCAAGTGTCAAAATGGTTCGTGAAGGGTGATATCGACGGCTTCTTCGGCCTGTGGATGGATAACCTCATCAATCTTTTGCTCATCGTGGGTTTCCTGAAAGGACTGTTGGGTTTTTCCGATTCCCTTATCTTCGGGCGTGTGTTGCCCGCTGCGGCGCTGAGCCTTCTTGGGGGCAACCTTTTCTACACCTGGCAGGCGCGGCGCCTGGCTGAGCGTGAAGGCCGAGACGACGTGACCGCCATGCCTTACGGTCTCAACACGGTGACGCTATTCGCGTTCATCTTCTTCGTCATGCTGCCCGTGAAACTCAAAACCGGAAGCGCCGAGGCGGCCTGGAAAGCGGGGCTGGCGGCCTGTTTCGTGAGCGGGGTGATCGAAACGGCAGGCTCGCTGGTGGGCGAGCGGATAAGGCGGGTTGCGCCCAGAGCCGCTCTGCTCTCGGCTCTGGGAGGCATCGCGCTCACATTCATCTCCATGGATTTCGCGTTCAGAATCTGGGAAAATCCACTTCTCTCCATGGTCCCCCTGGGCATTATATTAGTCCATTATTTCGGCGGGTTCAGGTTTCCCTTCGGGGTGCCGGGCGGCCTCGTGGCGGTGGCTGTTGGAGTGGTGCTTTCCGCCGTGTTCAGGGGATTTCCGGAGGGGATTCCTGCGCCTGTGGGGCTGGCGCTCCCATCCTACGCCCTCGGTCCGTTGTCAGATGCTCTTTTCGGCCCGCTGGCCTGGGACTACCTGGCGGTATCCATCCCCATGGGCCTGATGACGCTGGTGGGCAGCCTGATGTGCCTCGAGAGTGCTTCCGCTGCGGGCGATAATTTCGAGACGAGTAGTTCCCTGGCGGTGAACGGCGCCGGCTCGCTCCTCGCGGCTTGCCTGGGGAGTTGTTTTCCCACAACAATTTATATTGGGCATCCGGCCTGGAAAAAGGTTGGCGCTCGCTCGGGCTACAGCGCCTTGAACGGAATAGTGATGACGATTCTCTGTTTCACCGGCTCGATAGCGGCGCTTTCGAAAATCATTCCGGGGGAGGCGCTCTTCGCCCTCATGCTGTGGATCGGGGTGATGATGCTCACTCAGGCGTTTCAGGCTGTGCCAAAGAACCACGGCCCGGCCGTGGCCATCGGATTGATACCCGCCATCGCCGCATGGGGCCTGCTAATGGTGGAATCCTCTTTAAGAGGAGCGGGCACGACTTTGTGGAAGGTGGGTCAGGATGCGTTTGAAAAAGTGGGGTTTCACTTGGTGGGAATGATCACCTTGGAGCGCGGTTTTCTTTTTACGTCCATTATCCTTACGGCCATCGTAGCGAAGCTGGTCGATAAGGAACCGAAACAGGCGGGAGGCTGGGCGTTGGCCGGCGCGGTATTGAGCTGGTTCGGAATCATTCACGCCTGGAGAATCACGCCCGGAGGCGTCGTGAGCTTCTTCGGGTGGGGGGCTGCGCCCGGTATAGCCGTCGGCTATTTGCTCATCGCGGTTTTGTTTTTCGCGTTCGGGCTGAAACCCTTGGATAAGGTAACGTCTTGAGCGGGCTGATCCGCATCTTGGCAGGATAGGCGCTTTTCGCCGACTAGAGAGGATATGAAGATGCAAAATGAATCGGTGTTTGATTTGGTCTCCATCGGGGGAGGAGTCGGTGGCTTGGTGGCGTCCGTTGGCGCGGCGCAACTGGGCGCGAAAGCAGCGCTCGTGGAGAAGACGAAGCTCGGCGGCGATTGCCTGAACTATGGATGCGTGCCCTCGAAGGGCTTGATCCGCTCTGCGCGGCTGGCGGCTCAGGCGCGCTTGATGCCCGAGTTCGGCATCGACGTGGGCGATGTCCGGGTAGATTTCCCACGGGTCATGAAGCGCATGAAAGCGGCTCAGGCCCACATCGGTGAGCACGACGCGCCCGAACGTTTCGAGGGCATGGGTATTGAAGTGATCTTCGGCGATGGGGCCTTTACCGGCCCCGATACGTTTCAAATAGGAGACAGAACGCTGCGAGCCAAGCGGTTTCTGTTGTCCATGGGAAGTTCTCCTTTTGTGCCGCCCATCGCCGGTCTCGATAGCGTGCCCTACCTCACGAACGAGACCGTTTTCGATCTGGAGGAGTTGCCGAAGCGCTTGGTGGTGTTGGGGGCTGGACCTATCGGCTTGGAATTATCCCAGGCTTTTCAACAACTCGGCGCCGAAGTGGAAGTGTTGCAAAGCGCACCGAAGCTTCTGCCGAGGCTCGATAAGGAGATGGCTGAAATTCTTGCGGACTCGTTGACGAAATCCGGTCTCAGACTCCATTTCAACGTGAACACGCAAAAAGTCGAGAAACGCGGTGAGGAGATTTTCCTCGAAGCCGATACGCCATCGGGTGAACGAGAATGGGTTTGCGATCAACTGCTCATCGCAACTGGCCGATCTCCCAACGTGGGTGGGATGGACCTGGAACAAGCGGGCGTAAAGTACACCCCGCAAGGTGTAGAGACGGACGAGTATCTCCAAACCTCGAATCCGCGCATCTTTGCTGCCGGCGACATTCGGGGCCAGTATCTCTTCACACATATGGCGGAGTATGATGCAGGCGTGGCGCTCAGGAACATGCTATTCAGCGCGCCATTTGGGGTGGCACTCCCGTTTCTCAAGAAAAAGACGAACTACGACGCCGTTCCATGGACGATATACACCACGCCCGAGGCGGCGCATGTCGGCTTGAGCGAAGCTGATGCCGAAGCGGCTTTGGGGACGAATCGCATCCAAGTGTTTCGCTTCCCGATGGGCCGCGTGGACCGCGCCGTCCTGGATGGTGAGACGGAGGGCATCTGCAAGGTGGTCTGCGACGAGAAGGGCAGGCTCGTGGGGGCCGATCTGGTTGGGCCTGCGGCGGGAGAGATATTGCACGAGTTCGTTCTTGCCGTGAGAAAGAAAATGCACATTAAAGAGGTGGTGGAGACGGTTCACGTCTATCCCACCCTGGCGCAGGTGAACAAGAGGGTAGCTGGCCGGTTTTATGCAGAAAGACTCTTCACGCCAGCATTCAGGAAGAAAATGCAGCGCCTGTTCGGGCTCAGGGGCAGCATCGAGGTGACCGACCCCGCCGATTTGAACGGACATGGCGCGGAGGAATAAAGCCGCTAAACGCCGAAATCCTTGATTTTGGGTTCATCCAGACCAAGGGCGTGGCCGATTTCATGGAGCAGCAAATCGCCTATTTTTTCTCGGTAGCGCCTCGGATCTCGTCTGCATTCGCTTTTGACGACCGATGCGTATATCTCTATTGCGTTCAAGCGAGGAATCCACACTGCCACAGGGTAGCATCCTACTGCGCGTACGATTTCAGGAGACGGGAGTGTCAAGAGCCGAACGGGTATGCCGCGCGCTTCGATTTCACCCGCCATTTGCGGATGGATATCTTCTTTAATAACATCGTCGAGGATATGTTCCATCAGGAGAACTTCCTCTTCCGATACTTCTGGAAAGTAAGACTCCATGAAATCGACGAGTGCTGTTTCGTCCTCGGGAATCTCGGGTTCTTTGGGAGGGAAGAGGGCTTCTCTGTATTCGGAGAGTTTGGTGCTTCCCATGACGGTGAAGAAGATGATCGCTCCGAGCGAGATGACGCCCACAAACCAGGCTAAGCCTATGAGGGGTTTGACGTAGGGTTTCCACCACCAGTATTGCAAGAAATTCCAGTCACCCAAAAGATTCGTCATCAAAAAGGCTTCCAAAAGACAAATCGAAGAAAATCGTGAACCCTCTGGAATGAGTTCGAAGGTTTCGTTGAGTGAGGACTAGGCCGCTCAATCTGAAGGATTAGCAGGGGTGGGTGTCCTCATGCGTCTCCTAGAGGCTCGCTCAACCCTCGAGACTCATGAGCATGGGTTCTTCCAGCGCGTCTGCCACCCACCTCAGGAATTTGACGCCATCCGCTCCGTCGATGATGCGGTGGTCGTAGGAAACCATGAGTGGGAGCATTAGACGCGGTTCGAATTTCTCCTCGTTTTTCGCCCAAACCGGCTCCATGCGCGCGCGGGAGACGCCAAGAATGGCGACTTCGGGCCAATTCACTATCGGAGTGAAATAGGTGCCGCCAAAACCGCCGAGGTTCGTGATGGTGATGGAACCTCCCTGCATCTCGTCCGGGGTGAGCTTTCGGGAACGGGCGCGTTCCGCGATATCGCCCAACTCCACCGACAGTTCAATGATGTTCTTCCTGTCAGCATCGCGAATCACCGGTACGAGCAAACCGTTTTCGGTGTCCACGGCAACACCCACATGAATATAGTTTTTGTAGACGATCTCATTCGTCGCCGCATCGACGCTCGCGTTGAATTGCGGGAATACTTTAAGGGCTGAGGCAATGACTTTTATGAGAATGGAGGTAATAGTGAGTTTGCTTCCTGCAGCCTCCGCTTTTGGAGTAAATTTTCTCCTTAAATCATCGAGTTCGGTAATGTCGGCTTTTTCGCACTGAGTCACATGGGGGATATTTGTCCAAGCACGTGTGAGATTCGCGGATGTCGCTCGCCGGATACCCGACATCGGTTCACGTTTGATCTCCCCCCAGCGGGCGAGGTCGGGCAGTTGAATAGGCACGTTCATTTGTGTGGGGGCAGGCGCGTCTGGTAAAGCGGTGCCTCCTTGAGTTGCCACGAATTGCCTGACGTCTTGCGCGGATATTCTGCCCCCAATCCCGCTGCCGGGCACATCGCTTATGTCGACGCCAGCCTCACGGGCAATTCTTCGTACCGAGGGCGCTGCGGGCGCGGGTTCTTTCTTGTTCTTTGGCTCTAGTGTTTTCGCTGTCTCCGGCGCTGGCGTCTCGGACAGGGCTGCGACGGGTTCCAACGAATACTCGGAAGGCGCGGATTCCGTCGTAGTGGCATCCTCGTCCGTTATCTCTAGTGGAAGCGCAGGTTCATCTCTCGGCATGGGTTGGGTTTCTTCCGAGTCCATCGGCTCATCGGCTTCTGCTGAGATTTCTTCAAAAATCTCCTCAGCAAGAGAGGGTTCTAACTCGGCATCGCTTTCTTCGATGACGAGAATGGTTTCTCCCACTTCGGCGTCGTCTCCGGGTTTGAGATGAATTTCCGTTATTTTACCTCCGACGGATGAGGGAACTTCGATGAGCGCCTTATCGGTTTCAACTTCGATGACAGACTGATCCACTGCAATGGTTTCTCCCACGTTCACCAAAACGGCGATCACTTTTCCAGACGTGATGTTTTCCCCGAGCTCGGGGAGTTTGAGTTCAATGGTCATGGAACTCCCTCGGGATTTGATTTAGGAAATCATCGGGTTGGTTTTTTCGGGGTCAATATCCAGATCTTTCATCGCTTTGTTCACGAGTTCGGGGTATATCTTCTTATCGCGCATTAAGCTGTATAACGTGGCGAGCACAATATAGCGCGCATCGATTTCAAAGAAGTCTCTTAGGGATGCTCTCGACTCGCTTCTCCCAAACCCCTCGGTGCCCAGCGAGACCATGGGCTTGGGCACCCATTTCGAAATTGAGTCGGGCGTGGCCTTCACATAGTCCGAAGCTGCTACACAGATACCGGACGCGCGCGCGAGGCATTGCGTCACGTATGGAGTTTTCGGTGCGGAATCTGGGTGCAGCATGTTCCATCGCTCGACTTCGAGAGCGTCTCGCCTGAGCTCCTTGTAGCTCGTGACACTCCATACATCAGCTGAAATCGAGTAGCGCGTCTCCAAAATTTCCTGCGCTTTGAGCACCTCGTTCATGAGGGTGCCGCTGCCCAACAACTGCGCTTTGAGTCCCCTGCCCAACTCCGAACGCTTGAAGAGATACATGCCTTTCAATATCCCTTCCTGTGCTCCTTCCGGCATGGGCGGCATGGCGTAGTTCTCGTTGTAGGCGGTGAGGTAGTAGAAGATTTTTTCCTGGTTTTGATACATCCTGCGAATGCCGTCCTGAATGATCACCGCCATCTCGAAGGCGAAAGCCGGGTCGTATGTGAGCAGATTGGGCACGGGGTATGCCAGATGATGACTGTTGCCGTCTTGGTGCTGGAGTCCTTCCCCGTTCAGGGTGGTTCTACCGGCCGTCCCTCCTATCAGGAAGCCGCGCGTGCACATGTCCGCCGCTGCCCATATCAGATCGCCGATGCGCTGGAAGCCGAACATCGAATAGTAGATGTAGAACGGGATGGTGTTCACACCGTGAGTGGCGTAGGCGGTTCCGGCAGCGATGAAAGAAGCCATCGAACCCGCCTCGGTGATTCCTTCTTCAAGAATCTGTCCGTCTTGCGCTTCTTTGTAATACAAGAGGCTGTCGCGGTCGACGGGCTCATACAGCTGACCGGCGTGGGAGTAGATTCCGATTTGCCGGAAGAGGGCTTCCATGCCGAATGTTCTGGCCTCATCGGGCACGATGGGAACGATGAGTTTGCCCAATCCCTCGTCGCGGAGCAGCTTGCTCAGGATCCTGACGAATACCATGGTCGTGGAGACTTCGCGCCCATCCGTTCCTTCCAGGAATTCCTCGAACAAGGTTTCCGGCGGCGGCTTGAGCGGAGTGGAGACGCTCCGCCTCGTGGGGACGTATCCGCCTAGTTTTTCTCGCTTTTCTCTAAGGTATAAGATTTCGGAGCTATCGTCCGCTGGCCGGTAAAACGGCGCTTCGGCTATTTCTTCATCGGATATGGGAATCTCGAAACGAGTACGGAATTCCTTCAGTTCATCTTCGTTTAGTTTTTTCTGTTGGTGAGTGACGTTTCTGCCCTCGCCGCCCTCACCCAATCCATAGCCTTTCACTGTTTTCGCAAGGATGACGGTAGGACGCTCCTTACACTCCGTGGCGGCCTGGTAGGCAGCAAATACTTTTTCGGGGTCATGTCCACCGCGCCGCATTCTGTGGAGTCGATCGTCTGACATCGTGTCGGCCATGGCCTGTAGCCGCTCATCGCCGCCGAAGAAGTGCTCGCGCACGTAATCGCCCATTCTAAGTGTCTCGACGCTGTATTTCTGATATTGACCGTCGACCGTCTCGCTCATTCTCTGGAGCAGCGCGCCTTCGTCATCCATCGCGATGAGAGGATCCCAGTCGTCCCCCCAGATAACCTTGATGACGTTCCATCTCGCGCCCCGGAACGCGGCTTCTAGTTCCTGGATGATTTTCCCGTTTCCCCGCACCGGTCCGTCGAGGCGCTGGAGATTGCAGTTGATGACGAAGATCAGGTTGTCGAGTTTTTCCCGCGCAGCCAGGGTGATGGCGCCTAGCGATTCGGGCTCGTCCATTTCGCCGTCGCCCAGGAACGCCCATACCTTCTGGCCCGTAGCGGGCTTGAGGCCGCGATCTTCCAGATAGTGCAGGTATCGCGCTTGATAAATCGCCATCAGGGGAGAGAGTCCCATCGATACGGTGGGAAATTCCCAGAAATCGGGCATCAGCCACGGATGCGGGTAGGAGGAGAGGCCACCCCCCTCTTTGAGTTCTCGCCGGAAGTTCTCGAGATTTCTCTCCGTCAGGCGTCCCTCCAGAAATGCGCGGGCGTATATGCCGGGTGCGCTGTGCCCTTGGAAATAGATGATATCGCCGCCGCTGGGGTGGTTCTTGCCCCGGAAGAAATGGTTGAATCCGATTTCCAGCAGCGTGGCGGCCGAGGCGTATGTTGAGATGTGCCCGCCGATGGAGGCGTCCTCGATATTGGCGCGCACCACCATGGCCATCGCGTTCCAGCGGACGAGGCTCTTGATGCGCCGCTCGATCTTCCGATCGCCAGGGAAGGGCGGCTGTTTTTCCAGCGGAATCGTGTTGATATACGGGGTGTTTGCCGAGAACGGGCGGACGACGCCCGCGCGCACGGCATGAACCTGTAGGTGGCGCAGGAGCGTCTTCGTCCGCTCGGGACCCCTGGTTTGCAGAACGTAGTCGAGTGATTCCAGCCACTCGTCTGTTTCTATCTTGTCGAGTTCTGTTTCAGCTTCGGGAAAGGGCGCGCTCGGCGAATCGGGCAGATACCTCGAATCGCCGGAGCCATCCTGTTGCGCTCCGTTCGTCGAGATGGACGGGCCATCCTCCCTTACGGGCACATGCTCGATATCCTGAGGATTCGTCTCCATGAATCGCGCATCTCCCAATCCCAAGGCAGCATGGATGTGCGCCGAATATACCATGTTCGGCCCGGAAACGAAAAGCCATCAGCGGATGCGCGGGGTGTATCGGGGAGAAGTTGCCCGGCGGCGAGCGTCATCGGCGGACGGATTGCGGGGGGCGGGCGGTTGTGGAGCGCAAATGCGGGGAATTGCGTGGTCCGAAAATTTTTTTTATTCGGTGAAATGCGGCAAAATATTTCTTTTCCGCTTTAGATTTGCATCATAACCATCTGAATTACAACTTATTATATCTTCCATGCGCCGATCGTTCATTTTCAGGAATTTATCGAAAAACCCCGTGAATTTATCGATATTTACAACAAATTGGATTATTTTTATTTCCTTCTTCATTGCCGGGTTCGTCGGCGCGGCTCCCCGCGGGGAGGATATCCGGGCGAGGGTTCGCCGCTTCGGATCAGACGGGAGGACGCGCTGCAGGCGCCGTTCGCGAACGGCCTCTGCGGAAAACGTGGACTTCAACGCCGCTCCTCCTGCGCGGGCCGGTTCCGGCGGATGCGAAGGAAATTCCTTCGCCGCGCGCACCATACCGGATCTCCGGAATTCACGGGCATCGCAAATGCGGGCAGGTGCGGGATCGGACCCGACCGATGAGGTCAGTTCCGACTGAGAAAGGAGGAGCTGCATCAAACGCGCTCGATCCCAGGGCCGGCATTTTCAACAACGTCTCAACGGTCGGGTTTGACCCACGAGGGGGGAGTGAACTTCAAAACCGCGCGGCATTCATCCCGCTTCCCACACCTGCCGCGAACTTCAACCTCGCCGGTAGCCGCGAACTTCAGCCTCTCCGGTGGATGATCTCGCTCTCTCCCTCATCGGTCGAGAGCGACCCGCCGCTCCGCTTCACCCTGAGTAACGGCGAAGCCGCGTATCGAAGGGCAAAGTTCGCGCCCGCTGGGGGCAAACACGACTGATGACGGGCTGTTGAAGAAGTCCCTCGAAGGGTGTTGTTGATCATTCATCGAGAGCGTTTGCCGTCATTCCGGCGTCGGTCCCGGCCGGGGAGGGGCTGTTGAAAAAGTCATCCTCGGTCGGAATTCACCCCTCCCTCATCCCGAGTAGGCCCGCAAGGGCCGTATCGAGGGACGAGGGGAGTCGAACGCCTCGCGCCGGGACGCCCGTTTGACCCTCCCTCCCCAGTCGGGCCAAACCTTCGATACGGCGCTTACGCGCCTACTCAGGATGAGGAATGTGGGGGACGGCGGAGCCTGTCCTGAGCCTGTCGAAGGGCCGCTACTCAGGATGAGGCGGAGGGGGTTTTTTCAACAACCCCGTTGATGTAACGACTGACGACAGGAGGGAGGGCTTGTCGACCAGGAGAGGTGTGAAGGCCACTTGCGAAATCACCGCCGCGCTCTCGATGCGCGGGTCTTCAGGCTGCGGCCCGGCGCACCCCTTCGCTCCGCTGCTTTGATTCGGGAGCCGCCGGTCCGCACTCTACTCGGCGGCGCTCGATTCCCGTCCCTTGCGCCAGACCCCCGGTTTCATCGAAGAATATGAGAGAAGGGCAGGAGAAGTTGTGTTACCATCGTCTCGGCGTTCCGGCGCGGGTCCGGGGAGATGCGCCCCGGCGTCGGGATCGCCTCCAAGAATCGTTTCCCCATCAGGCGAGGAGCGCGGAAATGGACATCGAAAAGAGGCTGGAAGAACTCGGTATCGAGCTTCCCGAAGTCCCGCCCGCCGTGGCGAACTACATCCCCGGCGTGGCGGTGGGCGAGGTGCTGTTCCTCGCGGGCACCATCGGCCAGTACAACGGGGAGATCCCCTTCGTCGGGAAGCTCGGCGGCGGGGTCACCGTCGAGGAGGGCTACCAGTCGGCGCGCCTGTGCGGCCTGAACCACTTCGCCATGGCGAAGCATTGCCTGGGGGGCGATCTGAACCGCATCGTCCGGGCCGTTCGCCTCGAAGGCTACGTGAACAGCGCACCCGGCTTCCAGGAGGCGCCCTGGGTGGTGAACGGGGAGAGCGACCTCCTGGTCGAGGTGCTCGGCGAGGAGCGCGGGAAGCACGCGCGCGCGGCCCTGAACATCAACGAGCTCACCTACGACGCGCCGGTGGAGACCATCCTCACTCTGCAGATTCGTCCCTAGCCCGGCCGGCGCGGTTTTCCCGTTGGCGTCGCGCCGGCGCGGGTCGCATCAGGCCGCCCCGAGCTTCTCGACCTTGATTTCTTCGAGGCGGGCGCGCGCCTGCCAGAGATCGTAAGCCATCTGCAGGCCGAGCCAGGTCTCCGGCGTCGAGCCGAACGCCTTGGAAAGTCGAATCGCCATCTCTATGGAGACCCCCGTGCGCTCGTTGATCAGTTCCGAGAGGGTCTGGCGCGCGACGCCGAGGCCCTCGGCGGCCTTCGTCACGGACAATCCGAGCGGTTCGAGAGGTTGCCGCCTCACGATTCCGCCAGGGTGCGGAGGGTTTTTCATCGCCATCGCTTTGCCCCCATCAATGGTAGTCGAGGTAGTCCGGGGCTGCGGAAAAAGTTCGCGTTGGAGTTGTTGAAAAAGCCCCCTTGAACTGGGAATGGATTTCTCAATCGACATACGCTCGTAAAATGATTTCCCATTTGAGGGTAGTGGCCGACAGACGAAGGAGAAAAACCATTCCCCCCAATCGAGAGTATTCACCGTCATTCCGGTGTCAGACCCGACCAATGCGGGAGGGTTTGCCGGAATCCATTTTTACGCCTTTTGTCTTTCGTCGGGGTTCCCGCGCATCGGTGGGGAATAAAACACCGCCGTTCATTCACCCGCACCCGCAAATGGATTCCGGCTTTCGCCGGAATGACGAGCAAAAGCGTGATACCCCTCTCGTTTGGGTCGAGTTGTATTACTTGGTTCGCTCGATGAGCGCGCGCAGGGCCATGCGGCTTTCCGCCTGCCCGTCGATGAGTTCGCGCAGGGCCGCCATCGACTCCTCGTGCCTGCGGATGCCCTCCTCCTCCCTGCGGCGGGATTCGGCCATCGCCTCCTCGTGCCTGCGCTCGGATTCGGCCATCACCTCGGCGTGCTTGCGTTCGGAGTCGGCGGCGCGCATGTCGGCGTTTTTCGCCATGACGCGGATGCCGTAGTAGATGAGCGCGAGGCCGCCGTAGGAGGCGATGAGGTTGAGGTATTCATACGTCGTCATCCGTATCTCCCCGGTGTCGGGTCGATTAGAATCCTCGCGTATGCTTATGACTATAAAAAAAGCGCGTGCGTCTCGTCAAACCCTACCGCATCGGAGTTGTTGAAAAAGCCCCTGAGAGGAGGGGGATTAGGGGGTGTAGGGGACGCATATATGCGTCCCGGCCTTTTTTCGCCGCCCGTCATGGGCCGCATGTATGTCGGACATATATGTCCGACCCTATACTCCGCCCTCGTTCTTTCGGGCTGTTCGGGCGAGCACATCGGCCCC
Source organism: Nitrospinota bacterium (assembly GCA_028820795.1). Classification (GTDB taxonomy): domain Bacteria; phylum UBA8248; class UBA8248; order UBA8248; family UBA8248; genus Bin107. Next base: position 1,175 of record JAPPHK010000067.1, on the reverse strand, counting down.
CGGACAGGCCCCTATATCTGTCCGGCTAAAAAACCGTCGCACCCCCACCTCTTCGGGAACTTTTTCAACAACCTCATCATGGCGAGGCGGGTTGTCCCGGCCTAAGATTGCGTCTCTGTCGATCCCAGTTCCGTGAGGCAAGTGCTGACGATCTCGGCGCTGGTCGTGGCTTCCGCCGTGACGACCCTCGTGGCGCCGGCGGCCCGCAGCGAATCCTCGTCGATATCGTAGAGGGCGCGCGCAATGACGGGCGTGTCCGGCGCCGTCCGGCGAATTGCGCGAACCGCGACTTCCGTGGCCCGGGTGTCGTTTATGGTCACCACCACCAGGCGGGCGTTCCTGCAACCGAGCTCCTCCAACACTTCCCTCTGCGTGACGTCTCCGTAGACGGCCAGGTCTCCCGCCGCTTTTGCGGCGCGGACGTTATCGACGTTCACGTCGGCCGCGATACAGGCGAACCCCGCGTCCCGCGCGGCTTGGCATACCTCACGGCCGGCCCGGCCGTATCCAGCGACGATGATGTGGTCGCTGTGCGGTTCGTGGGCGTCGAATCCGGGAGGCTCGGCGCCCAGTATCCGGTTCAGCCAGGGGACGCGGTCCGCGCCGAGAGCGAGGTGGGGGCCGAAGGCGATTACCATCGGCGTGAGCAGCATGGAGAGGATGATCGCCACCAGGATATTGTGGGAAAGCGCGGCTCCGAGGAGGCCGGTTCCGGAAGCCGCATTCAGGAGTACGAACGAGAACTCGCCGATCTGGCACAACGTGGCCGCCGACAGGATGGCCACGCGAAGCGGCAACCGCAGGATCAGCCCCATTGCGAGTATTATTGCGAATTTGCCGACGAGGATGAGGCCGAGAAGCCCGAGAATCGGCGCGAAATGCTCGATTACGTCCGGAACATCCAGCAGCATGCCCACGGAGACGAAAAATACGCTGGCGAAAACTTCCCGCACGGGAATCAGATCCGACATCGCCTGGTGACGAAACTCGCTTCCGGCGACGACCAGGCCGGCCAGGAATGCCCCGAGCGCGAGCGAGATTCCCGCCAGTGACAGGCCCCATGCGATCCCGAAGCATCCGAGAAAGACGGTCAGAACGAAGAGTTCCCTCTCCCTCGTCCTGGCCACGAACGCGAGCAGATACGGGACGACGCGGCTGGCCGCAAACAGCACGCC
>JAPPHK010000019.1 GCA_028820795.1 Nitrospinota bacterium | reverse complement strand
GCATGAGCATCTGGAGCGGAGGGGCGGCCAGCGCCATCATGCTCACCTCGGGCGCACTCGGCGTCCTGGTGGGCGGCGCCTTGGGAGATCGCTTCGGGAAAAAAGAGCTTATCGTCGGCGGCATCGGACTTGGCGCCTTGTGCGTCTGCGCTTTTCTGGCCGCGCCACCTGAGTGGGGTTTCGTATTGCTGGCCTTCCTGGGCGTCGCCACCTACCTCCCGATGGGGGTGACGATGGCCTTCGCCCAGCAACTCATGCCCCACAACCGGGGGCTGGCGAGTTCCATCACGCTCGGCCTCTCGTGGTTCATCGCGAGCCTTTCGGTCTATCCGATGTCGGTTCTCGGCGAGTGGTTCGGTCTGGCGAACGCCTTCTGGGCGCTGCCGGGGTTTTTCATCGCCGCATGCGCCTTTGCCTGCTTCCTGCCGAAAGTCCGCTGATTCGCGCGCAAAAAAAGACGGCCCCGAAGAGCCGTCTTTTTCGTTTCGCTTCGCTCAGGCCGTAACGGCCTGCTCGGCGAGGAGTTCATCGAGCACACGGTCGACGCGAGGCTGCTCCGTCCAGCTCGCCTTGTAGGCGATGTTCCCCTCCTTGTCGATGACGAAGACCATGTTCGGCATGCGGCCGTAGGCGTTCACCACCGCCTCGTCGACGTCGTCCACCAGAACGGGGATTTTCATGCCGAATTCTTCCACCAGCTCCTTCGCGTAGCCCATCTTGTGCTCAAACGAGGTGTGCTGCGTGTATTTTTTGAAGTACTTGCGCTCCTGCGCGTGGGGCTCCTTGGAATAGACGACGAAGAACTCGACGTCCTTTTCCTTGTAGCGCTCATAGAGCTCGTCCATGCCCGGCACCTGCCGGCGGAAGGGCGGTCACGTGATGGCGCCGAACTCGAGAACGATATTCTTCTTCCCGCGAAAATCGGCCAGGTCCACGGTTTCGCCCGACGTGCTCTGGAGTTTGACCGGCGGCGCGGGCCGGCCGGGCTTCAGCTGATCCTCAAACGCCTTGTGGCGGACCTTTCTGAATCCGCTCAACTCGCGCTTGATCATCAGGAACGGGTCCAGATACCACATGCTCCACAAACCCCCCAGGGGGCCGGGCGGCCTGTCGATATAGTCTTCTTTCTGCATCTATCAACCTCCTATGAAAAGATGAATGGCGAATACAGCAAATTAGTCCATTTTCATCATTCTGTCGATTCTGTGAGGCAACCGCCTCGCGCCGCGAGCGCTTGGGTGAGTCAGGCTCAAATTTCACGCCTTTCAAACGCGCTCCAGTAGACGTCCATCACCCTCCTGAAACCCACGCTTTCGAACACGCGCTCGGACGCCTCGTTTCCCTCCACGATATAGCAATACGCCTCGCGCCTCCTGGCGAATTGCGCCTCGACCAGGGCGGAAACCACCACGCGTGCAAGCCCCTGGCCGCGGAAGCGATCCATCGTGTGCAGCATGCCGATTGAGCCGTTCGCATGAACGACCATGTAGGAGGCGAGTTCTCCACCGACCCGTATCGCCGCGGTGGGCGCGTTTCGGATTCTCGCCTGGGCATATTCCTCCCCCTGGTCGTAGGGTGAATTCTCGGCCAGCGTCTTCGCGTCCCCGGTCTTCAGGCTTTCGATGCGGTGTGTGCTGAAGACGGGCCTGAAATCTATTTTATCGAGAATGAACATGCCCACGGGCGAACCCCGGATGAGTTTTCTCCGCCTCTCGACCGCCTTTTGCACCTCGAGCGAGACGGAGGAAAATTTGAGGTAGCCCTCACTCTCCTCCATCCGCGCGGAGAGTCGCTCCATATCTTCCAGGTTTGCGAGTATCGCCTCCGGACGCCCCAGCGGCGCGAGCCAGCCGCGCCCGGTGTGCACCGCCATCCGGGGCGCACTTAGGTCATCGACCCAGAGAGGTATCTCCTCTCCCATTTCTGCGATGGCTTCCGTAAAGCGCACCCTGAGCGGTCCCTGCGCGCGCAGGAATTTTTGAAAAGATTCGCTCCGGGGGTTCTCCAGCCGAAACAATTTTCGCTACACTCCCATGTCGATGTAAACGCCGCTCATCTTGAGGGGTGATTATACCCGCCCATCCGTGCGGATGTAGAGGCAGTGAACCCTGAAAAAATCCTGGAGAGAAAATGAAAGAATATCGCATCATCACCATACCTGGAGACGGGATTGGCCCCGAACTCATGGAATCCACCATCGCCGTGCTCGAAGCCGTTCAGGAGATGAACGGCGCCCTGAAGCTCAACCTGGAAGAACACGAGGCGGGGGCGGGCCGTTACGCCAAATTCGGAAAGCGCATCAGTGACGAAACCCTTCAGGCCTGCCGCGAGGCGGACGGCGTCCTCAAGGCGCCCGTGGGCGATCCGGCCATCCGTACGCCGCAGGGCACCGAGGCGGGACTTCTCGGAGGGATTCTCAGAACGGGACTCGACCTGTTCGCCAACATGCGGCCCGTCAAGCTTTACCCGGGCATTAGTAGTCCCCTGTCGGGCTATGAACCCGGCGGCATCGACTACGTCGTGATTCGCGAGAACACCGAAGGCCTCTACGCCTCGCGCGACAAGGGAGTCGGCGGCCCCGACGCCGTGGCCGACACCATGATCATCACCCGCC
>JAPPHK010000206.1 GCA_028820795.1 Nitrospinota bacterium | reverse complement strand
ATGAAGGCGCGGTACTGGGGCAGCGAGAGGCCCCAGACGACGGCGCTGAAGTTCAAGGGCCAGGGCTGTTTGAGCATGAAGTTGTCCCCGCCCCAGGTGTAGAGCGAGCCGTCTTGCAGGATGAAGGCGAAGCCGATGGTCACCAGCACCTGCGAGAGCGTGTCCTGTCCGAGGCGGCGCAGGAAGAACCGCTCGATGAACATCCCGCACAGCGCCGCGATAGCGAGGGCGACGACGATGGCGGCCATCATGCCCGGGAAATTGATCCTGTCGACGGGTTTGACGGGCACGTGCGGGAAGAAGAGTTCGAAAAATCTGAAGCCCCATACCAGGCTGCACAGGGTTTCCAGTACGACATAGGCGAGAAGCAGCGCAAGCGCCGCGTGTCTGGGAGCGACGTAAGCGTTAAGTCCCCGCCATGCGAAATAGAGGAGGGTCCACGAGACGAGCTGGATGATCCGGGGCATCAGGCTCAGGGAGCCGAAAATGATGTTGTAGAATTCCAGGGCGAGGTAGCCGGCGAAGAGGAAAAAAGCGGCGTGCGCGAGGTTCACGATGCGCATCACGCCGAAGATGAGCGAGAGCCCGCTCGCCAGGAGAAACAGAATCGCGGCGTAGGAGAGCGAGTTATAGCTGAGAACGAGGATGTTCGTGAAGCTCAGAGTGGTCATGCAAGTCTCTCTCTCGTCCGGGGACGATACGCCTGAAAGCAAGTCCCCCGATGCCCGTCACCGGGTCGTCAAATCCCATGAGAACCGAGGTGATGTATGGTTCCGAGTGCCTCATTATGTCCACGATTCCAGGCATGGGTCAAGCTGACGGGAAACGGGATTTTTCTCGCTTCCGCCTTCTTCGCTGGCGAAAACCGGCGCGGAAAGATAGAGTTCGAAAAATCGAGCTTTTCCGTTTTACGGTTATGGGCGATGCGCGTTTCGTATCTGTCAGGGTGATGTTTCATTCCGGTTAAATAGTCATGGGCGCAGAGATAACGCACGATAGAATTTTCAGGAACGCCAGAATCGATTCGGGCGGCCCATTGGTGGATCTGTGCGTCGCCGGGGGCCGGTTTTCCAGAATATCGCCGGGGATCGAGAACGGGGCAGGATGCGAGGAGGTCGATTTGGGCGGCCGCGCCGTGCTCCCGACGTTCGTGGAGAGCCACATTCATCTGGACAAGGCGTTTCTGGAGGAGCGCGAGCCGAACCTTTCCGGCACTCTCGAAGACGCCATCTCCATCACGCTGGCGCTCAAGAAGAGCGTCACGAAACAAGACGTCATGGAGCGCGCCGAACGCGCCCTGCGCATGTGCATCCGGCACGGCGCCACCTGGTTTCGCGCGCAGGTGGAGGTCGACCCCATCGTCGGACTTCTGGGAGTGGAAGTCGCTCTGGCGCTCAAGGAGAAATACGCAGAGCTTGCGGATTTTCAACTCGTCATTTTCCCCCAGGAAGGCATCGAGCAGCAGCCGGGAACGGAGGACCTGATGCGCGAGGCCATGCGGATGGGCGGGGATCTGGTGGGCGGAATCCCTTACAACGACCTTGACGCCGAGCGGCATCTGGACATCGTTTTCGGGATGGCCGAAGCGTTCGGCTGCGGCCTGGATTTTCATCTCGATTTCGCGGACGACCCCCGGGTGAGGAATATCGAATCCGTGGCCGCCCGCGCGATGGCAGCCGGTTTGGGGGGCAGGGTGGCCGTCGGTCATTTGACCTCCCTGGGCGCCATGCCGCCGGATGAGGCCGCGCGAATCATCGAGAAGATTCTCGAGTCGGGCATCTCCGTCCTGCCCTTGCCGGCGACGGATCTGTTCCTGGGCGGCAGGGGGGAGGAGCCGCCTCGCTTCAGAAGCCTCGCCCCCGTCAAGGAGCTGTTGAGCGCGGGGATCAACGTCGCCATATCATCGAACAACATCCGCAACGCCTTCACGCCCTCCGGACGGGGCGATTTGCTCGAACTCGGCCTTCTCCTCGCCCACGCGCTCCAAATGAGCGGCGCATCGGACAGAAGTCTGGTTCCCGAACTTTTCACGACGGGCGGCGCCAAGGCGCTGGGGGTGGAGGATGACTACGGCTTACGACCCGGCTGCGCGGCCGATTTCGTGGTTCTCGATTCCGTGAATTTCGACGATATCCTCATCGATCAGCCCGAGAAGCGATTCGTGGTGAAAGGCGGGAGCACCATCGTGGAGAACGTCTCGGAGACGTCCTGGCGGGAGGTGGGCTAGATGGGCGTGATCACGGACGCGAACACGGAGGCGCTTACCCGCATCACGGAAGCCGAACCCGTCCTGGTGGACGTGCGTCCGGCGGGCGAAGTGATACCGGGTCTGGAGGAGGGCGTTCTCCTTCATGCCGGCCCCCCGATCGAGTGGGAGCGGATGTGCGGCCCCCTGCGCGGGGCGATTGCGGGAGCGGCCGTCCTGGAGGGCTGGGCGGAGGATTTGGCCTCGGGCGAAGCGCTCGCCGCCTCGGGCGGGGTCGCCTTCCACCCGAATCATCATTTCGACGCCGTCGGCCCCATGACGGGCATCACCACGCGTTCGATGCCGGTGATGATCGTGGAGAACCGGAAATTCGGGAACCGGGCGTATTGCACCCTGAACGAGGGTCTGGGGAAGGTGATGC
>JAPPHK010000027.1 GCA_028820795.1 Nitrospinota bacterium | reverse complement strand
CCAGCAGTTCCTGGTCGAAATCACTCGCTTGTCTGCGCTCCATGACGGTCTCCTGGTTTTAAGAGATGGGATGAAAAAACGATCGGCACCAGGCGGCCGGTGCGGTGGGGGGGATTATATACCTTTTCGAAGCAATGCGGCATGTGAAGCGAGGGGAATATGGGCCAGGAAATGAATTTCTGAAAAATACCGTAAAATTCGATAAATATAGATAAATTCACGATGTATTTCGATAAATTTTTAATTATGACAAGGTATTGTTATTAAATGGATCATCCTAGTTTACCCCCCAACCACCTAAACGATTCAGGCGCCCACTCGGCGAAGTGCCTGAAGGCGCAGTGGCCATCATCCGGGTAGACGCGCGCCTCCTTGCCGGTCACGGGGCCGTGCTCGAGCATGTAGTAGATATTCCCGATAGGGGCGAGGTGATCCTGTTTCCCGTTGATCATCAGAACGGGGCAGATGATTTTCTCCACGAGGCCCAGTTCGCTCAGCGACCAGCGCTTGAACAGCGCCTCTTCCTGCTCGATTGTGGTAGGCGGAAACGAGGGGCCGTCGCCCGGCGCGCCGAAGACGTAGGCCGCGCGCCTGTTCCGGTTGGCGACGTAGTTCTCCATCTCCGCCTCCGTCATGCGGTAGCCGAAGTGATGGCCCGCGCTGGCGACAGCTGCGCGCACCTTCTCGGGATAGGAGCCTGCGAGCAGCATCACCGAATGCCCGCCCCGGCTGATTCCGAACGCGCCGATGCGCTCAGCGTCCACCTCGGGCCGGGCGGCAAGGTAGTCGACAGCCGCCTTCCACGCCGAGACGGATTCGGGTTCGTAGGGGAAGGGGTTCTCGCCCGTGCCGGGGCCGTCCATCACGAGGGAAGCGAGGCCGTTTTCGAGCGCCATCTCGCCCGCCCAGCCTCGGTCTTCCTTGAACATGTCCCCGCCGCACATGATGAGGACGGCGGGCGCGGGATTTTCCGCGCTCGCGTTCTTAGGCGCGCGGAAGTGGGAGGTGATGCGCTCACCCGCGCACGCCACGCCGACGACTTCGAGCGGCGGATCGAGGAATTCGCACGATCTCAAATACGCGCGTATGCAGTCGCGGTTCGCCTCCTCCTTGAGCGGCGTGAGCGGCCGGGGGAATCGCGCGATGCTGTAGTAGGTCTTGGCGAGCAGGAATTTCTTCCGCGCGGCGGCCGTATCGCCACTGGCGGCGAGTTCTTCCGCTTGTTTTTCATAGCGCGCGCCCATTTCGCGCCAGAGGGGCACCCACAGGTCGTCCGTCGTTCCCTCGAGGGACGCGACGGCGGTTTTGAGTTCCTCCATGTCCTCGATCATGGAGAACCAACGGCGGTAGAAGCCCCCGTGCTCCACGACGAAGGGGTCTTCGCTGGGCGCGAAGGGAAGGTTTTCGAGGGAGGAGTCGTTCATCGTTTCTTTCTGTCAACAACGCTCGAAAAGGACCGTGAACCCCTCTAGGCGTCGAGGTGCTCGTAGATTTCGACTACCATCCCGCCTTTGATGATGCCGTCGCTCAGGTGCCCCGCCAGGACTTTCTCCGGCTCTCCCGGGCCGCCGCTGATGGCCATGTGCACGTGGACGTAGGGCTGGGGTTCGTCCCATGTCACGTCGCCCAAGGCGAGTGGCGGCTCGTCGGGCCAGGTGATGTTGCCGAGCGCCACGAGCTCGCGCCAGCCCTCGAAGTGCAGGCGGTCGACGTCGTAGCCGTCCATGCTCTTGAAGCCCGAAATCATGTCCGTCTCGGCGAGGGCGCCGATGAGGAAAACCGAACCCGCGCGGATGTTCTTCTCCTTCACGAGGTCGCACAGGTTCGTATAGAAATTATCGCCTGCCTCGAGCGTGACGCGGAAGATGCGGCCGATTCTCTTCTCTTCTACTCTCATTTACGCCTCCTTGTCGGTTGGTGATGGAGCAGGCTTTAGCGCTGCGGTGTTGTTGCATGAGTCCTTCCCGCTCGAAATTCACTACTGCCGTCATTCCGGCATCATTACCGCTCTTGTTGTAGGTCGGACATATATGTCCGACATACATGCGACCCTGAATTTTTTCACCCGCTACATGGGCCGCATATATGCGGCCCCTACACTACTCCCTCCTCGGTCGTGTCGAATTCTTGTTCTTCAGGGCTATTTCTACAATCCCCGCTGCGCGGCGACCTCGTCATACAGGCGCTCCAGTCCATCGCGGAAGGTGTCTTTTCGCTGCTGGAGCCAGTATTCGCCGCGCGTTTCGTCGGCGTGGAAATATTTCATGAATTTCTGGTCTTCCGTTGCTTCTCGCTTCTCCTTGCCCGCAGCGACCACTTCGACCATGACCGCCATCATCCCGCTCAAGTGATTTTTCAGCTCCGTCGCCACCTCCTTGCCGCATATCTCGCCGTGGCCGGGGACGATGGTCTCGATATCGAGGTCCTCCACCCAGGCGAGCGCGTCTATCCACTCCTGGACGAAGGCGTCGCGCATCCCGGCCGAGGGGCCGTTGATCACGACGTCGCCAGCGAAGAGCACGCCCTCCTCGGGAACGAGGACGGACGTGCACGCGGGCGAGTGGCCCCCTTTGCGGTGTATTTCGAACGTGAGGGGCGGCAGATGAAGGATGAGGCTGTCCTCGAAGCAGAACTGGGGCAGCGGCACGG
>JAPPHK010000306.1 GCA_028820795.1 Nitrospinota bacterium | reverse complement strand
CCTCGCGCGGCTCGGGACCGTTCCTGCACGATCACCCCGTCGACCGCTCGAAAGAGGTCTTCGGCGGGCGCACCACGCTGCACAGCGGGCCGGACCACCAGTCCTACCTGCTCGTGCCGATCATCCCGAAACGCCGGCCCGGCGCGGTGGCGAGGTAAGGCGCAAAATAGCGGCTCAAGCGAAGCCCAAGCCGCTCAGGTTGAAACACAACCACCGGGGGTGGGGAGAGATTCCCCACCCCCGTCGTGTGAGCGGTTTCAGAAAGCCCCCGGGTATCTCAGGAGCCAATCCATTTTCTGAGTGGGTTATTGAAAAAGTCCCTGATGAACGAGGGTTTGACGTGACCGGGGAGGGGCGATTTTTGTAGGGGCCGCATATATGCGGCCCATGACGGTTGGGGAAAAAGGCCGGATCGCATGTATGCGACCCCTACACAAAAATCCTTCGTTCGCAGAAGCGGCCTTTGCTCGTCATTCCGGCGAAAGCCGGAATCCAGAGCAGACGAGGATACCGAATCGCAGGACGACCAAGAAGAACGCTCAAATGAAAAGGCAAATACAAAAACAAAATCCCTGGATTCCGGCTTTCGCCGGAATGACGGCTGTACGGGCGACCGCCTTTACCCCCCTGTCAAGGGGGGGTAGGGGGGGTTGCTTTTCCAGTCGAGAGGGCATCCTTCGATACGCAGCTTCACCGCTACTCAGGATGAGGCGGAGAGGGCTTTTTCAACAGTCTCCCAGAAGACCCCGTTTGACACTGAAAATACGACGTCTTATGTTCGCCTTGAGACGCAGCCCTGAACATCATGACAGGGTTGCCCTTCATTCCGAGACCCACGCTCCGGCGTGGGTTTTCGCGTTTCCTGGTATATATTCTTCGAATAACCCGGTTGGCGGGGCTTTTTACTCTGGTGGGCGGGAGAGGGTTCGAACCTCCGACCTACGCCTTGTAAGGGCGCCGCTCTTCCAGCTGAGCTACCCGCCCGCGTGGGTTTGCATTCCGAAACGGCGGGTGGAGAATAGCATCTTGAAAGGCGTGCGGCTATCCCCGGGACCGACCCGAACCGGGTTTTAGAACGCGGTTAAATCTTGAGTTTCCCGTCTTTCGAGAAGAGCTTGCCGTCCACGTACACCTCGCCGCCGTCCCTCAAATCGCACACCATGTCCCAGTGGAGGGCGGAGTTGTTCTTCGAACCGCTCTGGGGGTAGCCCTTCCCGAGGGCGAGATGCAGGGTGCCGCCGATCTTCTCGTCGAACAGCGTGTTCTTGGTGAAGCGCTGGATGCCCGCGTTGAGACCGAAGGCGAACTCCCCTACTCTCTTCGCGCCCTCGTCCATGCCGATCATGGATTTCAGGAACGCCTCGTTCTTCTGGGCCTTCGCCTTCACCACCTCGCCCTTCGCGAATTCGAGCTCCACGCCCTCCACCTCGCGCCCCTGGATGCAGGCGGGGAAGGAATAGCGGATCGTTCCGTCGACCCTGTTCTCCTGCGGGCCGGTGAAAATTTCGCCGTCCGGGAAATTGTTGTGCCCCGAGCAGTTCATGAACGGACGCCCCGCGATGCCGACCCGGAGATCCGTGCCCGGCGCGCCGATTTCCACGACTTTCCGGCCCTTCAAGTAGCGGACCACCCGCGCCTGGCGCCTGTCCTGCGCCCGCCAGCGCTTGATGCCGCCTTCCTCATTTGCGAAGCACGCGCCGAAGACGAAATCCTCATATTCCCGGATCCCCATCTCGGCATCCTGGGCGTAGGCCTCGGTGGGGAAAAGGGTGAGCGTCCACCTCAAGCCCCCCTTCCCCTTTTTTTCATGCTCCGCGGCGCGCTTCATGAAGGTCTCCATGACGGGCTGCCTGGCCTTCGAAGCCAAAGCCTGTTTCTTGGGGTCCGCGCCCGAGAGCCGCCGGGTGTTCGTCTCCGATAAGATACCGATGACGACGTCCACGTTCTCGACTTCGAACTTCCTCAATGGCGAGAGATACGCCAGCTGACTGCGGGTGGCGTGCTCGTAGAAAATCTCCTCAAGCCCCGGCAGCGATACGTCGGTGTAGACGAAAGCGCCGCGCCGCACGCACTCGGCGTAGAGCGCGCGAATCAGCGGAGCGGCGGCCGTGCTGCCCCGGATGCCCACGAGATCACCCCGCTTCACTTTAGAGGAATACCCCGTGATGATCTCCGCCATCCGCTCCACGCGCACATCTTCCATCGCTTTCTCTCCCGTAATGATTTGTCCCGGTAATGCTGTAGACGGCCTCACCCGACTCACGCTCCGCCCCGGACGATGCGGGGGCCGCGATGAATCCTTCGGCCATGATACAACAAAACGGCGGCGCGGTTCAGCAAGAGGGGGGAAGGTTCTCGCATCGCGCTCTGCGCACGTCTTTCGTTCAAACCCTCCCACCAAGGGGTAGTTGAACAAGTCCTGCGAAGGGGTTGCAGACCACTCATCGAGAATGTTCACCGGCATTCCCCGCCTTGCCTGTCCGCCGGGCCGGCCTCACCCTGAGTAGCCGCCTCCCCGCCTTGCCTTTCCGCCGAGCCGGCCTCACCCTGAGTAGCCGCACCGGCCTCACCCTGAGTAGCGGCGAAAGTGAAACGCGACTGAGGAAGGAGCGTTTGTATCGAAGGGCGAAATTCACGTCCGCCGGAGAGATGTGTCTTTTGACCCTCCCTCTCCGGTCGGGTCAAACCTTCGATACGGCGCTTGCGCGCC
>JAPPHK010000245.1 GCA_028820795.1 Nitrospinota bacterium | reverse complement strand
AGGCCGACCTCACGCTCTATGACCTCTACACGGCGGATGAGTGTTTTCTCACCTCTTCGTTCAGCCGGGTGCACGCGGTGGCCGAAGTGGACGGGCGACCCATCCCCGCCCCCGGCCCCGTCACGCAAAGGCTGCGCGCCGATATTCTCGAGATGGAAAGAACCGAGGGCGAGCCGATAGACTGAAGCGCTCCCCTACGCCCGTGCGTGAAACCGCCCCGGGATTCCGGCGCGCCGGACGCGCACGGCCCATGAAGCAGGAGAAGGGTGAAAATGGCGACGATGGAGGATTTCGAGGAGCTGGACATCCGGCTGGGGCGCGTGGTCGAAGTAGAGGATTTCCCCGAGGCGAGGAAACCGGCTTACAAGCTCTGGATCGATTTCGGTGAGGAGTTGGGGGTGAAAAAATCATCCGCCCAGATCGTCTCGCTTTATACGAAGGAAGAGCTCCGGGGAAAACTCGTGCTCGCCGTGGTGAACTTCCCGCCGAGGCAGATAGGGCCCTTCATGTCCGAAGTCCTGACGCTCGGCGTGCCGGACGCTCGCGGCGAGGTAGTGCTCATCGCGCCGGATGAGAAGGGCGCCGTCATCGGCGGACGGTTGTTTTAGGTCGAATCCGACCGGGTAGGGGGGGTTGCCTTTACTCAGTCAGGAGGCTTTTTCAACAACCCCGACAAAGGGGGACAGGGGGGTTGCTTTTCCGGTCGAGAGGGGCGTCTTTTCAACAAACCCAAACAGATCACCGGCTCGGTCGACCTGTAACGCCGTAGGGACAACCCCCCGTGGTTGTCCTCTAGCAGGACAGGTCACAACCTGTCCCTACTACGGCAGTCTCCTCCTTCCTCGATCGGGTTAATTCTCGGCCCGACGAGGCGATTGTGCTTTGGAGTTTGCCTATTTTTCCGTTCCGACCGTGACGCGAATCGCATAATGATCCGATCCGAACGCGGCGCTTCTCTCGGCGATCAACTTGCTCGTCTCGTCGAAAAACGGTCCCGTCGCGTAGATGTTGTCAATCGGACTGGCGGCATACTGAGGATCCACAAAGCTCCTTCCCAATCCTACGGTAAGATTTCGCATAGCGAGACCTTGCACGAGGCCGCTACTCAAAATAGCATGGGTTTGATCGTATTGAAGGCATTGATCTTGAGCCTTACAACGGAGATCCAGATCAACACCGACCTTATTGACGTCACCTGGAGCTACATTGAAATCACCGGCCACAAGGTAGGACCACTCTTTACGCTTCCGGCTGTCATTCACAATCTTATCGGCGAGCGCTGCGACCACGTTCTCGCGCTTGAAGGAATTCAACTCATCACGTTTGCCATTCTCACCACCAGCAGATTTGAGGTGGATGGCGGCAACGGCGATTTTAAGCGTGGGAATCTCCACCCACAGCCATCCGCGTAAACCTTTGTTACGGTGCTGATCCTTTGGCACGAACAAGGGGACGCGCAATTCCACTTCCCTGACGTGCATCTCTTTCGTGTCGGCGTCCATATAGGGATCGGCCTCAAACACTGTGCCGATTTCGTGCGGGGAGAGAATCGCGACCTCGAGTTTTTTGGATGGTTTCTTGATCGAATCCTTGGAGAAGTTCGAGAGCCTCGCATTCCAATGCGAAATGCCCGCCTGCTGTATCAATCTTTCCACCTGTTTTTTATCGAGAAGTTCCTGAAGAACGACGACATCGGGTTTGATTTTCCGCACATATTTACCGAACCCTTCGAGGTCCGTCCCCTCGAGTCTCGCGGCATTCCAAGTGATGACGGTCAGGGATGCGGATTGAACCGGCGACGCGCAAGCCAGCAACGAGCACGTCAGCGCAGCGCAGACGCAGATGCGCCATATTTTCATGTTCGGGTCCTCAGCAGAGAGCTTAATAGCCCTCCGTCGATATTTGATTACGCTCCTATGTTAGCCGTTGAACGCACCTCGTTATTTTCGTTTATAAGACGGGCCCCCTACGTCAAATCGGGCCGCTCGTCGTCCTGGTAGTGGGCGAGGCCCTTGGGCGCCGTGCCGTTGTTGCGAAGCACGTGCATGGGCGCGGGCGTGAGGGGATGCCACTGGGTCTCCTCGGGGGGTTCGGGCCATTCATGCGTCAGGTGGCGGTAGGCGTTCGGGCCGGCGGCTTCCTCCAGATGCGCGCAGGCGTCGTCGCACACCGCGCGCTGGCCGGTTCTATCGCCCACGTCTCCGAGCATGCGCCCGAAGGGATACTGGATGAAGACCGCCCTCGGCACGCAGACCTTCTCGGAAACTTCCGGCTGGTTGCATATCGAGACGGTGGCGATTCCCAACTCTTCCAGTCTTCTTTGCAGCAGGCTCACGGACCGCATGCAGAGCGGTCAGACGGGGATGAGGAATGCCGCGTCCACGCCCTCTTCGTGCATCTTCTCGGCCATGAGGGGGGCCGTTTTCTTCATCAGGGGGTGGAAGTTGGGCGTATAGCCCATCGTGGAGTAGAGGGTATCGGCGAGCGCGCCGATCTTCCCCTCGCGCTCGTAGGCCAGAAAGATATCGACGGGGAACGCCACGTTCCTGTCTTGTTTCAGGTACTCGGTGTTGATGTGCAGGTGCGTGTATTCGCAGTCCTCCTGGGCGGCCGTTTTGGGAATCTCGCGGTGCGTGGGATCTCCCCAGTGCGGCTCGCGCCATTCGCGCTCATAATCGAAAGAGACGTCTCCTTTCATGAATATGCCCGCCGTGGAGACGAGGGTGA
>JAPPHK010000096.1 GCA_028820795.1 Nitrospinota bacterium | reverse complement strand
TGCTTGAATCACATCTCCGCTCAAACGGGAACACCATAATGGGTACACGGCCTAGACACGATTTCTCAGACTGGCTATCACGCAATTTTATACGGTGAGCGTGGTGTTGGTAAGACTTCCTTATCAAATGTCCTTTCAAGTTTTATGCACGATGTAAACAATGACATATATTTTCCAAGGGCAAACTGTGACGCGCGCGATACATTTACGTCAATGTGGAAAAAGATATTCCAAGATATAACCTTCGAGAAAAGAAAACAAGAGCCCGGCTTTGAATCACAAACGATTAGTATAGTAAAAAATATTGCCGATGATCTTCCAGATACATTAACGCCGGATCTGGTTCGAAGAACTTTATCATCTATTCCTCGCGGCGTTATATTCGTCCCTGTTTTCGATGAATTTGATAGAATCAAGAGCCCTGACGCGTCGAATTTAATGGCCGATACAATAAAGGCGCTTTCCGATTTCGGAGTGGATGCAACAATACTGATCATTGGAGTTGCAGATTCTATCGATGAATTAATAGAGGAACATCATTCTATTGAAAGGACACTGATACAGATACCTATGCAGCGCATGTCAAATGCGGAAGTAACTACGATTATAGAGAACGGACTTAACGCTTTAAGTTTGGAGATCGACGATATGGAAAAGAAGACTATTGTTGATCTTTCCCAGGGATTACCTTATATTACGCATCTCCTGTCGCTTCATTCAGCAAAATCAGCAATCAAGAGAGAAAGCAAAATAATTCAAAGAGAAGATATAAAGGAAGGCATACGTATTTCGTTAAGTGATTGGCAGCAATCAATCAAGAGTGCATATTATCAAGCAACACGAAGTCCTCAACCGGGGAATATTTTTCGGGAGGTAATATTGGCGTGTGCATTTGCGGAAACGGACGATCTCGGTTATTTCTCTGCGGCGTCTGTTCGTGCGCCACTAAATACTATTGTTCCGGATAGATCATACGATATTCCGAATTATGCTCGCCATTTGAAGTTGCTGAGCGGACCAGATCGCGGCGGATTATTTGATAGAGTGGGCGAAAAGAGGAGGTTGCGTTATAGATTCATCAGTCCGCTTATGAGGCCTTATATTGTCATGAGAGGCATAGATGATCAGATAATTTCTAGAGACCAGCTATCCGAATTAGCAGGCGATCAATTAACCCCCAGTGTATCAGTAGGGCTGTGACAATACATCATCATCAAGAATGGGAAAAGAGAAGTAACAAGGAAGCCGACAACTACAAATCGTCTCGGTCGCCCCGTCGAGGAACCCATGTCGGAGCGCATCCCGGACGGCCCGGAGAACATAGCTCGCGCCATCATGCGGGGACCACCGAAGAAGGAATGGGATTATCTCAAGTAGGAAGTTCCAGAGAGTAAAGCGGGGTAGGCGTCAGCGGCGGCTAGGGTAATCTCGTATATAGTCCCTTTCGGTATCACAGCGCGAAGGTTCGCCTGAGCCTTGGATAGGCGAGCGCGAGGCCCGCGCCGCGCAGGCCGTAGAACAGCCAGAGCGCAATCCAGAGCCCGTGATTGCCGAGCGGGCCCGGCAGCAGGAACAGCGCCGCGACATAGGCCGCGAAGGCCACAGCCATGGTGAGCAGCATCCAGCGCGTCGCCGAAAAGCCCAGATAGATGCCGTCATACGCATAGGCCCAGACCGCGACCAGCGGCGCCAGCGCGCCCCACAGCATCCAGCCGGCGGCGGCGTCGCGCACCTCCGGCAGCGAGGTCATGACGGCGACGAGAAGGCCGCCGGCGGCCAGGAAAATGCCGGAGAGCAGCGCGGCTGCGCCGACGGACCAGGCAAGCACGGCCCGGATCACCTCGCGGAGCCCCTTGCCGTGGCGCCGCCCGACCGCATCGCCGACCAGCGCCTCCCCCGCATGGGCGACGCCGTCGAGCGCGAAGGAGGCGAAAATGACGAAATGCACGAGGATCTGGTTGGCCGCGAGGGTCGTGTCGCCCGCCGCCGCGCTCTTGGCGAGGAAGACCGCATTGGCGGAGACGACGCAGAGCGACCTGATGGTGATGTCCCGGTTGATCGCAACGAGGCGCAGCAGCCGCGTCCGGTCGAACACCGGCCCGCGCCCCGCGGGCAGGCGCCGCAGCCGCCGGCGCACGGCGAGCACGGCGACGGCGAGGCCCAGATACTCCCCGATCAGCGTGGCGAACGCGACGCCCTCGACGCCCCAGCCGAAGCCCATGACGAACACCACGTCGAGGACCATGTTGGTGACATTGACGGTGATCTGGAGGACGAGCGGCGTGCGCGAATCCTCCAGCCCGTAGAACCACCCGATGATCGCGAAGATCGCGAGGTTGGCGGGCGCGGTCCACACGCGGATGAAGAAATAGGTCCGCGCATGCTGCTCGACTTCGGCGCTCGCCTCGACGAGCCCGAAGGCGAGCGCGGCGATGGGCCCCTGCAGCAGGACGATGAGCGCGGCCGCCCCGCCGGCGAGCGTCAGCGCGCGCCAGAGCATCGCGCGCACCTCGCCCCAGTCCCCGCGCCCGCGCGCCCGGGCGGTCGGCCCGGTCGTGCCCATCCTCAGGCAGTTGAGCAGGTGGAACAGGAAGTTGAAGATCATCGCGCCGATGGCGACCGCGCCGATATACCAGGCCGCATCGAGATGGCCCATCACGGCGGTATCGACCGTGCCGATCAGCGGCACCGAGACATTGGACACGACGATCGGCCCCGCCATGCGCCAGATGCGGCGCGACAGGGCCGGCCGGATGCC
>JAPPHK010000286.1 GCA_028820795.1 Nitrospinota bacterium | reverse complement strand
CGGACGCCGGCCACCGTGCCCCGGCCGCGCTCGGACGCCAGGCGCCGGAAGCCCGCCAGGGCGCGCTCCGCCGCGGGACCCACCGGGGAGGAGCGGCCGTGCAGCCTCGCCCGGAACCGCAGCGCCGCCACCACCATCGCGGCGCAGGCCGCCGAGCGGCCCTTCTCGTAGAGCCCCGTGATGTAGGCCGCCACCCCGGCGTCGGTCTCGGGATGGCCCGAGTTCTCGAAGCCGCGCAATGCGGCCTCGTAGGCGCGGCGCGTGTTCTCGGCGAGAGAGGCGCGCATCAGATCAGTCGCCGTCCGCAGCGAACCGACGCGCGGTGGTTGGTTTTCGTCGGGTTTTTCCGGGAAGGAGGGTCTCCCCGGCGTCGCAGGCCTTTCCATGATTCTCCGTGATCCATCGTTTGTCAGGCGCCCTGAAGTTCCGGCGGCGACTGCCTCGATGGGGCTGCCCTCTCAGCCCCGCATCATCATAATATATTAGGCCAACGAGTGTAAATCGCCCACAAAAAACATTCAACTTATAAACTGATAATTATTATTATCAGAAAATATAACACCTCTCAAGATCATGTCAAGCGCAATTCCGGGGTCCCCGGAGGGGTTTCGGGGGCCTTTTTACGTCTTTTTCCGCCCGTTTTCGGCCCGGATGCGCTTTGAGGTGGGTCTCCCGGCCCGGAACGGGGCTTCTGGTGTCCTCTAATAATAATTAGCGGCGAACAGGCCGGGTGCGAGGCGATCGGAAAGATACCCGCCCTGGAGGGCCGGGGAAGGTGGGCGCATGCCGCAGGAATCCGCCTCTCGCGGAACCGCCGGCCCGGACGATGCGCGGGCGAGCCCCCGCATTCCGGGCGGCCCGACATACGAACAATCGATTTGTGGAAGCCCATATATCGAGAACGAAAGGAGGTTAAACGGAGAAAGCCGGAAATTCACGGAAAATCCCTTTTTCTAATGTTTTCAGGAGGACTCACTCAATGACGTTCAGAGAGAAATCGACAAACAAGCTCTACGCTTTCGCGCTGGCGGCCGTGTTCGCCATCGCGCTGGCCGGCTGCGGCGGCGGCGGAACGGCCACCAATGGAGGAGGAGATACCGGAACTACGATGCCGGATACAAGCCTGGCAGATGCACAAGATGCAGCGCAGGCGGCTTACGATGCGGCAAAGGCGGCGGTGGACGCTGCGACGGCCAATCGTGACTCCGACTCTGCTTCCTACGATGCCGCTTTACAGGCTCTCGGTGCGGCGGAGGCGGCGAACAGCGCTGCTCAGGCTGCGACAACCACAGAGGCTGCACTAGCGGCTCAGGCGGATGCGGAAGCCGCCAGAGACAACGCGGTGAAATATGCCGGCATGGTGAACCAGGCGAAGGCGGATGCGGATGAGGCGGCTGCGGCGAAGGCGGCGCAAGAAGCTGCTAACAAGGTAGCAGGAACGAAAGAAACGGCCATTGCTACAGAGGCCGCTGCAGACGCCGCTGACTTGGTTCGTCCTTTCGATGGCGGCGCCGCAATAACAGGTGATGGTACAGCCAGTGCAACTGCTGACACCATGTACAAACTTACAGTAAAGCACGATGGTTCCATGTCGACTGTTGCTGTCCTTGACGAGAGGAACCTCGCCAAAGGCGACCCGAAGTTTTCCATGGCGGCCAGGTTCGGCGATGGCCAGATGCTTACCAGGGATAATAGTGGAACCAGCCGGGAGATTATCGTCCTTCACACGGATATCGAGGCTGCTACCCCGACCGCGTTCTCCAAGGTTTATACTTTGGATACAAGCGACGACCCGGACACCACTGTAGTGGATAACAGAGCGCTTACCGTGGACAATACCGCTCATCTGGCGCACGTGGACTTGGGTATATCGACACCTGACGAAGACGCAACCGCAACAAAACCATTCACTCAGGACAATGCGGCAACTCCAGCTGTCAATGAGGGTATGCACAGAGGCAGCTTCGATGGTGCGATGGGTACATTTCTTTGTGGATCTGCCGATTGCAGCATGACCATCAATGATGAAGGTGAAGGAACAGCACTGGTGGGAACTTGGACGTTCACACCAGATGCCGGCGCGACGGTTGACGTTGCGGATGCCGACTACATGTACTACGGCTTCTGGCTGGACACAACGTTAAAAGACGGGGCTACCTCGTCTTACAATACCGTTCAGACCTTTGCCGGTTCTTCGCTTCCGGCAGACGCCAGAACCTTGGATAGTGTTACCGGAACGGCGGATTATGTCGGCGGTGCCGCGGGAGTTTACGTCCACAACACGGTAAATCCGGATTCAAGCGTGGCTGTCAAAACGTCCGGCAGGTTCACTGCGGACGTTAATCTGGATGTCGCTTTTGATGCAACCACGACCCGGGTAGCAAACTCGATTACGGGAAGCATTTCCAATTTCCAACTGGAGCACGGCGAAAGCCATAACTGGAATGTAGCTGTTTCAGCGGGCATAACTAGCGCTTTTGCCCTGGAGAACGGAGTTGCTTCCGGCATGAGGGGGAATGATGGTTCCCTGAGCGGACAATTCCACACTCCTGCCGGCAGAGACGCTGCAGATGCTCCTGAAGTATTGGTCGGCGAGTTCAACGCCACCTTCGTCAACGGAAGCGCCGCTGGCGCGTTCGGCGCGCGGTTGGACGATTAGCAGCTAGAGCAAGACGCCTTGCGTCCCGGGGCTTCACGCCCCCGGAGCCCAAGGCGGGCAAGGAAAAGGAAGAAGAGTGGAAAAGGGGGTTGCCCGTTGGTTGCTTCCTCGTGA
>JAPPHK010000235.1 GCA_028820795.1 Nitrospinota bacterium | reverse complement strand
GGGTTCTGTACCCGGAGGAGACGCTTGCGGAGATCGGCGAGGCGATACGGGACGCGGAGCGCGAGCACGGCACGGAGATATACCTGGTGAGCGATGAGCCGTACCGCCGCATCCTGTTCGACGGGCTGGAGTACCCGCACGTCTTCCACCACCACGAGCGGGCGATCGTCGCCACGTCGCACTCGAAGGATCTGGCGCTGCCGGGGGAGCGGATCGGCTACGTGGCCATCCACCCGCGCTGCCCGGACGGGGAGCGGCTGATGGACGGGCTGGTGTTCTGCAACCGGACGCTGGGGTTCGTGAACGCTCCGGCGCTGATGCAGCGGATCGTGGCGAGCCTGCAGGACGTTACGGTCGATGTTGCGGACTACCAGCGCAAGCGGGACTTTCTGTACGGGGCGCTGACGGACATTGGCTACGAGGTTACGCGTCCGGACGGGGCGTTCTACATGTTCCCGCGCTCGCCGGTGGAGGATGACGTGGCGTTCGTGGCGGAGCTTCAGCGGCGGCGGCTGCTGGCGGTGCCGGGCGCGGGCTTCGGGCTTGGGGGGCACTTCCGGATATCGTACTGCGTGGACGATGCTACGCTGGAGGGGGCGGTGCCGGCTTTCGAGGGGGCTTTTCGGGCTGTTACTTAGAACCTTATATGGTATGATACGCTGACAATGCCCCGGAGACCCCAATGGACAACAACACCCTAGCCATCGTCATCTCCATCGTCGCCGTCGGTGTGGGCGTGGGCGTCGGCATCATCGGCGTCATGATCACCCTGATCAGACAGGGAGGCCGTCACGACGCCGACATCGCCAACCTCAGAGCTTCCCAAGAAGCCCTGCGAACCGAGCTGCTCACTGAAATCCGCGCTCAACGCGAGGAGACGCGCGAAGAAATCCGGGCCCTCGGCGACCGCATCGAAAACCGCATCAATCTGGACGAGCGGGTGAGGGCGGTGGAACAGCGGACGCCGGCTGCGGGCGACTGAGGCGGATGGGGCGATTTTATCAATGACCCCACGCTGCATCGTCTGCTATGGACGCGAACACGTTGACGTCCTCACCGGCTTCAAGCACGACGTCCTAGGACACGACGTCATCCTCGACAATATCCCTGCCACCATGTGTATTGACTGCGGCGAGCTCACCTACAGCATCGACGCGTCTGAGGAAGCGCGCCTGCGCTATGAGAAACTCGCCGACCCCATCATCGCCACCCACAGCCGCAACGGAATCAACGAGGAAACCTACCAACCCCGCCGAGACCAAATCATTATCCACGGATACCGCGACTGGGAAGATATGGACGACTACGGCACAATCACCGAAGATGGCGTATTCCACCCCACGCCCCCTGAGATCATGAAGAAGATAAAAGCTCTGAGAGCCAAGAACCTCACCCGCTTTGGGGGCTCGACATGACTACGACGACCAAACCTCGCTTCGCCAAGCTGAAGCGGCACTACTGGAACGGCAAGCCGCTCCCGGACATCTTCTACGAAGACCCCGAACCGGTGGAGGACGGCATGTTCCAGCAGCCAACCATTAGCAAGGTCGAGGAAGCGCTGAGGCGCAGGTTTCCGGACGACTTCGTTAGCGCTGGCGGCTTCATCATGCCCGACCCCGAAGACGGCAACAATCGCTTCTCGCCGGACACGTACATATCGTTCGGCGTGAACCGGGAACGCATCGCCGAGCTGGAGATACCCAACTACTGGACGTGGGAGGTCGGCAAGATGCCGGAGTTCGCCCTGGAGGTCGCGTCCGAGAGCACGGCGGACAACGACTTGAATTTCAAGCGCGACCTGTACGCGAGGCTGGGCTTCCGCGAGTACTGGCTGCTGGACAGGGAGGGCGATCTGTACGGCAAACCGCTGACCGGCCTGTATCGAGTGGGGGACGGGTTCGAGGAGTACGAAGTTCACGCGGAGCCGGACGGTTCGATATGGGCGTACAGCGAGCTGCTGCGCCTGGAGTTCTGGTGGCTGAGCGACGCTTCGGAGTGGGACCCGTTCGACGTGCGCGACCCCGCCACCGGCAAGTCCATCTGCGTAGGCGCCATGTACGAAGAGATGAACGCCATGTACGAAGACGAGCGCCGAGCGCGCCTTGCGGCCGAGGCGGAGAACCGGCGGCTGCGGGAGGCGCTGAGGGAGGCGGGGAGGATTTAGGGCGCCCACCCCCCTTTTTAACGCAGAGGCGCGGAGGCGCGGGGGCGCAGAGGTTTTTTGATTAGCTCCTTTCCCCCAAATTCCCTATTTCCCCTTGGCGACTTGGCGGCTTTGCGTTGTTTGAATCCCCCCTGCGGCTCTGCGCCTATGCGGCTCTGCGTTAAATGAAGCGGCTTGGGGTTGAGATTAGGGCGGTTGAGGGGGCGTTTTGTAAGGTGATGGTCAAAACCCTTGACAAGGTATATGGGGTGGGTGTACAAATTCTAATGGTTCTAGGATTTGGGACGAGGTACGTGTGGGAGGATAGGAGGCAGGGGCGGCGATTTCTCTCAAATGCTGGCCTTCTCCCGTGGAGGGGGAAGGGAATTGTTGGGATGGCGGCCCGCTCCCGGCGAGGGGGGCTGGGGCCGGATTAATGATAGTTAGTGGAGATTCGAGATAGAGGAAATCCGGAGCGAGGCAGTCGTAGCGCGGATACCTCGGGGCGCTGTGGAGCGCCGCGAGGCTAATGTGGTTCAGGAATACCGCTTAGGCGCCGGAGCGCTTGGGCGGACAGCATCGTATCGGGAAACCAACCGAACGGGTCATAATCCATTCATAATCAGTACGGAGAC
>JAPPHK010000090.1 GCA_028820795.1 Nitrospinota bacterium | reverse complement strand
ACCAATGCGCTGCCCGCGATCCTGATGCCGAAGCCGATCGCGCGAAAAAAGAAAACGGAATATCAAGTTATGGGCTTGACAAATCGTATCCCTTGCCGTATATTGTAAGTATCAGATACGGAGAGGGGATACAAAATGAACTTGATAAAGATTTTCAGACGCTTCCCGGACCATGAATCCTGCATAGAACATCTTGAGAAAGTCCGCTTCGGCGATATGCCCTACTGCCCGCATTGCGGGAGCGTTAAGGTAGCGCGGAAGGCGGACGGGGAGCGCGTGGGCCGGTGGAACTGCCATGATTGCAAGTCCAGTTTCAACGTGCTATCAAAAACCATCTTTCAAAAGACGAAGGTTGACCTCCAGAAATGGTTTCTGGCGATCGGATTGCTCTTGAACGCAAAAAAGAGCATTTCCGCGAACCAGCTTGCGCGAGACCTCGATATGACGCCCCAGACGGCATGGTATATGGCAATGCGCATCCGCAAGGCTATGGCGGAAGAAGGGGCCGCGCTCCTACAGGGAATCATCGAAGCGGATGAATGCTATATCGGCGGTAAGCCCCGCAAGGCGAACAAGCGCGAAGATGATGATCCGAAGGGCAACAAGCGCGGGCGAGGGACGAGCAAGATGCCCGTCATCGGGGCGGTGGAGCGCGGCGGGAACGTCATGGCGCGGGTCGCCGACAATCTCTCGGGCAAGGGCATTCTCCGCTTCATCAAGGATGCGGTCGAGCCGGAAGGCTCCCTGCTCATCACGGACGAATATCCGGCCTACAATCGCGCCGAAGAAATCATGCCGCACGCGGTCATCAACCATCAAATCCAGTATGCCGAGGGCTACAGGCACACCAACACGATTGAGGGTTTCTGGGGACTTCTCAAGCGGGCGTGGTATGGAACGCATCACAAGTATTCGCGCAAGCACGCGGAAGCCTACATTCACGAAGCGTGCTGGAAATACAATGCGCGGAACGTGGATGATGCGTTCTCGGTTTTCCTCAGGCAGGCCGTCTGCTAGTGAACAAGCTATTCTATGGCGATTGCCTGACCATCATGCAGGAAATGCCGATGGGAAGCGTTGACCTGATTTATCTCGACCCGCCTTTTCAATCGAACCGGGATTACAACGCGATCTACAAAGACGAGACGGGGCGCCCCCTGCCCGATCAAATCGAGGCATTCTGCGACACTTGGATTCTCGATTCGGAGCGCGCCCGCGTCATAAGGGCGATGCCCGTCCTGATGCGCGAATCGGGCCTTGATGATTCGGTCGTCGAATTCTGGCGGTTATGGATGAACGCCTTGAGGCAGACGCAACCGAGCCTTCTGGCGTATCTCTCCTACATGGTCGAACGATTGCTTCAAATGAAGTCCATCCTCAAGCCCACGGGAAGCATCTATTTGCATTGCGACCCCACGGCTTCGCACTACATCAAGATCATGATGGACAGCATCTTTGGACACCAGAATTTCAGGAATGAGATCGTCTGGTATTACGGCCAGAGAACGGCTTTCCTGAAACGTCATTTCAGCAAGAAGCATGACGTGATTCTGTTCTACGGGAAAAGCAAAAGCGCGACCCTCAACAAGGTCGCTTTGCCGTGGGATAAAGCGGATTTCATGGCGCATCGGCATGATGTGAAGATTGACGAAGAAGGCAACGAATATATCTGGTCTGATGGCGGGGCTCGCGGGAAGCGTTACAAGCGCATGGTCGATGATGTTATTTCTGCCGGAAAGCCGATGGATTCCGTATGGTCGATTCCGATCATCAATTCGGCGGCGAAAGAGCGCATGGGATACGCGACCCAGAAACCCCTTGCCCTCCTTGACCGAATCATCAGGGCTTCATCGAATCCCGGAGACGTGGTGTTCGACCCCTTCTGCGGATGCGCCACTACGCTTGAGGCGGCCCATGCTCTGGGGCGCAAGTGGATCGGTATCGACATTGCGATTCATGCCGTCAAGCGCGTGGCGCGGATGCGCCTGCAACACCGCCTGGATTTGAAAGAGGGAGAGGATTTCATCGTAGACGGCGTTCCGCGCAATCTTGAGGGCGCGAAAGACCTTTGGGAGAAGGATAAGTATCATTTCCAGAAGTGGGCCGTCGAGGAAGTGGAGGGCTTCGTTACCACGAAGCGAACCGCGGACGGCGGAATCGACGGGCGCATATACTTCCCGATTCATGGTGAAGAAGATTTGCAGAGCATGGTGATTGAAGTGAAGGGCGGGAAGAACGTCAACATATCCGACCTTCGCGCCCTCAAGGGCGTCCTCGATAACGATACCGCGCTTATGGCGGGCCTGATTATCATGGAGCCCTTGGGCGAGCGAAAAGACAGAAACTTCCGCGCATTCATGGCGGATGCAGGGGATCTGATTGTCAATCGAATCGAGTATCCCAGAATGCAGATGCTCAGCATTCCCGAGATATTCGAGGGCAAGCGGTTCTATACGCCCGGGGTGGTGGGCAAGGGGCAGAAGGAACAAATCACCTTGCCGGGTTCGCTTCGGAGAGATTCATGATTTCAGGCGATGAATTTCTCGAATTCATGGAACTTCACGACGAATGGGAGGAAGTCTTTGGCGAAGAGCTGCCGCAAGGCCCGATCATGAATTCCGGGATGTTCCCGATGCTACGCAAGTGCCTGAAGCTGAAAAGCCAGAAGCCCTACGATGATTACATCAAGGCGCTGGTTGCAACGGGCCGGAAGTATTGAGCATCAACGACACAAGCCCATAACTTGATATTCCGAAAGAAAATAACCATAAAGCTCAAAGAAACCGCGGCCAGATATTCGGAACCTAAA
>JAPPHK010000311.1 GCA_028820795.1 Nitrospinota bacterium | reverse complement strand
CGCCGAAAATCGCCTTCACGATATCGCGCGTACTGGTGACCAGACCGCCAGGGGTATCCAGACGAATGACCAGGAGTTGCGCCTGCCTTCTGGCAGCCTCCTCGATGCCGAATGCAATGTATTCCGAAGTGCCGGGCGATATGGCGTCGGCCACGTCAATCACCACGACGGAAGGCGTCTTCTGCGCGGCGGTGGCGTGGTAAAGAGTCAGCAGCGCGCCCATCACGACCAAGGAGCTCAATAACGCCAAATGGGCTTTTTTTTGCAATTTCCTCCGCATGTCGTCCCTCGAAAGCAGCTGGGTCACTGGCCTCATCTTAACATAAAGTGAAGCGTTGGTATCGCCCACCCCATTGAGAGATCACGTATCGAGTTCGAGCAATACCTCATCCACGATGCCCACGGCCGTATCGACTTGCGCTTTCTCGATAACCAAGGGCGGCAAAAACGCCAGGACGTTCCCGTGGTGCCCGCCGGGATAGACGAGAAGGCCCTTTTTCAAAGCCATGTCACTCGCCATTTTCGCGACGCTCAAGGGTTCGCGCGTCGTCCGATCGGAAACCAACTCGGCCGCTACCATCAGCCCGCGCCCGCGCACCTCGCCGACGATGGAATGGCGCTCGGAAAGCTCCTCCAGCCTTCTCAGGAAATAAGAACCCATCTCCAGGGAACGCTCGGAGAGGTTTTCCTCCTCATACACCTCGATGGAAGCCAGGCCGGCGGCGCACGCCATGACGTTTCCCGCATAGGTGCTGCTCTCGGTGCCGGGGTTCGAGGCGTCGGCTATCTCTTTTTTCGCAACACAGGCGGCAAGGGGCAACCCCCCAGATATTGACTTTCCCATCACTATCAGATCGGGTTCGATATCTTCATACTGATAGGCGAACATTCTGCCCGTGCGGCAAAATCCGCTCATCACCTCATCGATGATCAGCAGCACACCGTGACGATTGCACACCTCGCGAAGCGCTTTCAAGAACCCGATGGGAGCCGGAATCATGCCGCCGTTTCCCTGAACCGGCTCGATGATGACGGCCGCCACGTCGCCCCAGCCGCTTACCGGATTTTCGAGAAATTCATTGATATAGCGAATTGTACCCTCGGCGCATTTCTCCGGGCCGTCGCCAAAGGGGTTTCGATAGGGATAGGGATAAGGAACGTGATGAATGCCCGGAACCAGGGTCCCCAGCCCCTCTCTCTGGTTTTTTCTGCCCATCAGGGCTACGGCCCCTAAAGTCCTGCCATGAAAAGCGCCCGTAAAACCGACGATCTCGTCGCGCCCCGTCGCCCGGCGGGCCATCTTGAGTGCGATTTCGGCCGCTTCACTGCCAGAAGAACCGAGAATCATGCTCTTCGGCGTCGCGCCGGAATGGAGGGAAAGAACTTTATTGAGAAATTCGTTCCGCACCCTCGAACCCAACGACATGGCCTGGTGAACCTTTCCGGCCTGTTTTTGCATCGCCGAGACGACCTTAGGGTGGCAATGCCCCGCATTCAGGGAACCGAAGCCCGCGACGAAATCCAGGAACAAATTACCGTCGACGTCTTCGATCACCGCTCCTTGCGCGCGCTCGACCACGACGGTCTCCGGACTCATCCCGAAGCTGAGGGCAGCGCGGCTTTCCGCCTTTCTGAGACGTTCAAGCTCTTTACGAGTTTCAGGGCCGGGATGGGGAACCACAAATTTCGGCGCTTCCAAGAGAAACCCTCCTCATGATTTATCAATATCTCTACCATATTCTTAAAAGCATTGGGAACGGTTTGATTCATGCCCAGAAAATGCGCCCCGAGCGCGTGTCTTTCACCTGTGAATGTTATAAGATGCCGCGCAAATACAAACCACCCTCACCCTACGGACATCGAGGCGCCTGTGAACCAAAACGACTCTCAAAGAAAGACATATTACGGCTGGTACATTCTGGCCGGATGTTTCTTCATGATGTTCCTGGGACTGGCGACCAGAAATTCATTCGGTCTTTTCTTAAAACCGATGATTGCGGATTTCAACATCAGCCGCGCCTCGTTATCGCTCCCCTTCTCTCTTTGCCTGATTCTCTACGGCGCATCCCAGCCCTTGGGCGGGCTCATGATGCGCCGCTGGGACCCCAAAACGGTCATCATCTGGGGGTCGGCGCTTACGACCATCGCCATGCTGGGAATCTACTATGTCGACTCCCTGTGGGGCGTGTATTTATTTTTCGGCATCCTGTTGGGAATGGGAGGAATCGGCAACAGCGTGACCGCCTTCACCCCCCTCGTGTCGAACTGGTTCCCGGACAGACGGGGGCTGGGCATGTCCATCATCAGCGCCGGTTCGAGCATGGGCCAGCTCATATTGCTCCCCGTCTTCGCGTATATGATCGGCTATCTGGACTGGAGGATGACATCGTTCGTCATCGGCGTCATTTTCGTATTCACCCTGATGCCCATTTCGATCTTCCTCGTCAAAAACTCCCCCACATCCAGGGACGTCCCCCCGAGCGCGCCCACTTCCGGCAACGGCATCAAAATGGTCGTCCCGTATGATCTACACTGGGTGCAGTGTCTTCAAAAGATGCCGTTCGTCCTCTTGCTCACGAGCTTTTTCACTTGCGGCTTCACCGTAACCGTCGTCTCCGTCCATTGGGTACCTTTTGCGACGGATGTCGGCTTTTCCGCGGCTGTAGCGGCTACATCATTCGCATTGGGCGGCGGGCTGAACACTGTTGGCGTTCTGGCTGTCGGTCCTCTGTCGGACAAAATCGGCAGGAAGATCCCATTGAGCCTGATCTATGCCTTCAGGGGGTTTGGATTCATCCTGTTCATTTTCTTCAAGAACGATTTCACCGTCTGGGCCACGCCCATGA
>JAPPHK010000157.1 GCA_028820795.1 Nitrospinota bacterium | reverse complement strand
CCGAACCCTCCAAAAAAACCGCTTGCATTCTGAGGGGGCGTCCATGTACGCATATTATGCGGCCCATTGTTGGCAGGTGAAAAAGGCAGGGTCGCATACTATGCGACCCCTACAACTTCACATCCGTCGAACCGAATGACGAAATCAGGGGCTTTTTCAAGGGGCCCTTACGCCTCTTTTATGACCATGTAGGTGGCCGAGGCGAAACAGATGAGCCTTTCCGCATCGTCGAGAATCCGTATCTCCCACACCGAGGTCTTGCGCCCCAGATGCAGGGCTTTCGCCTCGCCGACGAGGGTTCCCTCCTTCACGGGACGGACGAAGTTGATTTTCATCTCCACCGTCACCAGTTCCGTGCCGACCGGATGGCTCACGAAGCTGCCCACGCCGCCCACGGTGTCGGCCAGCGAGGCCAGCGCTCCGCCGTGGACGATCCCGAAGGGCTGGTGCAGCCTCGGCTCCACGGGCATCGCGACGCGGGCGAAACCCTCCGCCGCTTCGAGCACCTCGAAACCCAGGAGGTCGTTGAAGTTCCCCTGCCAGCGGGCCTGAAACACCCGCTCGACCTCTTCTCTCGTCCATGAGCGACCCATCGTCATCACCTCGAACGCGCGCGCCCCGCGCGAGAGTCATACGCGCGAAACACATCCAGGAATTCACCGGAATACCAACGACGAAACGGAACCATCCCAGGAAGGTTAAAGAGCCTTCACGAAACGCCGCAACTTACGCCGATCTTTTGAGCAGCACCGCCCGGGCTTCGGTTGAATTCCCCAAATTTCTAGTGTTTATCCAAGCTCGCCATTGTTTTATCCAAACTCTGCATGGTTTTTCGCAATACTTCCCTACCCTCTTCGCCCTGGGCGATGATTGCATCGAGCCCCTTCTCCCATTGCCCGATTTCGGCTCGCATGTTGTAGAAGCCATGCCAGATTACCGCGCATTGCGCAATGGCTATGAGGTCTCCCGTAGTGATCGGCTGTAAATCGATCACCTTCCCACACCCTCTCTCTTTCCGGGTCCTTATTCAGGTTATCTCGTGAACATTATAGAATCAAAACGCGGGATGCGCGCAAACTTCACCGCACTAATCGCGGCTTCTCCACTCGTCGGACAGAATCCAGTCCTCTTCACCGGGAAGAAACACGAGCCATCTTTTCGATGCGTTTCGTATCTTTTGTGCGGTCTTGGCGGGTTCGGCGCCCGAAATTCTCTATCGACTTGGCGATGACGGAAAGCGATTTCGTGGGGCCGTACAATCCCCTGGTTTCCAGTTCCTGCAATCTCGATGTTTCCCAATCCGCCAGACGCTTGAATACGGTGGATACGACTTGTCCTCTGGATTTGATGCGGGAAACATCTTTCCCCTCCTGTTCCAGGAAGGCGCGGACATGGTTGACGTTCGGCATAAAGGCCTTTTCCTCAAATTTCCTTGCGAGCGCCATCAGAACTTTCTTTTTCCCCTCATCCGGCAACGCCAAAGAATCGACGATGGAAACCGCATTCGGTTTCGCCCTCGTTTTTTTGTGCCGCTTGGCAGGGGAGTTTTTTGAAACAGAACTTCTTTTCCGCGCAGGGTCGAAATCCTCCAACGCTTCACGAACCGCATCGTATCCGCAATCATCGACAAGAGCCGACAACAGGTTTCGCAAATCGTCCTTTTGCACGCTCAACCCTCCTTGGGCGACAGACCCATCATCTCCAGGAACTCATTCGCTATCTTTCGAGATTCTCCCCAAGCATTTCCTGTATGTGTAGCGTACTCTTCTTTAGCCATTTTAGGATATCCACGAGAAAAGAACATCTCGCTTTTCATAACAGGCCACCCGTACTCTTCAGCTTTTTCTCGAATATCTTTTCGAGCGGCTCTGTGATGTGGCCCACGCTCTGACAATTTTGTTTCGCTGTTGTTAATCAACACGCCACAAACCTCAATGGTTTGAATGGGATTTTCCAATCTGAAATTCTCCAGGGATTCTTATAATAAAGGGAAACCAATGGTGGAGAAAAATTCCGTTTTTACCGGAACGAGAACGTAACGTGACGCATGATAAGCCGTCCTGGTGAGCACCGATTCGGTTGGGGCGCAATCAATCAGAATCAGGTCTTTATCCCCCATTTCATCAGAAATGAATTTCGCGAGAACGTGTTCATCAACAGAAACCCTGGAGATCAGATTATCCGCAAAATCGAATCTCGACGGAATGAGATGAAAATTCTCTTTTCTGCGAGACCCCACCTTCTTTAGGACATTCTCCAAAGGCGCAGGAGCTGACCGTTCAGGAGACGGCGGTAAATAGCCGTTGAAAAGCTCTACGATGGAAGCCTCTCTACTCTCCATGAACTGTTGGTAGTCTCTTTCCGTCATGAGCGCCTGGCTCAGGTTCGCTTGCGGATCCAAATCGACGGCCAGCACGTTCAGATTCATGCGCGCGGCGTATCTCGCAAACAGCGCTGCGACCGTCGTTTTTCCAACGCCTCCTTTCAGGTTGATAACCGATACTACGACAGGACTCTTCCTGGTCTCTTCCGACATTCCACCCTCCGTTGTTGTTCACGTTGGGGCGGCATTACAACTCATCGGCAAGAATTTTATGGGGACAGCGCGTAGTATGACGCACCCGCAGACTATTTCCGAGCGCATTATATTTTATGACGATCACACACTCTGACCGTTCAGTATGGTGCTATTGAACCGGGTAATCCGTACGACGGGGCTTGGGTTCGCCCTCAACAGCCGTGTGGTTCGCGGCTGTGCCATTACCAATCAGGCGGGCGCGACGCTCCCGAAGGTCAACTAGCCGAATATCTGCGTCGGCACGCGGCCCCATTCGGCGGGGTCGGTCACGATGTC
>JAPPHK010000104.1 GCA_028820795.1 Nitrospinota bacterium | reverse complement strand
GTGAACGTCGTGAACCGGGCGGTCAGGGAGAACAACCGCGCGGGGTTGTAGGGAACGGAGATTTTCCGGAGCGTCTTTATTTCGGCCGGCAGCCTCCCCGTCCGCCTCCTCCTTCGATACGGCGCTGACGCGCCTACTCAGGATGAGGGGGTTGCGGTGCCGGTTCGGATACTCCCGCGCTTCATGCTGGCTTTCAGCCTCTTCACACTGCGTAGTGGCTTCCTCACCCGCCTCCTCCCCAGTAGCGCCTCTCATCCCTGCGTAGCGGCCTCCCCGGCCGCCTCATCCTGAGTAGCGGCGAAGCCGCGTATCGAAGGATGCCCTCTCGCCTATAGCGAGGCGTTCCCTACCGCTCTCATCTTCTGCTTCTGCGCAAAGAGGTTTGAAATCCGAGCGAAAACGTGTTCGCATGAAATGGTTCGTCTTTGTTTTTTTAACATGAGAAATACGATCGGGAG
Organism: Nitrospinota bacterium; assembly: GCA_028820795.1. Taxonomy (GTDB): domain Bacteria; phylum UBA8248; class UBA8248; order UBA8248; family UBA8248; genus Bin107. The sequence continues at coordinate 2,411 of JAPPHK010000104.1, read as the reverse complement.
CACCCCGGCGGGCGGGAGGCCGTGGACGATTCGACGACTTACGTATATATGCTTCGATGCGCGGATGGGAGTTTCTACACCGGGCTGACCCGCCGCCCACCCGAGGAGCGCGTCGGCGAGCACAACGCCGGGACGGTCGCGGGCTACACGCGCGGACGCAGGCCGGTCACGCTCGTCTGGTGGCAGGAGTTCCAGCTTGCGAGAGACGCCACGGCGGCGGAGCGACGGGTCAAAGGCTGGTCGCGGCGCAAGAAGCTCGCGCTCATCGAGGGGGACTGGGAGGGTATCAGGCGGGCCGCGAAAAAGAAGTTCCAGCGATCGGGGTGACCTCCATGTCCCCACGAACGCCGGGTCTCCTCCTTCGATACGGCGCTGACGCGCCTACTCAGGATGAGGGGGTAGAGCTTTCGCGCGAGGAAATCGCGGGCTGCGCGCTGGATACGACCGACCCCGAGCCCCTGCCCGACCCGCACCCGCTGAGAGGGCGCGAGAACGTGATCATCAACCCCCACGCGGCCTGGTACAGCGAGGAGTCCATGGTCGGCCTCCAGCAGGGCGCGCCGGGCGAGGTGCGCCGCGTATTATCGGGCGAATGGCCCGTGAACGTCGTGAACCGGGCGGTCAGGGAGAACAACCGCGCGGGGTTGTAGGGAAAAGGGCCGTCGTCCTAGGTGTCCTTTGATACGAGCGTTGGTATACCGCTGACGTCAACCGAGCGTTCAGCGCGCGCCAGATCGTAGTTGCGCTGCAGGTTGATCCAGAAGCCCGAGCCGTTGCCGAAGAGCTTGCCGAAGCGAACCGCCATTTCGGCGGTGACCGGCTGCTTCTCATTGATGATGTCGTAGAGCGTCTGCCTGGATATGCCGAGGGCCATGGCCACCGCCGACTTGCTCATGTCAAGAGCGGGCAGGATGTCCTCGCGCAGGAGTTCTCCCGGATGTATCGGGTCTATGGAATCGTGCCTCTCGCTCATCAGTGATAGTCCTCTATGTCTACGTCCGTTGCGCCGTCGTCGTCCCACCCGGACGTGATGCGCATATTGGCGCTCAGACGAACGGCGTAGCGCCCGGACCGTTCGCCCTTCAACGGATGAGAATACGAGCCGGGATAGTTCATCTGCTCCGGCCTCTCGGCGGCTTCGAGGGCCGAGAGAATTCGACGCAACTTTCGAATCCAGTCTGCTTTCAGGCCCCTCGCCCGTCCTCTCGTCCAATAATCCCGAAGAGCCTTGTGACGGATGCTCCTGATCATGGATGCAAGCTATCCGGCAACAGTAGATATGTCAAGCGTTGCCTTACAATTATGGAGCCGCTACGGGGCGGCCGTCGCGTAATGGCGAGAAACCCGTTTGCGCCCTTGACATCGGTTGCTTTCGCCCGTAATAAGAACCTTGGCAACAGCTTGAATCCCTATGGTCTCGGCGTCCGGCGAGGCCATGCGCCGCCCGTGGCGAAACCAAGCGAATCGGTTTCATTATCCGTCGTTATCGGGGATAATGGACTTGTGCGATGCTTGGCGGGAAGCAGGCTGTCGGACGCGCGAAGTCGAAAGGTGTTTCGAGTCTCGAAACAGGAGTGCAGATTCAGCATGAACACTCGTTTGAAAGCCCCGCCGGTCAAGCTGCCGGCCGATTACGAATCGGAGGCGAAAGAGAAAAAGCCGTTCATCGACCGCAGGCGGTTCATGAACTACACGGGATGGCTCGGCGTCCTGGGCGCCATCAACGTCTCGCTGATCGGTTTCCTGCGCTTCATGTTCCCGCGCGTTCTGTTCGAACCGCCCACCGAGTTCAAGGCGGGGGATCCGGCGGATTACGCCGTTGGCGTGGTGGACACCCGCTACGTGAACAGCGAGCGCGTGTGGATCATCCGCGAACAGAACGGGTTCTACGCCCTGAGCGCGATATGCACCCATCTGGGATGCACGCCGAAGTACCTGGCCTCAGAAGACAAGTTCAAGTGCCCGTGCCACGGGAGCGGATTCCGGAGATCCGGTATCAACTTCGAGGGTCCGGCCCCGAGGCCGCTCGAGAGGCTCAAGATCGGTCTGGCCGAGGATGGGCAACTGATCATCGACAAGGGCAAGCTGTTTCTCCACGAGAAAGGGCAATGGGGCGACCCGGGCGCTTTTCTCTTTACTTGAGAGCTTATTTGTTTGTTCGATGCGAGTACGTGGGGGTTTTTAGATGCCGAGTTTGAAAGAACGCTTGAACCTGGACCAGGTGAAACGCAGTGTGCTCGACTCCCAGGTATGGAGGTCGATGTTCCGCCACGGGTACGAGGATACGCCGAGAAACCGCGTTCTCATGGTGGTGGACAACCTCTGGCTGCACCTGCATCCCACGAAAATCAGGCGCCACGCCATCCGCATCCGCTTCACGTGGTGCATGGGCGGGGTGACGTTCCTGCTGT
>JAPPHK010000269.1 GCA_028820795.1 Nitrospinota bacterium | reverse complement strand
TCCCGCACCTGCCCGCATTCGCGCGAGAGGGGAATCAGGCGGCGCCGCAGAGACAGGGAGAGACTTCGCGGATAAAACGCTCGGCCACGGCGCTCCAACTGAACGACGCCGCGCGCTCGATTCCGCACCGGCCCAGTTCTTCGCGCAAGGCCTTGTTCTTCAGCAAGTTGATGAGCGCATCGGCAAGAGCTGCTTCATCCCCCGGCGGCGGCAGCAGGACTCCAGCGTCACCCACAATCTCGGGCACCGCCGCCACGTCGAGCGCCACCACGGGCAGGCCAGCCGCCATGGCCTCCAAAAAAGCGATTCCGAATCCCTCCTGAAGCGAGGGCAGGCAGAAAACATCCGCCGCCGCGTATTCATTACGCACGGCTTCATCTTCCGGCAACTCACCCAGGAGCGTCACCGCGCTCTCGAGACCGAGTCTACCCACTTGTTTTTCAAGACTCTTTGATCTCGGTCCGCCGCCCACGACGCGCAATTTTACATTGGGCACTGTAGCAAGCACCCTTGGCATGGCCTGGATGAGGCTCTTGGTGTTCTTTCTGGGATATTGACGCGCTACTGAGAGGATGGTGTGGCCCGTGGAACGCTTCATTTTGCTTATGCGCTCCCAATGAGCCGGGTGAATCCCGTTACCCACGACGCCGACTTTCTCCGCCGGTAGTCCATACGCCTCACAAGTGACGCTCCGGCTGTATTCGCTGGTGACGATCACCCTGTCGGCGCGTTGCGCGTTGGCACGTTCGAGATGGGAGAGCGTTCGCAAGTACTGGCGCGGCGCTCCATGCTCGAAGCGCATCTCGTCGGCCGAGATTCCGTGCAGATAGACGATATAAGGGACATCAACGTTCAAATCGAAGCCATCGATGTCAAAACCCACAATGAGGTCGAAATCATCAGGCGATACCCGATATTTCAATTCCAGATTATACAGAATCCTCTGGAGCAGAAGGCTCGACGCGCGCTCGTTCGGGCCGATGATCTCCACCGCATGCCCGTTCGCATTCAGCCCGCCTACCAGCCCCGTGATGGCCGCCGCCGTGCCCGAGCCTTTTGCGATATCGAGGGTCCAGGAGTTTAAAAAAGCAATTCGCAAATCTCCCCTCCCTCCTGAAAATGTAAACAAGGCGCAGTCCTTCATCCTTTTCCATACGTCTTCACGCTATTTAGGCGCTCCTAAAAAACCTGATCCGATTTGGCCGCGAACACGAAATCGCTCTCCGTCAAGCCGTCTATCTTGTGTGTCCACACTGTGACCTTCACCATCCCCCACGCCAGATAGATGTCGGGATGATGGCCCTGCTCCTCGGCCATCTCGCCTACGCGATTCGTGAAATCAAGCGCCGTCCGGAAGTCGGAAAAACTGTATTCTTTTTCCAGATGGTGCTCATTAATCACGCGCCAATCACCACCCAACTTTTCTTGTAGGGTGAAGAGGTCTTTACCCTTAAGCGGAGGTACGCCACCTTTGCAGGGCACACATTCTTTGGCCGCAAGCTCGCTGCTCATTGATTTTTACTCCTCAATTAAAATGAAAAATCACTTAGTTGTTTGTCTCGATAAGACATCTCATCATCGCCTCTTTCCCAGAAGGCCGCAAGACCGAATCATGCGTCCTTGAGAACAGGCATCACCTCCCGGGCGAACTTCTCCATGTTGGAGATTGCCTTCGCCACGCTCAAGCTCCCGAAATGAAAGTAAATCACCATGCCACCAAAACCCATTAGTTCTTTTTGCGCCATCAACTCATCACGCACATCATTAGATGTTCCCACGGCCGCCATGCCGTCAAGCATGAGTTGGGTAGGCGTTCTCGCTTCCTCACCGATTAGACCCAAGGGCTTTGGCTGAGCGTTCGAGGTGAGCGGTTTCAGGGACGCAGGCTCAGCATAGCTACTCGGAAAACGTCGTGTGAGTTCCGCCAGAATCTCAGGCTGCGCTCCGTAGAGGTTTTGCCAATAATACGTGAGCGCCGGTCCTGCCTCATCAATCGCCTGGGAGCGGGAATCCGCCACATATACCTGATGCTCTAGCCAGACATGTTCCGCTCCTGCCTCCCATCCATAGGCGTGGCATCGCTCACGGTAATAAGCTGCTTTCGCGAGCAAATCCTGAAAGGGCCGGTGGCTCAGCACCACGGGAGTTTTCATCCTGGCGCCCCAGTCGAGTGAGCCTTCAGAATCCGCCGGAAAGAGAATCGGCGGATGAGGTTTCTGCCAGGGCCTCGTCCAGAGTTGGCAGCGCGGATAGTGGAAATATTCACCCTTCCAGTCGAAAGGCTCGCGCTCGCGCCAGGCTTTCACGATGAACGCCCACGCTTCCTGAAAGCGCCCGCGGCTCTCGGCCGGATCCACGTTGTAGGCCAGATACTCCCTGTGCGCACCGCGCAGGAAACCGGCCACGATCCGCCCGCCGCTCAAAACGTCGAGCGCCGCGATCTCCTCGGCCACGCGCAAAGGCTGGGGATAGAGCGGCAGGCAGTAGCCTAGAATCGCGATCTTCGCCCGCTTCGTCCGTGCGGCGATGTGGCCCGCGAATGCGCCCGGGGTGGGCATCGAGCCGAAGTGCGTGCCGTGATGCTCGTTCAGGCCGATGCCGTCGAGCCCCGCCGCCTCCACGCGCTCCCAGAAGCGAAAATGCTCCTCCCACAAGGCGTGGGCCTTCTTGGCGTCGAACTCCGACGCATCGTGCGGATAACTCGTCTTGCCCTTCAGGTAGGGCCAGGGGATGGTGTCGAACGAATAGATTTGCAAGCCGTCCTCCTCGCCGAATGCAGTGCCCGTCGAACCTCTTTTAGCACCCTTTTGCGTCGCTGCAAACGAAGGTGAACCTTACATATCCCTCTCGCGCGAATGCGGGCAGGTGCGGGG
>JAPPHK010000139.1 GCA_028820795.1 Nitrospinota bacterium | reverse complement strand
GGTTCGCCTCGGCGAGTTCTTTTTTCGCCCGGCGGTCCTTGCGGCGGCCGCGGCGGATCATCTTCAGGGAATTCTCCAGATCCTCGCGCGAGGCGCCCGCCGCTTTTTCCGTCGTGCGGATTCTGCGGCGCACGTTTTTGATACGGCGATCATATTCAGCGAGAATGCTGACGGGAATGCGCTTCTCCCCGACGGTTCGAATCGCGGGGCCGCCGTTCTTGCCCTTCGACTTGGTGACTTCGCGAATCACGGCGCGCAGTTCGGACTCCTCCATCTCCACCTGCCGGAGATATCCTTCGATCTCCTCCTGATATTTGCGCATCGTCTCGACATATGACTTCACCCGCTCGGCGATGCTGTCGACGCGCTCGGGCCGCAGGTTCATCTCGCGGATGCAAGCCGCCACCCTGTCGCGCGCTCTTTGCAAATTAACGGGCTTGTCTTTCTCCGCTTTTCTCTTCTCCAGGGTGCGGAGTTGCGTTTTGAGCCTGGTCACGAGTTTGAGGATGCGCCGCTTGTCCTCTTCATAGGTGGGCTTTTCCCTCTCCTCATCGTCCGAGGCCGCCTCGTTGGTGACGACGACGAGTTCGGTCACGCCGAGTTCGCCTTTCTTGAGCTGCTCGGCCAACTCCAGGACGGCGTCGATCGCCACCTGTGTGCTCACCGTCGCTTGGCACACTTCGAGTTGACCCTCCTCTATTCTCTTGGCGATTGTGATTTCACCTTCTCGGCTCAGCAAGGGAATCTGCCCCATTTCGCGCAGGTACATGCGCATGGGGTCGTCGGTTTTCCCGTAAGTGGAATCATCGAACGAACTAATCGCCTCCGAACTCTCCTTCTCCTGGGTCACCGACTCGCTCTTCTTCTTGGCGGCGCGCTTCTCCGCCGATTCGCTGTCGAGAATCTCGATGTCCATGTCGCTGAAGAGCACCATGATGTCGTCGATGACCTCGGGCGAGGTTACGTCGGGCGGCAAAACGTCGTTCACCTCTTCGTAGGTGAGAAAACCCTTCTCCTTCCCGAGGTCGATTAGATTCTTGACGTCATCTACCTTGTTCTCTTTTTTCGTCTGCGTCGCTTGCGCCAATGTCGTTCTCCTTTCATCCAGCCAGGAAGTTGAACCACAGCGGATTCAAAAAAATGAAAATCTGCTTAAAACGCCTCAACGCGGAGAGGCCGACCGCTGCCTCTCACGCAGAAGCGCGTTTTTCCGCTCCAGAAGTTTCCACATTTCAGGGGAATCATCCCCCTCCTGCTTGCGCGTCTGCTCGATGCGCTTCATCAAATCCTCTTCCAGCTTGCGCCGGTGGCGCTCCTTGAGCCTCTCGATACAATCGAAAAGCTCCGCTTCGATTTCCTCGGGCTCCACCTCCACGACGGCCAACTCCACCACCAGCGCGCGCGAGGCGGGATTTTCCAGCCTGTCCGCGATGGAAGCCGCCGTGAGAGAGGCTGCATCCTGCGATTTCATCAGGGAGAGGACCTCGTCCACCGCCGGGTCGGTCATCAGTCCATCGGGCACCTCGGACGCCAACTCCGGCCTCATGAGCAAAAGCTGCAGTGCGTCCATCTCGAATTTTGGACGATCGAGGTTCGCTCCCAGCAGATCGACCTGGTTTTCCTCTCTTCGGGGCGAAGATTCCCGGGCGTTTTCGGCCTGCAGCCTCCTCACCATGGCCGTCAGCGTGGGATAGGGAATCCCGAGTTGATCCTCCACCAAAGCCAAATATTGGTCCTGAACGCTGCGGTGGCAAGTCCCGAGTATGGGCAAGAGTCTCTGAATGGCCTCGATTTTCTCGGCCTGGCCCGCGCCCGCGGAGATTCCGTCCATCGCGGTCTGCACGGTGTTCTCCAGAATACCCTGCGCGGAGGAGAGAAGCCGGTCGAAGTCCTCCGCTCCGTTTTCTCCCAAAAACGTGTCGACGTCGCGCCCTTCGGGCAGGTTCACCACCTTGAGGCGCACGGCGCCCGCCCCGTCGCGATCGATGAAATCCTTGCGCAGAACGTCGCTCGCGACGAGCAGATCGGGCGCACCCGCGAGACCGAGCATCCGCCCCGCCACCGAACCCGCGCGCTCGGAAGCCGCGAGGCCCGCGGCATCGGGATCAAAGACGAACACGAGTTCCTCGGCGTGCGCCCTGAGACTCCGGATGTGCTCTGCCGTCAGCGCGGTGCCGAGCGGCGCCACGGCCTCCCGGAACCCGTGCTCCCAAAGCGATATGACGTCGAAATAGCCCTCCGTCACCAGGGCGCGCTTTTTCTCGCGAATCGACTCCCTGCCCTCATGAAAGCCATACAGCGTCCTGCCCTTCTTGAAGAGCGCCGTATCCGGCGAATTCACGTATTTCGCCGTGGCGTGGCGCGGGTCGCTGTCGGGCAGCGAACGCCCGCCGAAGCCCACTATCTCCCCCTCGTGGTTACGGATGGGGAACATGATGCGGTCTCTGAAGCGGTCGTAATGCCCGCTCCCGTCCTCGCGCCGCACCGCGAGACCCGCCTCCGCGAGGTCGTTTGGAGACACCCCTCTTTTTCCGAGGACATTGATGAGGGCGTCCCAGCGCGGGGGCGCGAACCCGATCCGGAACCTCGCGATCGCCTCCGCCGTAACGCCGCGCTCCTCCAGATACTTACGGCCCCGCTCACCCGGGTTGCTCTCGAGCGCCGCCTTGTAGAAATCGGCCGCCAGGCGATTCGCGGCCAGTATCTTCTGACGCGCGTCGGGCTTCTGCGGACTCCGCTCCGAGGCATTCTCATAGCGGGAGAGGTCGATTCCCTGGCGTTTCGCCAGACGCGAGAGCGCTTCCGGGAAAGTCATCCCCTCGTGCTGCATCAGGAACTGAAAGACGTTGCCCCCCGCCCCGCACCCGAAGCATTTGTAGATGCCCATGCGCGGGTTCA
>JAPPHK010000192.1 GCA_028820795.1 Nitrospinota bacterium | reverse complement strand
TGAGATTGGCGGTATGTGTCGTGTGCATTGCGGCATTTGCCTCCGGTTGCGGCGGTGGCGGTGGCGGCGGCGGGTCGGCGACGATGCCGGATCCGGAACCGCCCACAATGCCGGAACCCACCGAGCCGACCGATGCGGAGAGGATAGCCGCAGCCAGGCAGGAAGTCGCAAGTATCCTTGCGAATGCGCAGGCGCGAGCGGGGGCGGCGAGTTCGGCCGCAGCCGCGATAGGAACCAACCCCGACGCCACGCCCGCTCAAATCACGGACGCCATCGGCCACAGCAATGCGGCGCAAAGCGCCCTGGCGCTTATCGTGAGCGCGAATACGGCGGCCACCCTGGCCACGACGCCGGCGGAGGCGAATGCGGCGCTTGCGAACGCGAAAGCGGCTGAAAGCACTCTCAATGCATCCGCATCGGCGATATCGAACATTCAGGGCGCCGTGCAGGCGGCCGCGAACCAACGTCGGCAGCGCGAAGAGGACGAGATGGCCCTGACGGGCGGGTCCTCGCTCATCAGGCATTTGAGGGACAACAAGCTCCTCGCCGACGCCGTTTTGGGCGCAGCGGGCGCCAACCTGACAGGCGACAGCCTTGTCGTGGCGGCTACTGGTGCCAATCCAAGTATCAGTTCCGGCGCTCGTACTGCTTGCGTTGAGCCGTGCGCCGAATACCCTGCGAATACCGAGGGCGCAAACAGGGTTACCGGACAGCGGACGGTTCGTATACAGCCGACTGGAGCCACAGCGGCGCTTGTTTCGGACAGCACGACGCCTCCTCTTACCGGAACGGGCCGCCTCCCCCATGGATTCGACCTGAACAACGGCACCACCAACTTCGTCAATGCCTACACGGACATCGCGCATCAAGAGAGAAAAGGGACAAAAACTGATGTCGAGGAGGATGTTGATACTACGCTTTATGACGAGCGGTATAACTATATCATCGACACAGACTATCTGCTCGCCGGAATCTGGTTGACGGTGGACCCCGCAAATTTGAGCGCATCCAGGATCACGGCATTCGCTTACGGGAGCCAAGCAATCCCAGCAAGCCCTCACAATTTCTGTGTTGGAGATGAAAATGCTGGTGTAGTAACTGATGAACCTACCAGAAGTTGCCGGGCAACTACCTTAAACAGCATCAGCGGTTTTGTGGATGAGGGTAAAGATCTCACGGCCACCTACCGGGGGAATGCGAACGGCGCCTACCTCGCGGGAAGCGATACGAGCTATTTCACCGGGGACGTTACGCTCACCGCCGAGTTCCGGAATCCGACAGGCACCGGAACTGACGGCGAGGGCAGCATCGAGGGCGCGGTCACGAACATCGTCGCCGGCGGACAACAAATGGCGGGCAGCATTGAACTGCAGAAACACACCTTTGCTACAGATGCCATAGAAGCCGGTTTTGGGGATGACGCCGTCGGTGTGGTTGACGGCAAATCCTTCAGCGGCTCATGGAAGGGCCAGTTTTTCGGAATGAGACACACAAAGTCCGTAGTGACGAATAGGGCTCCAGATCCAGACGTTATCACAACAACGTACAAGGCTCAGGCCCCCGGTTCGGTTGCGGGAACCTTTTACGCTACGCAGCAGAGCAATCCGGCGGGAAGTGCCGCCTTCATCGGATCGTTCGCGGCGCACAGGTAACGGGCAGGACGCCTTCGGCCTCCCGGGGCCGGAGCGGGTCTGATAAAGAAGAAGAAAGGGCAGGTTGCCGGGAAAGAGCGAGTGACCTTTGGGGGTTACTCATTGGTTGCTCTACATCGTCGGGAGCAAATTGTACCGGCCCATGCTACAGAGTTTGAGTCCTCTCGGTGTGGGACGGGAACAATGAGTAACCCCCAGCCACTTTTATAAGGCATGGGAGGGAACAATTCAAACGCTTCCGCATTGGTCGCGTTTGACCCCCAGCCACTTTTATAGGGTGCGGGAAAAAATATAGCAAACCCTATACGCGCTTTTCCCGGGTCTGGCAACCCCGCCATCGCCATCGAGAACGAACCGGCCCCCCGCGACGGGGGCCGGTTTTTTGTGGATTCGATATCGTAGGGTCAGACATATATGTCTGACCCCCCGTGGCCGCCCTTCGTGATTTTGGCCACCGATCCCGCATGGTCAGGCGCAGGGGCCCGGACAGGCACGGGGGCCCGGACAGGCACAGGGGCCTGTCCCTACGGAAACCTGGAAAACAAAACTGTAGGGGCGGCCCCCTGTGGCCGCCCGCCCCCCCTGGCCGCCACGGGATTATTTTCCCGCTCGCTCGATGAGGACGCGGAACGCCTCGCGGCTTTCGGCCTGGTTCGCGATGATCTCGTCAAGCTCTCGATTCCGTTTTTCGGAAGCGATGCTCATCTGGCGCAACCCGTACCAGATAAGGGAAAGACCCGCGTATAGTCCGATGATGCTGAGAATTTCATAGGTGGTCACGCGCATCTCCCAAGAGGTGGGTCTCTCGGAATCCTCGCGTGTGTCCGCTACTGTAAAAAAGAAGCCGCGTTCCGTCAAACGCGCGCGCCTGAAAGGCAACCCCCCTACCCCCCCTTGACAGGGGGGCATAAAAAGACGATGCGCCGCCGCTTTTGAATTTCACTCCCCCCTTGAGGGGGAGTCGATGAAGCCGAGCGGTTTGTGCGAAGGCTGAATCGGTGGGGGGAGCTTTTTCTGTGGCATGTCCCCCCACCAGCGCGACTTCGGGCTTCGCCCTCGTCTTGCTGACTCCCCCTCAAGGGGGGAGTGAATTGCTCTCTCGTCACACCGCAAGGACCCTCAAGGGGGGGGTATAGGGGGGGTTGGTTTTTGTGCAGGAGGCGGGAGTGATGCCCCTGTCGCTTTCGCCGGGTTCGCTTACCCGGTTCGCTCGATGAGCGCGCGCAGGGCCATCCGGCTTTCCGCCT
>JAPPHK010000197.1 GCA_028820795.1 Nitrospinota bacterium | reverse complement strand
GCGAAATCGAGATGGGCCGCCCGAACTACGAGCTTCTCCAGGCGAAAATCGCCGAGCTGGTCTAGGCCGTACGTCTGTCGCTAGAAAAAAGAGGATGCCCGCCGTGCCCTTTTACCGCTGGGACGACATGAAAAAGCGCAAGGTCGTCTCGACCACGGATTCGCGCGGCGCCATGGTTCTCGGCGCGTTCACCACCCTGACGCGCCAGGAGCAGCCGCCCGGCAAGGCGACGCGTCCGCACAGCCACGGCTGCGAGCAGATCATCCACGTCCTGAAAGGCACGGGCCGGTTCCGCGTCGGAGAAGAGGAGAAAACCCTGGGCGTGGGCGAGGTGGTCCACATCCCCCTGGGCGTGGAGCATGAACTCGAAAATCCGGGGCCGGACGTTCTCGTCTATCTTTCGTTCAAGAACCGCTCCGAAGACTGGCCGCCGCGAGAAGCGCTCGCAAGCGAAGCGGCTGGAGAATAACCCGCAGAGCCGCACCGGATGAAAATTTCCATAAGGAGACAGCAGCCATGATCGATCCTTTCCGCATGTCCGCCGTGCCGCGCGTGCGCTTCGGCAGGGGCGAGGCCGCCTCCATCGGGGATGAGGCGAAGAGTCTGAACATGACGCGCCCCATGCTGCTCGCGGACCCCGGGCTTTCGGGCGCGGGCGTGCTCGGCCCCGTGACGGATGGCCTCGATGCGGCGGGCGTCGAATACCGCCTCTATGAAGAGGTGGAGCCCAACCCGTCGGACCCGAGCATCACGCGCGCGCAGGCGTTCTATGAGGCGAACGATTGTTCCGGGATAATCGCCGTGGGCGGGGGAAGCGCCATCGACACCGCCAAGGCGATGGGGGCGCTCCTCGCGAACGGCGGGAAGATTAGCGACTATTACGGCGCGGACACGGTGGAGAAATCCATTCCGCCCTTCATCACCGTCCCGACCACGGCGGGCACGGGCAGCGAGGTGACGCGCGCCTCCATCATCACCGACATCGAGCGCGGCACCAAGTCGAGCATCCACTCAGACGCGCTCTACGCCGACGTGGCGGTGGTGGATTCCTCCCTTCTCGCCACGCTTCCCAAATTCTTCGCCGCGGGCGCGCTGATGGACGCCTTGACCCACGCGGTGGAATCGCTCGGCTCTCCGCGCGCGAACCCCTGGTCGCAGGCGCTCTGCTTCCAGGCAATCGGCCTCATCGGTCAGAACGCGCGACGCTTCGTCGCCGATCCTGCCGACCCGGACGCCGCCGACCCCCTCGCGCTGGCGGCCTGTCTCGCGGGCGCTTCTTTCACGAACACCGGACTCGGCATCGTGCACGGACTCACGCACCCGGTCTTCAACTTCTTCGGCGGCCACCACGGCACCACGAACGGAATCCTCCTGGCCCCCGTGATGCGCTTCAACCTGCCCGCCATGCGGGAGACCTACGCCCGGCTGGCCCCGCTCCTGGCGAATCCTGACGAAGGAGCGGACGAAACGCAGGACGCGGAACTCAGCATCGACCGCGTCCGCGCCCTGGCGGACGACATCGATATCCCCGAGTCGCTCGCGGCCATCGGCGCAGAGATGGAATACCTCGACCGCATGGCGCACGAGGCGGCCGCCAGCTCCACGGTGGCGACGAACCCCGTCCCCGCCGACGCGGAAGACATGAAGCGGATTTATCTGGAGTTGATGTGAGGGGATAAAGCGGCTGACGACGTTATTTCTTGAAACCGAGAAGTTGTCTTAAGCCCTGCACCACTTTCTTCTTCTTGTCGTCCCCTTTCTCTGCGTTCACAAAACCCGCAACGTAGAGATCCCGTAAAATCTCTGTATCGCGCGAATCCTCGAACAAAATTTCCTTGTTGGTTTGCACCCCATATTCAAGCAGGACCCTCTTGACCTAATCCACATCGGCTGGTTTATTTTTCGTCGGTTTCGCCGACTGATAATCTCCCTTCTTTTCCGTCAATCGCGGCAGAAAGTAGATTACCGGCATCCCTTTTTTGACATTGATGATGTTCTTCAATTTTTCAATATCCGAATTGAAACATATTTTTTCAAAGCTCCGATCATAAGTAGTACCGACATACCATGGGGTCGTGTTGTTGCCGATCCGCATTCCAACCACATATACGCCACAAGTGGTGTTCAACTGCTTTTGTTCCTTTCCAAGAATACTACTCCATGTCTCTTCGATCTTAATGGCCCTTTCTATGACCTTGTTAGGGTTCTTCATCAGAACGTCATGCGGACCATGTACGTCATATCGGAATTTCACTTCTTCGTGCCCGGTTACTTCAAGGGAGCGGCCTCGTATTCAGCAAGCGACCCGACTCTCCGGCAACTGCGCTTGTTGCCTGACGAGGATAATTTTGCAGATTTGCAAACGGATTTTCGGTGTGTTAGCAAAAGAGAACACGAAAGGGGGCTCAGACATGGACGAAGAAACCAGGCAGGAATTCAAGAAACTTCACGAACGACTCAACGAAATCCAGGTAGAAAACAACCACTGGCATAAGAAAATATATCAGCAGAATATAGGCAGAGACGCCAAAATCGAAGCGCTGGAAGAAAGGGTGTCCAGCATTGAAAGAGTCGTTTTTTCTTGAGGGATCAGAGTAAAGGGCCGGGCGGCGTCATGGGATGCGCCGTCAAGGCGGCAAGGATCGCCACCGGGAAAATCACCGAATCTTGAATCGACAGGCAAAAGATTGCTCGTGAGGGCGGCAAGGTCCATACCGGATCACGGAACCCACTTGCGCGCTTCTTCTCTAATCGCCCGCGCCTTATCGGTTCCTTCCATCACCAGGTTCTCCGACGGCGGGCTGCCGCTGAATTTCTCGTTGCGCCAGCAGTGGTAGCGAAGCGCCTTTGGATACGGCGTCAGGTCCATCGCCTCGAAATAAGACGCCGGCACCTCGCCGGGCTTGTGGGGGTCCATGC
>JAPPHK010000171.1 GCA_028820795.1 Nitrospinota bacterium | reverse complement strand
GGTTTCATGATCCGGGGAATGGAACCGACCGGGGAAGGGGCGTAGGGACAGGTCGTGACCTGTCCCTACAAGAGGCGGTGCGGTTTTGTTCGTCATTCCGGCGAAAGCCGGAATCCATTTTTGCTTTTGTTTTATAATTTCTAATTGCTTCCCGCCAATGATGGGGAGATGAAAAACCGGAATATCGTCATTCTGTTTGAAAATGGATTCCGGCTTTCGCCGGAATGACGGTGAGCAATCTTAATCGGGGGACCAACAACCCCTTTGGGGGAACTTTTTCAACAGCCATAAGCGCGGCGGACGCATCCGCCGCTGAAACAGCCGGCAGGTGTACGGGAATCCGGTGCGAATCCGGAGCTGCCCGGCAGCTGTAAGCGACGCGCCTTTCATACAGTCCACCGGGGAACACCCGGGAAGGAATGAAAGGCGGCCATCGGCGCGAGCCAGAAGACCGGCCTGCCGGCGTCATCTCCCATGCGACCCCGCCAGGGGTCCGTTTCGAGCGCTTGGGCCGCTCAAGGAGGCGCACCATCATGCAAGGCATTTCAAGGAAACCCACCCGATCATCCATCCGCATCAAAAAAGCTCTGTTTGCCGTTTGGCTCGCAGCGCTCATCCTCTTCGGAGGGGCGGGCGTTGCCTGCGCGCAAAGCGGCGAAGAGGAGCTTTATCTCGACCCCATCACCGTCACGGCGACGCGAACGCCCGAGCGCCTGAGCGACGTGGCCGATTCGGTGGAGGTGTTCGGCCCGGAGCGGATCGACAGCCTCCTGCCCGGCGACGCCCTCGATTTCCTGAGCGAGGGGGCGGGCGTCATCCTCCCGCAGGCGAGCGGCAGGGGCGGACAGGCGAGCCTCTTTTTAAGGGGGAGCGAGAGCAACTTCACCAGCGTGATGATCGACGGCTTCAAGCTCACCTTCCCGGACGGGAGCGCGTATGACTTCGGCCACCTCTCGCCCGAGTGGGTGGGCGCAGCCGAAATCCTGAAAGGTCCCCAAAGCCCGCTCTACGGCTCGGACGCGGCTTCGGGCGTCGTGAACTTCCTGCCCGACTTCGGGAAACCCGGAGAGGCGCCCTCTTTCACCGTCCGCGCGAGGGGCGGCAGCGACGACACGTTCGAGGAAGCATTCAAGCTCAAGGGCGGAACGGCGAAGAGCGGATACGTGGCGAGCTTGAGCCGCCTCGACACGGAGGGCCATCTTCCGAACGACAGCTACTACCGCACCGTCGGGACGGTGGGGCTGGAGCATTTCTTATCGGATAAGGCGAAAGTACGCTTTCTCTATCACGCCAACCGGAATCGCTACAATATCCCCGGACCGGCCTACCAGGGCTATACCGACCCCAACAACCATTCGAAATTCACCGAGCAACTCATCGGCGCGCGCGCGCATCTCAAGCCCTTCTCGTGGCTCGAATACATCCCCCGCCTTTCCCTGTATCTGCGCGACGCGCTGCACGAGAACAGACCTGATGCAAACAGTTCATCTTCCTCCATCAGCGAGGCGGAAGGGACGAGGCTTCATTTCGACAACCAGATCAACGTGAGACTCTCAGGGAAGCAACTCGGCTTTAGCGCGCTTCGCCGCTCCATATCCACGCTGGGGGTCGAATGGGAGACGGAGGACATTTCCGCAGAAAGCGATTTCGGTTTCGGGAAAACCGAATACGAAAGCGACAGGCGGGCCACCTCTATATACGCGCAACAGCAGTTCCAGTTCCAGGAAAGCTTCACCCTCGCGGGCGGGGTGCGGGTGGACAGTTTCGACGCCGGAGAGGACGAGACGACCGGAAAACTCTCCGCATCCTATAAAATCCCCGGAACCGGCGCGCGGATCCGCGGGGCGGTGGGCGAGGGAATCAAGCGGCCCACCTTCGGCGATATACTCAGCCTCTACGGCCAAATCGGAAACCCGAACCTGAAGAGCGAAAGGCAGAAAAGCTGGGAGGCGGGATTCGATCAGTATTTTTCGAATAAAACAATCAAGTTCAGCGCCACGTATTACGTGAACGAAATCGACGACATGATCGCATGGTCCCCTACCCCATTCGCCAACGGCACGAACTACGAGAACGTCCGAAAGGCGCGGGTGAAGGGCGCGGAACTCTCCTTTTCGTTGATTGATTTTCACGACTTCACGACCCACGCGAGTTTGAGCACCATGGACGCAATCACGCTGGACGACGGAGGGGTTCGCGGCGCGCCGAACTACGTGGAGGGAGAACCGCTCCTGAGACGCCCGGACTGGTGGTGGAGCGGCTCGATCACCTACCACCCGGATCGATTGAAAGCCACATTCAGGGTGAACACGATGGGAGACCGGTGGGACGGCGACTTCTCCACCTATCCCGCACCCCGGGTGATCAACCCCGGCTTCACGCGGGTGGACCTGGCGCTCGCGCTCGACGTCGTGAAGGACGGCGTCTCAATGTTCGACAGGACGAGGAAATCGAAGGTCGAGAATCTGACGGTGGAACTCAAGGTGAACAACGCCCTCGACGAGGAATACGAGGCCGTATACGGCTTCGAGTCGCCGGGGCGGCAGTGGTTTGCGGGCGTACGGGCGATCTTCTAGGGGTTGTTGAAAAAGTCTTCCTGAGGAGGGGTTTTTGAAAAAGCCGGCCCTGGGATCGGGCGGTATGGAGGTTCACGCGGCGTGGGCGGGCGCGATGGTTTTGTAGGGGCGGTTCGCGAACCCCGGACAGGCGTAGAAGCCTGTCCGGCTACGGTCGCCATTCGAGTGGATATGTAGGGGTCGTCGGTCGGGTTGACCCACTGCGCGGCATCGGGTTTCTCAAAACGCTTTGACGCCCTCATCCCGAGCAAGCGCCCCAAACCCTCATCCTGAGTAGGCGCGTAAGCGCCGTATCGAAGTAAGCGCCGTATCGAAGGATGGGGGGCGTGAATTTCGCCCTTCGATACAAACGC
>JAPPHK010000075.1 GCA_028820795.1 Nitrospinota bacterium | reverse complement strand
CAGGACAGGCACGGAGGCCTGTCCCTACAAAACCATCGCGCCCGCCCACGCCGCGAGGGATTGCTATCCGCCGCCGCGCGAACGGGTTTTTTAACAACCCCTTAGGACGGGGACTCCGATCTGGAGTGACGAGCCAGCGCGGTCCCTTTCTACCTTTGTTTCAGAGATTCCCCGTGCGGAGCGCCCTCGCGCTAGAGCTTGTTCAGCTCCACGTCGATGGTGATGCGCACCTCGTCGCCCACGACGAGCCCGCCGGCATCGAGCAGGCGGTGGTACTTCACCCCGAAATCCTTGCGGTTGATGCGCGTGGTGGCGCTGGCACCCATCTTGACGATCCGCCGCATCTTGACCTCCCCGCTGATGTCGGCCACCTTGAGGACCACTTCCCGCGTGACGCCTCGGATGGTCAGGTCGCCGACCAAATCGAGGCCCTCCGCGCCCGCATTCTTCACGGATTTCGACTTGAACGTGATGGCGGGGTGTTTCTCGACGAGCAGGAAGTCGTCGTTCCGGAGATGGTTGTCGCGCCGCGCGTTGCGCGTGTTGATCGAATCGGCGTCGATGACGATGTCCGCCGCCGAGGCGCCGGGGTTGTTCCGGTCGTAGCGGACCGTGCCCGATACCCTTTGGAATTCCCCCTGCACCCAGGTGACGCCCAGGTGGCGCACCTTGAAGGACACCGTCGTGTGGGCGGGGTCGATTCTCCACTCGGCGGCGTGCGCGAGGGCGGGAGCTGTCAGCCATGCCGCCGCGATGAGCGCCAGTGCGTACTTCGCAAATCTGTTCATGAGTCCAGTTCCTCCGTATGGATGGATAGGAGTGAAAAAACGGCGGCGACCGCTACTTTAGGCGCGATGGAGCAAGTGCGCAATCACGGGGGAATGGATTGATTAATCGACATACGCTTATGGAATGGTTCCCCCCCTGGAAGGTCAATGACCACTGATGAAAGAGGAAGGTTCACTCCCCCCTTGAGGGGGTTGTCGAAAAAGTCCCCGTAGAGGACATCGTTTTTACCCCCCTGACAAGGGGAGTTGGGGGTTTGTAGGGGCCGCATATGGGGTTATTGAAAAAGACCCGGGAAGCAATTTTGAGTTGCGCGCATTCTTTTGAAGTTCATTCCCCCCTTGAGGGTCTGGCTTCCCGAGGGGAAAGCCAGACGATGAAGCCGAGCGGTTTTTGCGAAGGCTGAATCGGTGGGGGGGAGCTTTTTCTGTGGCATTTCCTCCCGCCAACTCGCCTGCAGGCTTCGCCCTAGCCTCGTTGTCGGCCTTCCCGAGGAGGAAAGACCAACCCTCAAGAGGGGCTGTTGAAAAACCCCCTCATCCCGAGTAGGCGCGCTTGCGCGCCGTATCGAGGGACGAACGGGCGCCCTTCGATACGCCGCCTTCGGCGGCTACTCAGGGTGAGGGTGATACGGCAGCGAGGCGGGGCGAGAGGAACGCGCCCGCTCCGAAAACCGGCTTTTTCAAAAGCCCTCAAGTGGGGAGTGAAATTCGGTGCGCTCCTTTTGGGGATTTTTTAACAGCCCCATATATGCGGCCCACGGCCGGGCGGCGAAAAAAGGCAGGGTCGCATATATGCGACCCCTACAGGTCGTTTCCGACATAGGAAGGAGGGATTGCAAGCCGATGCGTTTCCCGCCAATGGCTTTTGCAAACGCTCGTTCCTCACTCGCGTTTGACCCCTGACAAGGGGGGTAGGGGGGGTGGTTTTCAGAGCAGAGGGAGGGCGAGCGGGGCGGGGTTTTGATCGTCATTCCGGCGCATGCCGGAATCCAGGGATTTCGCCTTTGATTTTTATTTCTTCTGTATTTCCGCTAATGAGTGGGGGATGAAAAACCGGAGCGTCGCCATTCTCCTCGGCTCTGGATTCCGGCTTTCGCCGGAATGACAGCGCTCACTGGTTCCGAGCGAGGAGGATTTTATCAACAGTCCCAATTTGTAATGCTTTGCTACGCGTCCCCAAACCTTTGCGGGGGCTCCTCCTCCGTCTTCTGTCCCTCGAGATATTTTCCGTATTCATCCTGCGTGGTCTCGGCGCAGAGGTCCGGGCCGCGCTTATAAGCCGCCCGCGATATCAGGTGCGCGGCGACGGGCGCGGTCAGGAACAGGAAGAAGATGGCCAGCAGCGCCTGCGTCGTGACGGTGGTGCTCTGGAAGATGAGGCTCGCGCCCAGGAGGATGCCGCCCATGCCGAAGGTCGTCGCCTTCGTGGCGGCGTGCATGCGGCAGTAGACGTCGGGCAGACGGATGAGGCCCACGCTCGCGACCAGCATGAAGAACGAGCCTCCCAGCAGCAGGACGGCGGCGAGTGCGTCACTCAATGATCTTCCCCCTCTCGAGGAACTTCGCATACACCGTCGTGCCCACGAAGCTCAGGATGGCCAGGGCGAGCACGGCGATGATGAACAGCTTGTTGTGCGTCTGGATGGCGAACAGCGCAATGACGCCGAGCACGTTCGTGGCGAGCGTGTCCGCCGCCACCACGCGGTCCGACGTCGTGGGTCCCTTCGCGAGACGGATGAACGCCAGGAGCACCGATGCGCCCAGCATGAGGAGGCTTATCTGAACGGCGAGCGCTATCATTCCACGGCCCCCACGATGGGTTCTTCCAGCCCCTTCCGGATGCCCTCGGCCACCTCGTCGGGGTGGTCGATGTCCAGCGTGTGGACGAATATCGTCTCGTCGTCGTCCGACACGTCGATGCTCAGCGTGCCGGGCGTGAGCGTGATGGAATTGGCCAGCATCGTCACGCCGAGCGGCGTCTTGCAGACCGTCTTGTAGGGGATGATGCCCGGACGGATCGACAGCCGGGGGGCGAGCACGATCTTGAGCACCTGGACGTTCGCGATGAACAGCTCCCAGACGAAGCTTCGCATGAACCGGAAATAGCTGCCGACCCGGAAGAACGCCCTGTCCTGGTAGTAGGATTTCTTGAGG
>JAPPHK010000163.1 GCA_028820795.1 Nitrospinota bacterium | reverse complement strand
GCTTCGAGATCGGGGAGGATTTCGTGCGGATTCTGCGGCACCAGGTAAAAGACCCGTTTGCCGAAGCAGCCAGAAAGAAGACTCCCGACATTCAGGAGTTGATGAATCAACAAGAGGCAAGAAAGAAAGAAGCGGCCGATCTGTTCGCAAAGGGGATGCAGGAAAAACACGAAATCAGACCCGAGGACCGTGAGGATTTCTGGCGATAACTGCGAAAAACAGGTAGCGCAGTACTGCCGTTATACTTTCTACAAGTTGAATCCTTCCTCAAAGCGGATGTCGGCAGCCTGCCTGAGTCTTTCCAGATATTGATTGAATACCATTGCTTTCTTTAACCGGAGCAGACCTTGGCGGAAGTCCGCGTTTTCGGACTCGAACTTCTTCATGTCCGTCTTCGGCCCTTCCAATACCTCGAACAAAATCACGTCGCTGCCGGCATGGGCCGTCCCGAACCCGCCTTTTTCGAGACCGAAAGCGAGGCTCGCCAACTCTTGAGACGGGCCAAGCTCATCAGGCGCGTCCGCACGCTTAAATGCTTTTGGGGTGAGCACCTTGAGTTTGAGTTCCTCGGCGACGGAAGAGAGGTCGCGCTTGTTGTCCTTGAGCTCCTGGAGCCAAACCGACGCTTTTCCTTTCGCAACTTCGGCGCCCTTGAAGCGAAGGAATGAAGTCTCCACTTGTTTGCGAACATCTGCGAATTGAGGAACGAAAGGTTCCCTTTTCGCCTCGAGGCGCACGAAGCTTACGCCCCCTCCTCCCTCCTTTTCTCTCGATACCTTCTCCTCACCACTCAGACCGAATGCAAGCTCACTTACTACATTAGATGCAGGCACCGCCTGTGGAGCACGGCCTCTTTCAAAAAAGCCGGTTTCTCCCTTTTTCAGGCCGGCGAGAGCAGGCTCCGCCTTTTTGTCCTCAACGGCGTAGCGGATTTTTCTTAATTCATTCTTCGCCAGTTCCCTGGATCGCAAGACCCGCAAATCTTTCTCCACATTCTTTTGGACTTCCTCGAACGGCTTCTCGCCGGGCAAAACCTTATCCCGCACCCACAAAAGGTGCATGCCAAAAGAAGTCTTCACCGGCTTGCTCACCTCTCCTTTTTTCAGGGCGTAGGCCACCTTCTCCAACTCGGGCAGCATCTGGCCTCTGCCAAAAACGCCGAGTTCACCCCCTCGCTTTGCCCCGGGGCCTTCAGAGTGCGCTTTGGCCAGTTCGGTGAATCTCTCACCCTTCATGACACGCTCTCGCAACGATTCGAGCCGTTTCCGGGCCGCCTCCACTTTCTCATTATTCGCATTGGGAGGCAGCTTCAACAGTATCTGATTCACCGTCACGCTCTCTTTGCGCTCATATTTCGCGCGGGTTCGCGTGTAGTGCGACCTCAGGTCCGCATCACTGAGTTCGGCCACTTGCGCCACGGCGGAAAACGGGAGATGCCACCAGGATACCTTTCTCTGCGGGCCGGTCTTGAATTGATCTTTATTTTTTTCATAATAGGCTTTGAGGTCGCCCTCCAGCGTAGGCACTTCCACGGAGAAGATTTCGGGTTTGAGGCGAACGGCGGCCAACTTGATTTCCGCGTTTCTCCATTTATAGGCGTCTCGCACTTCCTGCTCGCTGACCATCACGCCCAAGTTCACATAGTCACGAAGTTGGTTGAGTAAAATGACTCGCCTTTGATTTTCTTCGAACTGCCGGGGGGTGATGCCATTCGATTCCAGGGTGCTGCGATATTGCTGGGCGTCGAATTTTCCGTTCCGCTGAAAGAGGGCGAGTGATTGTACCTGGAGGGCGACTTGTGCGTTGGTGACCTCAATCCCGAGCCGCTGGGCTTCGCGCATTTGCAGCTTCTCGACAACAAGAGAATCGAGCGTCTGGCGCCTGAGACCGAGCCTGCGAGCGAGTTCCTCATTAAAGGCTTCGCCCAGTTGGCGCCTGAGCGTTTCGGCCCGCTGGTAATAGCGTTGTTCGAATTCATGCACCGATATGGGGGTATCGCCCACCCATGCCGCGACGCGGCTGCTACCGGAATCGACTTGCCTGTCCGTTAGCGCGAAGCCCCCGAATGACACGAACGTGAGCGCTACGAAGCCGAGCAACGCCTTCAGAACCCAGCTCTTACCCTTTTCCCTCAAAAAGCGAAGCATCAATGTTTTGCACTCCTTCCAAATCGACCGTCCATGCGATCACACACGATTTCAGCGACAAGCAAAAGGAAAAATAGCCCACCTCTCGTGTCATCGCAAATCGTAAAAGATGATTTTGAAGGACATCGCCTGCTGCTTTATGAAATATTTCTCGAATCGGCGCGCCTTTATCCTTGATTTTTGGTGTTTTCCTTGATTATTCTCGCTTGGAGTGTAATCATAGTCGGAACTTCGCCCAAGGAATGAATAAGGAACTCTTCACCAAGAGGAATCCCCTCCACCATGGTGTTAACATCAATACTGGGCCTGTTCTCCAACGATCTGGCCATCGACCTTGGGACGGCGAACACGCTCGTCTACGTGAAAGGCAAGGGAATCGCCCTGCGCGAGCCCTCCGTGGTGACGGTCCAAAAAGACTCGAAACACGTGCTCGCGGTGGGTTCGGAAGCCAAAGCCATGGTGGGGAGAACGCCTGAGAACATCATGGCAATCCGCCCCATGAAAGACGGGGTGATCGCGAATTTTGAAATCACGGAGGCCATGCTCCGCTACTTCATCCAGAAAGTCCACAACAGAAAAACCTTCGTACGGCCCCGAATGGTGATTTGCGTGCCTTCAGGCATCACCCAGGTGGAGAGGCGCGCGGTTCGCGACAGTGCAGAGAATGCCGGCGCCCGGGAAGTGTATCTGATCGAGGAGCCGATGGCGGCGGCCATCGGCGTGGGATTGCCCGTGGAAGAACCCGGCGGCAGCATGGTGGTGGACATCGGAGGAGGCACCACGGAGGTGGCCGTCATCTCGCTCGCCGGCATCGTCTATGCCCAATCGGTGCGTGTCGGCGGAGACGAGATGGACGAAGCCATCATCAGCTACATCAAGCGCAACTACAATCTGCTGATCGGGGAGCGGACGGCCGAGGAGATCAAGATACAAGTGGGCTCCGCTTATGTAATAGGAGAAAGAAAGACCCTCGAAATAAAGGGCCGCGATTTGATCGCGGCTATTCCCAAAACAGTCGTCATATCGGATGAGGAGATTCGCGAATCCTTGTCCGAACCCGTAAGCGCCATCGTCGAAACCGTCCGGGGCGCGCTCGAGAGAACACCCCCGGAGTTGGCTGCCGATATCGTGGACAGGGGAATCGTTCTCGCCGGCGGCGGCGGCCTCTTGCGGGGAATCGACTTGTTGCTCAAAGAAGAAACCGGCCTTCCCGTCACCGTAGCGGAAGACCCGCTCTCGGCCGTCGTGATGGGAACCGGCAAAGTGCTCGATGAACTCGACTTGCTTGGAAAACTGGCCGTATAGCCGATATACTGAACAAAAGCTTCGGCCACTGCCCGCAATAGCGCTTTCGCGCATTTCTGAGAATCAACTCTAGTATTATTATGTTTCAGTTTTTCGTCGAACGCAGAAGTCTGGCCCTCCTCATTGGCTTGATTGTCGTCTGCTTCACGCTTATGACGTTGAGCGTGCGCTTTCGTGGTCAATCCACTTTGATGGAAAGAGCGCTTCTCTCCCTCGTCGGTTCAGCGATTCAGGTCGCCGACATCCCCAGAAAATGGTCGGTCGAACTTTGGCAAAAATACCTGCTTCTCAAGAATGCGCATGAAGAAAACATCGCGTTGAAACAGAAACTGCAATCGCTCAGTGCGAACCATGCGCAGGTACTAGAGTTGAAATCAGAAATCGCGCGCCTCGAGAAACTGCTCAGCGCATCGAAGAATCTCTCGGCTCCCGTTCGTCTCGCGCGGATCGTGGCGCGCAACAGAAGTATTTTTGGAGAATCGCTGCTGGTGGATTTGGGTTCGCGTAATGGTGTGCGCAAAAATATGCCCGTCATGCACCAGGCGGGCCTCGTAGGTAGAATCTCCCGGGTAGGGAACAACGTAAGCCAGGTTTTGACCCTGCTCGACTCGAGGAGCGCCGTCAACGTCATCGCCCAGCGTTCACGCGCGCAAGGGGTCTTCGCCATTTCCTCTATCGGAGAGAGCGAGGTGCGCTACATGCCGCTAGATGCAGAAATGAAGAAAGGGGATTTGCTCATTTCCTCCGGGCTGGGAGGCATTTTCCCAAAAGGGCTTCCCGTGGCCCATATTACGGAAATCCTGGACGCAGGAGGGTTGT
The DNA here is from genome assembly GCA_028820795.1 of Nitrospinota bacterium. Taxonomy (GTDB): domain Bacteria; phylum UBA8248; class UBA8248; order UBA8248; family UBA8248; genus Bin107. The sequence goes on along the minus strand of JAPPHK010000163.1, from coordinate 25,861 downwards.
TCCCGCGAATTAGGGCAAAAGCGATTGTGGATTTTTCACACCTAGAAGAAGTGATGATCCTGATAACACAACCTAAGGAAAGTCCCTGGAAATGATTGTTTTATTTTATATGATAATCGTTGTCCTTACTATTATCCTGCATACGGCAGTGGCGGATTATTTCTCGATCTGGGTTGGCGCCAGGCCGGACGCCATGCTTCTTACCACCGTTTTCCTAGGTCTTTACCGTGACAGGGAAACGGGACTCATCGCGGGATTCAGCTTCGGTATTTTCGAAGATGTATTATCAGGAGGTTTACTGGGTTTCAACGCGCTCCTAAAAGGGCTGATCGGCCATTACACGGGCGGACTGAAGCCCAGCATGACGGCGCGCTTCGTCATGTTTCAGTGCGCGGCGGTGTTCTTCGCCTCGATATTCAACGTTCTGTTTTCCTTCCTTCTCTTACATATCTTCGTGCCCGCTCAATTTCTGCCCACCACGTATTGGATAGATGCGATAAAGACGGTGGGCATGAACGTCGCTCTGGCGCCTTTCATTATCAGCCTTCTGAGAAAGATGGAAGAAAAAGTGCTACCATCCGAAACGGGCACGCCCTATCCGGAGCGATCCTGAGATGAAAGAGTGGCATTTCAACTCAAATCCCGCTACGAGCGATGCGCTCAAACGCCGTGTAGTCATTTTTGGGCTTTGTTTCGGCTTGGTGCTCTTCGGCTTGTTCATCAGACTCTGGAACCTTCAGGTCATCCAGGGCGCGAAGTTCCGAACCCTCTCCGAAGATAACCGAATCGCATACCGCCTTGTTCAAAGCCCCAGGGGCATGGTGTTCGACTCCAGGGGAAAACTGCTCGCGGACAACCGGGCGTCGTTCAACATTTACCTGACCCGGGAAAATGTGAATAACCTGAAACAGACCATACGCCTGCTGGCAGAAATCACGGAACAACCCTATGAGGAACTCTACAATAGAACCCGGAATGCGAATCCTTTCCGTCCTTTTCTGATCAAGGCGGACATCAGCCGCAAAACCATGGCCTTCCTAGAAGAGCACAAGCCTGACTATCCCGGCGTATTCGTTCAGGTGACGCCTCTCAGACGATACCCTTCCAAAGAGCAGGCGAGCCATCTTCTGGGCTATATGGGTGAGGTCAGCAACCGTCAGCTTCAACGCTTGAAAAAACGAGACTACCGCCAGGGAGACCTGCTCGGCCAATACGGGATCGAGCGAACTCAGGAAAAATTTCTTCGCGGTCAAAGTGGCTTCAAGCAAGTGGAGGTGGACGCCTACGGAAGAGAGTTGCGCGTAGTCCGTCCGTTCGTGGAAAAACCCGGGAACGACATCTACCTGACAATCGACATGGAGCTTCAGAAAAAGGCAGAGGAGTTATTCAAAGCGCATGAAGGCAGCATCATTATCCTCGACCCTTCTGACGGCGCAATTTTGGCCATGGTGAGCAAGCCTTCCTTCAATCCGAACATATTCGCCGGAGGGATTGAAGCCAGAGACTGGAAAGCTCTCATGCAAGACCCCCTGAAACCGCTCGAGAACCGGGCGATTCGAGGGCAATACCCCCCGGGCTCGATTTTCAAAATCGTGATGGGTTTCGCGATCCTGAACGAGAAAATTGCGCATCCCCGTGAAAAAATACGCTGCCACGGCTTGTTCCCTTTCGGGAAAAAAATATTTCGTGACTGGAAAAAAGGAGGGCATGGGCCTATAGACTTCGTCCAATCCCTGGCCCAAAGCTGCGACGTCTACTACTACATCAACGGCAACAAGCTGGGAATCGAGAGAATCGCGCATTACGCGCGCATGTTCGGCATGGGTTCACCCACCGGTTTCGGCGCCGCCGAAAAAGGCGGCCTCGTGCCGTCGGATGCCTGGAAGCGCCGCCGATTCAAGGAAAGATGGTATGAAGGCGAAACTATCAGCGTCTCCATCGGCCAAGGCTTCAATCTCATAACGCCCATTCAGGCTGCAAACCTCATCGCCACCGTGGCGAACGGCGGTTATCTCTGGAAACCCTACTTGGTGAAAAAAGTATTGAACCCTGGCGGCGAGACGCTTTTCGAATCACAACCCCAACTCATTCGCAAGATTCCGATAGCCCAGGAAATTTTCCAAGTAGTCCGGGAAGGACTCAAAGAAGTCGTCCATGGAAAAAGGGGGACGGCGAAAAAAGCCCAGTTGCCAAACATCTTGATGGCGGGTAAGACGGGAACTGCCCAGACAGTCGACCTCAAATACACGGGCCGGAAAAAAAAGCCCGAGGAATTGCCGCGAAAATTTCGGGATCATAGCTGGTTCGTCGCATTCGCCCCTTACGAAAACCCCGCCATCGCAATTGCCATTTTGGGAGAAAACGCCGGCAGACCGGGGTCTTTTTTCGCCCCATACGCAAAAGAACTGATTTCCTTTTATCTTGAGAAAAACGAGAAGAACATTCTGGCTTCGAGTGAAACGACTGCAGGAAAACCGCTCTCCGCAAACGACAACGTCCCTGGAATTCGCAGATGACAGGCATCGCTACTACTCAATCATCACCTATACGGCGAGCCGTCTCACAAATGGACTGGCTTCTCGTTCTCGCTACGCTGTTACTCAGCTTGACGGGTATTTTCATGATCTACAGCGCCATTCATTCCAACCCCGTTTTCCTGAAAAATTCCCTGCACCTCAAGCAAGCGCTGTGGTCATCCATTGGATTGTGTATACTTCTCTTCATCCTCTTTTTCGACTACCACATTTTTACGCGATGGGCCTACTTTTTTTACGCTATCGTCATCGTTTTACTCATCGTCGTCCTATTCACGGGGCAGGTCGTCTATGGTGCTAAACGCTGGCTTGTTTTCGGTCCCTTGCGGCTCCAGCCATCCGAGCTGGCTCGTCTGGCGGTCATCCTCGTGCTGGCCAGATATTTCGGCTCTCGCGGAGAAGAAGAACCCATAGGATTCAAGGAACTCATCCCGGCATTCGCCCTGGCGATTGCGCCTGTGTTGCTGATTGTTCGACAACCCGATTTGGGCACCGGATTCACCGTCTTCCTGATAGCAGGAGCAATGGTCCTCGCCGTTGGCGTTAAGAGAAGAGTCATTCTCGCCATCGGCTGCCTGGCGATTGCAAGCGCACCGCTGGGCTGGTTTTTTCTCAAAGAATATCAGCGCCGCCGCATTTTGACGCTTTTCAACCCCGACGCCGACCCCCTCGGTGCAGGATACCAAAGCTTACAAAGCATCATCGCCGTCGGCAGCGGAGAAATCTGGGGCAAAGGACTTCTCCAGGGAACGCAGAGCAGGCTTCATTTCCTGCCGGAGAAACACACCGATTTTATTTTCTCCGTGCTAAGCGAAGAACTGGGCTTTATCGGCAGCATCACCGTATTGGCGTTGTTCTTCATTTTTATTCTGCGGTGTCTGAGCGCAGCACTGAATGCCGCCGACAAGGAAGGCACCCTGCTCGCCGTAGGCATTACTACGGCGTTTTTCCTCTACATCATCTTCAACATCGGGATGACACTCGGTCTGATGCCGATCGTCGGTATCCCTCTTCCTCTGGTCAGCTACGGAGGGAGCGCATCCATCTCCTCTTTCATCGCCATCGCCTTGGTCTTGAATGTCGGCATGAGAAGAAAAAGTCTCACTCTCGCGTTCGGTTAGCCTCCCTGCTCTCCGTATTCGTTCTCGCCCGGGGGCGGGGACGCGAAACTGTTCCCGATGGCGATCACCGCGTCTCTGCCGCCGTGGCGGTCGACCAGCGCTGCCTGTTCACCCTTTGCACGCTTGTCTACCAACTCAGGATCGAGGATCCGCAAGAGACACGTTTCGAGTTCCGAGAGGGTTGACTGGTGGGCAGGACTTCTTGAGATGTCGTGACGCTCTTCGGGGTCGTCTTCCAGGTCGAAGAGTTCAGGCTCGTGCCCCACGTAATGGATGTACTTGTAGCGCCCGCGGCGAATCATGAACATTCCCGTCTTGGCGCCGAGGGCGTGGAATTCACTGAAAATCTCGCGCTCGGGATCATCGGGCTCGTTCGCAATTCGGAACAAGGAGCCGCCATGCAGCGGCTCTTCCTCATGGCCCTCGAGCAAGCCTGCGCAATCAAGCGCCGTAGGATACAGGTCGATTAGCGAGACCGGCGTTCGCGACACCTTTCCCCCCGGAACATCCGGGCCGGAAACGATGAGAGGCACGGCGACGGACTCCTCATACATCGTGGATTTCCCCCAAAGACCGCGCTCTCCCAAATTGTCACCGTGGTCGCTGGCAAAAAGCACACGCGTATTGTCCCTGAAACCCGACTCCTCCAGCGTCTCCAGGATTCTTCCGACGTTTGAATCCACGAAGCTGATCATGGCGAAATATGACGCGAGCGCGACGCGCCGTTTGTGGTCATCGAAAAAGACGTCGTATGGAGCGCATTCGTGAAGCGCGGCAATCCAAGGATGCCAATCGTAACCGCCCGAGGGGTGCGGCATGGGTAGCGGGATGTCTTCGAGCGGATAGAGGTCGTAAAACTCGGGCGGTCCGATGAAGGGGAAATGCGGGCACGTGAGGGAGACGAAGAGCGCCCAAGGCCGCTCACTATCTTCTGTCGCTTGCCTAGCTATCCACTCACAGGCCAAATCGGTAACTTGCCCGTCATAGGTGATGTATTTGGAGTCTCCCGGCCCGATTTGTTCTGCCATCCACTCCGGATGATTCCTTGGCGGCAGGCCCTTCTCGTCGCGAACCGCGCTGAAAATATCGCCCACTCCCCCTTTGGGCAGATGCAGGGGGATGATCTGCTCGTCGAAACCCACTGGAACCTCTGCGTTCCGGTAATGGAGCTTGCCGACCGAGGCGGTTCGCACCCCGGCTGCCTGGAGGCGGTGGCCCCAACTCGGGGGTTTTCCCTCATAGGGGTGCGCATTGTCCCAAGCGCTGATTTCATGCACATACTTGCCGGTGGCGAAACTCGCGCGTGCCGGTACGCAGATGGGACAATTCGTATATGCGCTCTCAAACCGAGTACCCGACGCAGCGAGCGCGTCGATGTTCGGCGTTTTGACGATTGGGTGCCCATAGCAACCCAAGATTTTCTGGGTATGCTCATCGTCCATCAAAAGCAAGAAATTCATCGGCTCCATCCATGATACCCCCTGAATTGATTAGAAGTGGTCAAGATTTCGTAAAATCATATCTCCCGAAACAATACATTGAAAATACCCCCTCGCCCGGATTACGGCAAAGCGCCCTCGTCCGATTGCGTCGTTTTATTTTCGTGAACATACGCGCTAAAACCGGATGCCGCTCGTTTGTCGGGTATCTCGGTTGCCAATTCTTCCCGTTTCCTTCAATATAAGGGATCGGTTCGCCCAGACCCCCAAAAGGCGCAGGTCGGGGACCAATAGAAGGAAATATGCCACCTCGCATATGGCGAGAGGCTTTAACAGGTTGATTACAATGAGCTTAGACTACGCACGGGACGTTTTCCCCTTCGTCCAGAAGCCTTCGCGTTATCTAGGGAACGAGGTCAATTCTATCCATAATGACCTCGACAGGGTGAGGAATCGCGTCGCCCTGGCCTTCCCGGATACCTATGAAGTCGGCATGTCACACAACGGCATCCGCATACTCTACCATCTTCTTAACGAAGATGTAGACATTGCCGCCGAGCGGGTTTTTCTCCCTTGGGATGATTTTGAAACCATCCTGAGAGGCAAAAACGCGCTTCTGGCAACACTGGAGAGCCGGACGCCCGTCCGGGAATTCCACATTCTGGGCATATCGCTTCTATACGAACTGGCCGCCAGCAACATCGTCTTATTGCTGGATCTAGCCGGCATTCCCCGGCGAGCCACTCAAAGGCGAAGAGAAGATCCGCTCGTCATCGCGGGCGGCCCCGTGACGTTCAACGTAGAGCCGATGGCGCCTTTTTTTGACGCCGTCGCCCTCGGAGATGGAGAAGAGCTTTTCCCCGAAGTCATAAAGGCCCACGAAAGGTGGCGGGAAACGAACGCTCCGCGAGAAGCACTGCTCGAATCGTTGGAGAAAATTGATGGGATTTACGTTCCAAGTCGCTACGTGGTCGAATACGAGCCCGACGGCGAGGTGAAAAGTTTCCATCACGTGAGCGGCCATCAAGAACCCGTATTGGCTCGCGTGCTGGAAGATTTGAACAATTCGCCCCATCCAACGCGTCCCATCATCCCCTACACCCAGGTGGTGCACGACCGGGTGACGCTCGAAGTGCAGCGCGGGTGCACAAGGGGATGCCGTTTTTGTCACGCAGGGATGGTATACCGTCCCGTTCGGGATCGAGACCCGCACAAGGTCCTCGAGCTCGCAGAGCAGTCGCTCAAGAACACGGGCTATGAAGAAATCAGCCTTTCATCGCTTTGCATCGCCGATTATCAGCCCCTGAAGGGGCTGGTGCCCCGCATGATGGAGCGCCTCGCCCCCATGCAGACCTCCATTTCCCTTCCATCGCTGCGCGTTGGCGCAATGAGTCCGGAACTCCTGGCCCAGATTGCACGGGTGCGCCGCACGGGCTTCACCCTCGTGCCCGAGGCGGGCAGTGAGCGTCTGCGAAACGTCATCAACAAGGTGTTGACCGAGGCGGATCTCAAGCGAAATCTTCAGGACATCCTCGATACCGGCTGGCCGGGCGTAAAGTTCTATTTCATGCTCGGCCTCCCCACCGAGAATTTCGATGATTTACAAGAGATGGCGGACATGCTCATGTCCTGCATGAGAATGCGTTCGCGAAGAACGGGCGACCCGTTCCGTTTCATCAACGTCAGCCTTTCCACTTTCGTGCCGAAACCCCATACGCCTTTCCAGTGGTTCCCCCAGAATACGAAAGAGGAAATCAAGTCGAAACTCGATTTCATCAAGCGAGCGGTGCCCGACAGACGGATAAAGTTGCATTGGTCGAACCCCGAGCATAGTTTCCTGGAAGCGGTCATCTCGAAAGGCGACCGCCGGCAGGCCGACGTCATCGAAACGGCGGTCGATACGGGATGCAAATTCGACGGCTGGATGGAGTTTTTCGACTACGACAAATGGATGGCCGCCTTCAGGGAGCATGGCCTCGACCCGGAATGGTACGCATATCGCGATATATCGGAAGACGCCCCCCTGCCCTGGGACCACCTCGACTGCGGCGTGACGAAGGAGTATCAACTCGCCGACTGGAAACGCTCCCTGCGTGAAATCACCATCGGCGATTGCCGTTACGAGGCGTGCGGTCAATGCGGAATTCTGGATAAATACAAGGGCATCAAATACCACTACGAAAAACCCATGCCACTTAAAAACACTCCCCTACCGGTCATCAACGCGCCCGTTCGTGCGGGCGGTATGATTCAGGCGGCGGATTTGCCGCCAGGGCAAGACATCTCTCCCGCCGAGCCCGTGGAGCTTGCTATCGCCAAAGCCCGGCCTGAACCGAAAATCCCCAGACAAAAGAGGCGCAAGAACGCCGCACTGGAGTCCGGTCTCGTTCCCGTGGGTTTCGAGGGGGCACACGACGATAATCCCGGCCTCGCCGAAGAACAACCCGATGCACCCATCCGCAAGTTCAGATTCATCTATGAAAAATCCGGGGACCTGCGCTTTTTGAGTCACCTGGAGATTCTGAGAACCTTTATCCGCGCCATCCAGCGTGCAGGCTATCGACTGGAACATTCCAGAGGATTCAATCCGCACCCGAAAATCGTTTTCTCCCATGCGCTACCCGTGGGCGTGGAAAGCCGCGCGGAGGTGGTGGATTTCTCGCTGTTTGAAATCAACGAGCAAATTCGGTTGCGTGATTTATTCAAAAATCTGAAACGCGAACTCCCGCGAGGCCTCAAGCCTCGTTCGGGATGGCGCATCGAGGGGAAAACACCTTCATCCGCAAATGCGCTAATTGCCGCGACCTATGAAATCTCCTTGTTCCGAGCAGACCTGGACTCGCCCGAAGCGCCGGATTCACAAGTCAAAACAATCATCGAAGAGTTCATGGGTGAAAAAAGCATTGAAATAACGCGCGAGCACAAAGGGAAGATTAAACATTTCGACGCGCGGCCGTTCATCATGCGCTTTTCTCTCGAATCATCGACGAACGTCGTCATTCGCCCGCACCTCACGCTGCGCTATGGAGACGGCGTAAAACCGAAGGTTACGGAAATACTCGCCAGATGCTTCGGACTATCTCGCGAGGCATGTTTGAGAGCCAGGATTCAGAAAATCTCCGTCCACTGGAGAGCGGGGACACCCCGCGCGCTTGAACATGCCATCTGAAATCGTCGTCAACGCCGAACCTTTCGAGACGCGCGTTGCTTTGCTCGAAAACGGAGTAGCAGCCGAGCTTTATATCGAACGCGAAAGTGGAAAAAATATCGTCGGCAACATCTATAAGGGAAAAGTGACGAAAGTGTTGCCGGGGATGCAAGCGGCGTTCGTGGACATCGGGCTGGAAAAGGCGGGCTTTCTCTACGTCAGCGATGTTGATACCATCGAGTCCATCGAGAATTACAGGAAGCTCGCAGCCGAACACGCGGACGACGATGATGACCTCGATTTTGAAGGCAACGATTTCAGTAACGGGGACGAACACGATAACGGCAAGGACGAGCAGCAAAACGGTTCGCATCGAAACCTCATCGGGAGACGCCCGCGCCGTTGGGAAGAGGAACGCCACATCGAGGATCTGCTGCAAGACGGCCAGGACGTAATCGTTCAAGTCAGCAAGGAACCCCTGGGGACCAAAGGCTCCCGCCTGACGAGCTATATCACCCTGCCCGGCCGATATGTGGTCTACATGCCCACGATTAAGCAAATCGGCATCAGCAGACGTATCGAGAATGAAGAAGAACGAAAAAGACTCAAAAGACTGGTGCGCAAGAACCGCCAGCCAGGAGCCGGATATATCGTCCGCACGGCGAGTGAAGCTATGCCCGCACAAGACATCGAAGCCAACGTAAATTTTCTGCACGCGCTTTGGGAAGACATATTGATCAAAAACGAATCGGCATCTGCGCCATCCCGGATACATTCGAACTTGAACATCATAGAGAGAACCGTAAGGGACTTGTTTAATTCCTCAGTGGACAGGATGATTATCGACGACAGGGAACAATACTTGAAAGCCAAGGAATTTCTGAAAAACTACTACCCGCACCTGGTTCCCAAACTCCAGCACTACGACGGCGATGAGCCGATATTCGATTACTTCGGCGTCGAACTCGAACTCGAACGCGCTCTCGGCCAGCGCGTGTGGCTGCGTAACGGCGGCTATATCGTAATCGATCAAACGGAAGCGCTTACGACGATCGACGTCAACACCGGACGATTCGTGGGCAAAAAAAGTCCGGAAGAGACGATACTCGAAACAAACCTGGAAGCGGTACGAGAAATCGTATCTCAACTCCGACTGCGCAATCTGGGTGGAATCATCATCGTCGATTACATCGACATGGAGAAAGAGGAAAACAAAGAGAAAGTATTCAACACCTTCAAAGAGGAACTCCGAAAAGACCGCTCGCGCACCAACATCCTGAAGATCAGCGAACTGGGGCTCGTCGAGATGACCCGAAAGCGCGTTCGCGACAGCATCCAGAGAACACTCTGTACCGCTTGCCCTTACTGCGAAGGACGCGGACAGGTGAAATCCGCGATCTCGGTGAGCTATGAGGCCATGCGGGAAGTGCGCCGGATGAGAAGAGCGCATAAGGACGCCGCGAAATTCCTCATCAACGTGCATCCCGAGGTGGTGGATATCCTCCTCGATGAAGAAAGAAGACACGTAGAAGAACTCGAAAGTTTGCTTAACATTCAACTCGTCATCAAAGGCGATGCCGAACTGCATCGCGAAGGCTTCGAGGTCGTTCGGCTATAACAAGGCGCCCTGCCTTTGATGTGATTTTGCCGCCCTGAGGACAGACGATATGCGGCGAAGTGTATGCGTATTGGCATTCACTGTGTTCCTGTCAGGGTGCGCCAATTTCCCCCAATTCAATCCAGCGTCCGACCCTTCTGCAGCGCCCCCAGGTGCTTCCAGAACCAATAAACTCGAAAAAGAATTGTTCTCTGCAAGGGAGCACAATTTACGTCTCAAGGCCCAAGTAGCCGAATCCGCCAAGAAAATCGAAACGCTTACCCAAGGAATCCGTGACCTGAAAAAGGAAATCAGCACTTTTGAAACCACTGTTGAAAGACTGAGGCGGGAGATCATCATCGCAAAAAACTTCTCTATGCGCCCATCGCCCCCAAAAAGTGTGAAAGCGCCAAAACCCTTGTCAGGGATACGCCCTAAAATTGCGAAAAAACCTGAGGTTGCCCCCATTACCCCGCAGGCGCTCTACAACAAATCCTATCGCGCCGTCAGGGACGGGAAAAATGAGAAAGCCATTCACGGATTTCGCCGTTTCTTAAGCCTGTTTCCCAACAACCAGTTAGCGCCTCATTCACAGTATTGGCTTGGGGAGGCATATTACGCCCTCAGGCGATACCCCGAGGCGCTGGATGAGTTTCTCAACCTGATTACAAGATACCCTAACAGCAAGAAAGTTCCAGACGCCTACTACAAACGAGGGATCACATATCTCCGGCGCAAATTCCCCCTGAATGCTACACTTGAATTCGAGTATCTGGTCGACAAATTCCCCAAACACCCACTATCCGAAAAAGCGAAAGTCCAACTTCAAAATCTAGAGCATTACAGCCGAAAAAAACCCTGATATGGATAAATGAACCTTTTTCCGCTCACCCTGACCTTTTTCAATCTCTTGACACGGGATACTGACTCCATGCTATGGGTTCAGGTATGATGAACGATGGAGATCGTTAATGAGCGCCCTGCGCCCCATGGCACGCTTCGAGAATCGAGACTCTGTTAGCGCAGCCGACGCTTGGCTCGTCTTGCAAACCCTCCCGGGATTGACGCCAGAGCGCCTGAGTCGATTGACGGAAGCGTTTGAAAACCCTACGGAAGCTTTGCAGGCGCCTCCCGACGTGTTCGCGCGCCTTTGCGGCCGAAAAGCACGTGGAGTTCTCGATAAAGATTCTCCACTCGATCTGGCCGCCAGAATCCGCCAAGAGGCCTCGAAACTGGGCGCGGGGATCATCACGCGCGACTCCGCCCGGTATCCTGAATCCCTGCGCGAGATTTACGCTCCGCCGGGCGCATTCTTCGTCGAGGGCGAAATCCTCGCGGCGGATCGCCTCGCCGTCGCCATTGTCGGCATGCGGCGTCCGACGGACTACGGGAGGCGGGTGGCGAGACAGCTTGCGGAAGATCTCGCCAGAAAAGGAATAACCATCGTCAGCGGAATGGCCTACGGGGTCGATGCGGAAGCCCACAGAGCCACGCTGGATGCAGGAGGCAGAACCATCGCCGTCCTCGGGTGCGGTCTGACCCAGAACTATCCTGCCAACCATAAGGAACTCAGACAAGAGATCGCCGGCCAGGGCGCCGTCGTATCGGAATTCCACCTTCACGCCCATCCAAGAAAAGAGAATTTCCCCAGGCGAAACCGCCTCATCAGCGGCTTGTCCCTTGCGACGGTCGTCGTCGAGGCCGCGCAGCGAAGCGGCGCGCTCCTGACTGCCCGGCTGGCGCTCGAACAGGGTCGCGAAGTGATGGCCGTACCCGGTCCCGTTCATACCCGGAAAAGCACCGGCTGCCATCATCTGCTCAAAGAAGGGGCGCACCTGGTGGAAAATGTGGACGACATCGTTAACGCTCTTCCAGAATACGCCCGAAATATGCTAGATAATCCAGCGCAGATTCGGGTCAAGGGATTGGGCCCTGAAAAACGCGAAACTCCATTGGCGAATCTGCACCCGAATCTCACGGATAATGAAAATGCGCTTTTGCTCTTACTGGAGAATGGAGACGACACCATAGAAAGCCTGACCCAACAGAGGGGTCTGCCGGCGCAGGAAGTTTCATCCGCCTTGTTGCGCTTGGAATTGGCGGGCCTCGTGAGACAAACGAGTTCAGGAATGTATGAGCGTGTTACATGACAAAGCAATCGGCTCGCTCATCTACAGGGAGTTTCTGAATTGACGGATCGATCTTCGATTCGCAAGCGATCACAAGTCGAATTACGATAGCCGCTCACCGAGAAGTTGCTCTGCGGATGACGCTCCGAACAACGGCCCGTGGGTATGAGAAATAAATGACCGACAAAAAAAAACAGAAGCTATCTCCTACGAAGACCAATACCCGCAGCAGCGCCACTTCCGTTGCGCGAGCCGGAAAATCCGCCTCCAAACTTCTGATTGTGGAATCGCCGACAAAAGTGCGCACCATCCAGAAATTCCTGGGCCCTGATTTCGACATCCTGGCATCTCGGGGCCATGTGCGGGACTTGCAAAAAACGGGCGAACGCAGGATGGGAATAGACGTTCATAACGATTTTAAAGCCGATTACGGCGTCATTCAGAGAAAAGCGAAGACTATAGATCAACTGCGCAAGGCGGCCATGGCGGCAAAGGAGATTTATCTGGCCCCGGACCCGGACCGTGAGGGTGAGGCCATTGCCTGGCATATTCAGGAACTCCTCGGAGCTAGCGGGGCCGAAAGCGAATTCTACCGGGTGACGTTCAATGAAATCACGAAACGTGCAGTGCAAGAGGCGCTTTCGAATCCCGGGCGAATCGATCAGAGAAAAGTGGACGCGCAGGAAACCCGCAGAAAACTGGACAGAATCGTGGGTTTCAAGCTCTCCGGCGAAATTCTATGGAACAAAGTCGCATTCGGCCTCAGCGCGGGCCGTGTGCAGTCGGTCGCGCTCAAACTGATATGTGAGCGAGAAGGCGCGATTGAGGCCTTCGAGCCGAAAGAATACTGGAGCATCACGGCGCATCTCGAAAAAGCAGGCTTTGAGCCACCGTTTGAAGCCAAACTGCATCGAATCGATGGAAAAGAGGCGGAAATTCCGGATGAATCCAGGGCGATGGCCCTTGCGGGTAAAATAGCGGCCGCCGCCTTGAGAGTTTCCAAGGTAGAGAGAAAAGAGCGCCGACGCCGACCGCCTGCTCCCTTCATCACCAGTACCCTCCAGCAGGAAAGCTCCAGCAAATTGCGCTACGGCGCGAAAAAAACCATGAGCATCGCCCAGTCATTGTATGAAGGGGTGAATTTAGGACGCGAAGCGGGAAACGTCGGCCTCATCACCTACATGAGGACGGATTCCGTGCGACTGGCGCCCGAGGCCGCTGCAGCGGCCCGCGCTTTTATCGAGACGAAATACGGGAAAGATCATCTTCCTCGCAAACCTAACGTCTTCAAGATGAGAGAGACAGCCCAGGACGCGCACGAGGCGATTCGGCCCACAGACGTTCAGCATACACCCGAAAAAGTGCGTGCTTTCCTGAAGCCCGAACAATACGCCCTCTACAGCCTCATCTGGAGGCGCTTCCTCGCAAGCCAGATGACGCCCGCAATCTACGACCAGACGAGTGTGGATATCTCTCTCATTCCTAAAGAAAATGACATCACTCTCGTTCCTCACGAAAATGAGGAACTCCTCCTGCGGGCAAGCGGCTCCGTCTTGAAATTCAAGGGATTCTTGAAAGTCTACCAAAATGATCCCGAGCCCGGGATCAACTCGGACTCCCAGAGAACCAGACCGTCCAATTCCGAGCAGAATAGGCTCCTTCCGCCTCTGGAAAACAACGACCCTCTATCGCTCGTCATATCCGATTCCGCCCCTACCGGCGTTGTACCCGAGCAGCACTTCACCCAGCCTCCGCCTCGGTATACGGAAGCCTCATTGGTAAAGGAGCTCGAGGAAGACGGCGTAGGCCGTCCGAGCACCTACGCGAGCATTCTGGATACGTTAGAGAAGCGCAAATACGTCGCCATCGAAAAAAGGCGGAGGCAATTCACACCCTCCTCCCTTGGCCGGGAGGTGAACCGTCTCCTGATTCGGGGTTTTCCCGATCAGATCGACGTAGGCTTTACGGCGAAGATGGAAAAATATCTCGATGACATCGAAAACGGCACGACGCCGTGGCTGCCCGTATTGAGAGATTTTTATGACAATTTCGACAGGAAAATTCAGGTAGCCAAAAAAGAATTGCCGGACCTTAAGTCGAAAGGAGAGCCAATCGGCAAGAATTGCCCTGAATGCGAGCGCGAATTGGTGAAGAAATTCAGCAAAAACGGCTGGTTCATCTCCTGTTCGGGATACCCGGAATGTCGTTATTCGGAAAACATTCCCACCGAGAGCGAGCCCGAGCCGGAAGCAGCGGAAGAGATGGCCCGTATCGAAGAAATCGCCCAGCCCTGCGAAGAGTGCGGCGCTCCCATGCAGGCGAAACGAGGTCCCTATGGGATTTATCTATCCTGCACTGTGTTTCCGGATGCGCACAAGAAAAGAAAAGCACTCGGCAATGGTCAGACCGCCGCCTCTCCCAAGTCGACCGGCGTTGGATGTCCCCGTGAGGGCTGCGACGGTGAATTGGTGGAGCGGCGCTCGCGCCGCACCGGAAAGCCGTTTTACGGGTGTAGTCGCTTCCCCGCGTGCAAGACCGTCGCATGGGATTGGCCCGTGGAGCAATCGTGTCCTTCTTGCGGGAATCCCATCCTCACAATCAAGACGACCAAGAAAAACGGGAGCCGACTTGCTTGCCCTCAAAAAGAATGTAGGTATTCGGTAGAATGTCCACCTGAACTTATTGAGCGAATGGAAGCCTCGAAAACCACTCCCACCCAGGAGGCTTCGGCTTGAGCGAAAGACTACGAATCATCGGGGGTGGTCTCGCGGGCTGTGAAGCCGCTTGGCAAGCAGCCAAACGAGGTGTCGAGATCGATCTCTACGAGATGCGCCCCCACAAGAAAACGCCCGCCCATGAAACCAGCGGATTGGCCGAGCTCGTCTGCTCGAATTCTTTTCGCTCGAATTCGGTGGAAAACGCCTCGGGCCTGCTCAAAGAAGAAATGCGAAAACTCGATTCGCTCATCCTGCGGGGAGCGGATTCCTGCCGGGTTCCCGCAGGCCTGGCGTTGGCCGTCGACCGGGCGTCTTTCAGCAAAGCGATCACCGAAACGATTGAAAACGACCCGCGAATCACCGTCCACAGAGAAGAAATCAGAGATTTAGAGGATAAAACCTTCACCATCGTCGCCACCGGCCCGCTGACGAGCGATTCCCTCTCGGCGGAAATCGCCCGGCTGACGCAAGGCAAGTATCTGTATTTCTATGACGCCATATCGCCCATCCTGTACGCGGACAGCATCGACATGTCGACGGCGTTCGTCGGCTCTCGTTACGGAAAGGGCAGCGAAGAAGGCGGCCAGGGCGACTACCTCAACCTGGGGCTCAATGAATCGCAATATTACCAATTCGTCGAGGATCTCCTCGAAGGCGAGAAAATCCCCCTCCGGGAATTCGAGCGTGCGATCTATTTCGAGGGCTGTCTTCCACTCGAAGAAATGGCCGCCCGCGGAAAAGACACCCTGGCGTTCGGGCCGATGAAGCCCGTGGGTCTGGAACACCCCGATACGGGAGAAACATACTGCGCGGTCGCCCAACTGAGGCGCGAGGACTTGACGGGAGATTACTTCTCCATGGTGGGTTTTCAGACCAGGCTGCGCTATCCCGAGCAAAAGCGCATTTTCTCGACGCTTCCCGCACTCGAGAAAGCCCGTTTTCTGCGCTACGGAAGCCTGCACCGGAATACCTACATCAATGCGCCGCGCCTGATGCGGATTACCCTGCAACTCAAACGTCATCCGCATATTTTCATGGCGGGCCAGCTCACCGGCGTCGAAGGATACCTCGAATCGGCTGCAATCGGCCTTATCGCGGGAATCAACGCGACAGCCACCATTCAGGGGGAACCTATGGCTCCTCCACCCGCAACAACGGCACTCGGCGCACTGAATCGCTACATCATCGAAGCGAATCCGAAAAATTTTCAGCCCATGAACATCAACTTCGGCCTCTTCCCGCCCCTGGAAAAGCGCGTGCCCAAAAAGTTGAGAAAAAAGCACGTCACCGAACGCGCTATCGAGGATTTGGAGCAATGGCGAAGCAAACTCGCCTCACAAACTGTCTGAGCGAAGCCCGGGAGTTGTTTGAAGCGCACCTGCGCGATGAGCGAGACCGTTCAGAACACACGCTTCGCGCATACGCGGCGGACTTGAAAGATTTCGATGAGTTCCTAACCGATTGGGCGCAGAAGCCGGTTCCGCTGGACGAAATCGACTCTCTGGCCGTACGAGGCTACCTCGGGTATTTGTACCGCAAGGGAGTCTCTCCTACGACGGTGAATCGGCATCTATCGAGCATACGGAGCCTGTTTCGCTTCTTGAGGCGAGAGGGTCTCCCCCTATCCGACCCGGCGGGAGAAGTGCCCTCTCCCAAGGAAAACAGGCCCCTGCCTACCTTCCTGCCCGTGGATGACGCTGTCCGCCTCATGGAGATGCCCGATACTTCGACCCCCGAAGGCATGAGGGACAAGGCGATCTTCGAGCTTCTCTACGGCTCGGGCCTGCGGGTCAGCGAATTGACGGGGCTAAACCGCTCCGATTTGAGCATGGAGGAAAGGCTCATCCGCGTTCGCGGCAAAGGAAGAAAAGAGAGAATCGTGCCCATCACCAAGGAGGCGGCCAAAGCCGTAGAAAGCCTCCTCGCCCAGGCAGAAACAGACCCGAACGAGGATTCGCCTCTTTTCACCAACAAGCGGAACAAGCGGATTTCCCCGGCCTTCGTGCGCTCCATCTTCCGCGCCTATGAAAAAAAAGGCGGTTTCAGCTATCATTTCACTCCGCATGCCCTCCGCCATACGGCGGCGACGCATCTGCTGGAAAGCCAGGAGGCCGACCTTCGCTCGATTCAGGAACTGTTGGGACACGCGAGCCTCTCCACGACGCAAAGATACACGCAGGTGGATTTCTCGCACCTGCGCGCCGTGTATGACGACGCGCACCCCAGGGCGAAGATGAAACCCGATCGAGGACGATAGATGACGACGCCAGGTGAAATCATCCGCTCCACGACCATTCTCGCGCTACGCTACAAGGGACGAACGGCCCTGGGCGGGGACGGGCAGGTCACCATGGGAAACGCGGCGGTGAAGCACGGCGCCGTGAAAATCCGAAAGCTCGGCGACGGCAAGGTGCTGGCCGGTTTCGCGGGTTCGGCTTCCGACGCCATCGCCCTGTTCGAGCGCTTCGAGGGAAAACTCGAAGAATACCGGGGAAACCTTTCGCGCGCCGCCGTGGAGATGGGCAAGGACTGGAGAACGGACAGGGTCCTTCGCCGCCTGGAAGCCCTTCTGGCGGTGGCGGACAAGGAAACCTCGCTCATCCTCTCGGGTACGGGCGACATCATCGAGCCCGACGACGGCGTGCTCGGCATCGGCAGCGGCGGCCCCATGGCCATCGCCGCCGCGCGCGGTATGCTGAGTCTTGAGCCCGACTTCAGCGCCGATGAAATCGTAAGAAAATCTCTGGAAATCGCAGCGGATATCTGCGTCTACACCAACAGCAACATTTCAGTGGAAACCCTTTGATGGAAAACCTCACACCTTCACGAATCGTCGAGGAACTCGACCGCTACGTCGTCGGCCAGAAGGACGCCAAAAGAGCGGTGGCGGTAGCGCTCAGAAACCGCTGGCGCAGACAACAACTGCCGCCCGAGATGGCGGAGGACGTGGCGCCCAAGAACATCATCATGATAGGCCCCACCGGCGTCGGGAAAACCGAGATCGCAAGACGCCTGGCCAAGCTCGCGAAAAGTCCGTTCATCAAGGTCGAGGCCAGCAAATTCACCGAGGTGGGCTACGTGGGTCGGGACGTGGAGAGCATGATTCGTGATCTTGTGGAACTTGCGCGAAACATCGTTCAGGAAGAACAACGCGATATCAACAAGGCAAAAGCCCAGGAGTTGGCCGAAGAGCGGCTTCTGGACATGCTTTTGCCGCATCCTCCCGGATTCGGCGCGATTGACGAACGTGGCCAAACCAAGGACCCGCTAGGTGAGGAGAGCTATCAGCGGACACGGGAGAAGTTTCGCGCCCTGTTGCTGGAGGGCAAGCTCGACGATCGGGAAGTGGAGGTCGAAGTGGCGGACAAGGGCCCCGAAATTCACTTCATGGGCGGGAGCGATATGGAGCAGATCGGCATCAACATGAAGGAGATCATGGGAAATTTCATGCCTCAGGCCCCCAAGAGCCGGCGCATGAAGGTGCCCGAGGCCTTTGAATTTCTCGCCCAGGAAGAGGCGGACAAGCTAATCGACTCGGACGGCCTGAACGCCGAAGCCATCGAGCGCACCGAGCAGTCCGGCATCGTCTTTCTCGATGAAGTCGACAAGGTCGCCGCCCAGAACAACGGCAGAGGCGGCCCCGATGTCTCGCGCGAAGGCGTGCAGAGAGACCTCCTCCCCATCGTGGAGGGCTCCACCGTACAGACCAAGTACGGCCCCGTGAAAACTGACCACATACTCTTCATCGCGGCGGGAGCATTCCACATGGCCAAGCCTTCTGACCTCCTACCCGAACTCCAGGGCCGCTTCCCCATCCGCGTGGAACTCGACTCCCTGGACCGCGACGATTTCATCCGCATACTTCAGGAACCCGAAAACGCGCTTGTGCGCCAATACCCCGCACTTCTGGCGACCGAGGGCGTCATCATCAAATTCCGGGAAGACGCCGTAAAGGAAGTAGCCGACTTCGCCTTCCGCATCAATGAGCAGACCGAAAACATCGGCGCCAGAAGACTCCACACCATCATGGAGCGGCTTCTCGAGGAAATTTCTTTTCGAGCGCCCGAGATGTCCGGCGAAAACGTGGAGATAGACGCCACCTACGTTCGCGAGCGTCTCAGCGACATCGTCGAAGACCTTGACTTAAGCCGCTATATTCTCTAAACATTCCGCCCCTCCCCTTGGCCTTGCGCATCTGGGGAGTGTATATTTCTCGGCTTATGACGAGAGACCCGTATTTCATTCTTTGATTTGAAGGCTCGGACATGGAAGCAAGAGACAGGGCGGCGACGCTGGTAGAAGCGCTGCCCTACATCCAGCAGTTCGCGGGCAAGACCATCGTCGTCAAATACGGCGGCGCGGCCCAGGTGCAGTCGGAGCTTCACGCTCCCTTCGCCCAGGACATCGTGCTTCTCAAATACGTGGGGATCAACGTAGTGGTCGTGCACGGCGGCGGCCCGCAAATCGGCGAGACGCTCAAGAAAATCGGCAAGACCAGCGAGTTCATCGAGGGCCTTCGGGTAACGGACGAGGAAACGGTCGGCGTGGTGGAGATGGTGCTTTCCGGGGCCACGAACAAGAGCATCGTGAGGCTCATCAACAGGCACGGGGGGAACGCCGTGGGCCTTTCCGGCTCGGACGCCTGCCTCACGACGGCGAAGAAACTGATCATGAGCAGAAAAGGACCCGGCGGCGAGGACGTGGAATACGATCTGGGGCGCGTCGGTGAAGTCCTGGCCATTCAGCCAGACATCATCCATCATCTCACCGAAGGCGATTTCATTCCCGTTATCGCGCCCCTTGGCGTTGGGCAGGACGGCAACGTCTACAACATCAACGCCGATTCTGCGGCCGGCGCCATCGCCGGGGCATTGCACGCGGAAAAATTCATCCTCCTGACGGACGTGCCCGGCATACTTGGCGATGATGAAAACCTCATCAGCACCATCAGGCGCGATGATGTCAAAAGGCTCAAGGAGGAGAAAATCATCACTGGTGGAATGATCCCGAAAGTCGACGCGTGCCTCGACGCTCTCTCATCGAACGTCACGAAAACGCACATCGTGGACGGCAGGGTTCCGCACGCCGTTTTACTCGAAGTGTTCACGGATGAAGGTGTGGGCACGCAAATCGTCAGGTAGCTTCTTTTTTTGGGGAATAGCATGAACAACGCAACTCTGATTTCGGACGCTGAACTAAACGTCGCCCCCACTTACGGGCGCTACCCCATCGCGCTGGTCCGTGGCGAGGGGTGCCGCGTCTGGGATGCGGACGGAAAAGAGTATCTGGATTTCGTATCCGGCCTGGCGGTCTGCAACTTGGGGCATTGCCACCCCGAGGTCGTCTCCGCGATTAGAGAACAGGCCGGAAAGCTGATCCATGTCTCGAACCTCTACCACATCGAACCCCAGATCGAGTTGGCGAAAAGGCTCAACCGGCTCTCTTTCGGCGACAAGGCGTTTTTCTGCAACAGCGGCACGGAAGCCGTGGAGGCGGCGCTCAAGCTCGCCAGAAAGTATTCGTTCAAAAAATACGGGGAAGGCCGGCACGAGATCCTGAGCTTCGACATGAGCTTTCACGGCCGCACCATGGCGTCTCTCACAGCCACGGGCCAGGAGAAGTTTCACGGGGCGTTCAAGCCGCTGCTGCCCGGTTTCCGCTATCTGCCCTTCGGCGACGTGGAGTCGGTGGCCGCCGCGGTTTCGGAGCAGACCTGCGCCATCATGGTGGAGCCCATCCAGGGCGAAGGCGGCGTGAACGTACCGCCCGATGGCTATCTCAAGGGTTTGCGAGAGATATGCGACGCGAACGATTTGTTGCTGTTGTTCGATGAGGTCCAGGTGGGTCTGGGCAGGACGGGGAAACTCTGGGCGTACGAGCACGAGGGCGTGGCGCCCGACGCCATGAGTCTGGCGAAGGCCCTCGCGGGCGGCACGGCCATCGGCGCGCTGGTCGCCTCGGACAAGGCCATGGCCTTCGAACCCGGCGATCACGCCGCGACGTTCGGGGGAAATCCCCTGGCCACCGCCGCGGGATGCGCCGCGGTGGACGCCATCACCGCGCCCGGTTTCCTGGAACACGTGCAGGAGATGGGCGCATACGCCACCGCAGGACTCGAGGAACTGGCGACGCGGCACGCCATCATCAAGGATATCCGGGGCAAGGGGCTGATCATCGGCTGCGAGGTGGACGTGGACGCGACTTCCATCGTCACCAAGGGACTCGAAGCGGGCTTTTTGCTCAACGTGGCCGTCCAGAAGGTCATCCGGCTCATCCCCCCCCTCGTCGTGGAAAAAGAGATGATCGACAAGCTGATGAATTTCCTCGACGGAGCCCTCGCGGATCTGGCGAAATGAAAAAGCGCGACTATCTCACAGGCTTTGAACTGAGCGCCGCGCAAACGCTCGAACTCATCGAGGAGGCGCTCGTCCAGAAAAAAGAAACGGCGCAGGGAAAACTACGCCCCGCGCTGGCGGGAAAGAATTTCGCGCTCATCTTTGAGAAACACTCCACGAGGACGCGGGTTTCCTTCGAGGCGGGCCTCACCCAACTGGGGGCCAGCACCATTTTCCTGGCGCCCAACGACACGCAGATCGCGCGGGGGGAAACCCCTGCGGACAGCGCCAGGGTTTTGAGCGAATACGTGGACGGCATCGTCGTCAGAACCTATGCACATGCGCGCGTGGAGGAAATCGCCGCGAACGCGAGCGTTCCCGTCATCAACGGCCTGACGGACTTACACCACCCCTGCCAGGCGCTCGCCGATTTCCTGACGATGAGAGAGCACTACGGCACGCTCGATGGCCTGAAGCTCGCCTACCTGGGAGACGGGAACAACGTGCTGCATTCGCTGCTCATCGTGGGCGCTTTGGTCGGCGTCGACGTCAGCGCGGCGTGTCCGGAAGGCTACCGGCCCGATTCCGGAATCCTGGAGCAGGCCCGGGTTTCGGCGCAGGAATCGAGCGCGCGAATCCACGTCACCGAAGACGCGGCGGAAGCGTGCGCGGGCGCCCACGCCGTCTACACGGACGTGTGGGCCTCCATGGGGCAGGAAGACGAGAACGAGCGCCGCCAGAAAGCCCTGGCTCCATACCAGGTGAACGAGGAGGTATTCCGGGCGGCTCATGAGGACGCCGTATTCATGCACTGCCTTCCCGCCCACAGGGGGGAGGAGGTGACGGCGGACGTCATCGACGGCCCGAGGAGCGTCGTTTTCACGCAGGCCGGAAATCGCCTCCACGCACAGAAGATACTCCTTCAAATTCTAGCCGGAGGAAATGATGGCGCCTAAGCCGAGCAGGGTCGTCCTCGCTTATTCGGGGGGACTGGACACCTCCGTCATGCTCAAGTGGATCAAGGAAACATACGACTGCCCCGTCGTGGCCTATGCGGCGGACGTCGGACAGGGCGCAGGCGAATTGGACGGTCTGGAGGAAAAGGCGCTGGCCACGGGTGCGGAGTCCTGCCACATTCTGGATTTGAGAGAGGAATTCGCGCGCGATTATATCTTCCCCATGCTTCGAGCAGGCGCCGTTTACGAGGGGGCCTATCTGCTGGGAACGTCCATTGCCCGTCCCCTCATCGCGAAAGGCCACATGGACGTTCTCAAGAAAACGGGTGGCGATGCCGTCGCCCACGGCGCGACGGGCAAGGGGAACGACCAGGTGCGCTTCGAGTTGACCTACGCCTCCATCGACCCGGACGTGACTATCATCGCGCCCTGGCGCGACTGGGACTTCGGAGGGCGCTCCCATCTCATCGCCTATGCGGAAAGGCACGACATTCCGATTCCCGTTACGGCGGAAAAACCGTATTCGATGGATAGAAACCTCCTGCACATCAGCTTCGAGGGCGGAGTCCTGGAAGACCCCTGGGCGGAGCCGCCCGAGGACATGTACGTCTTAAGCGAATCTCCCGAAAAAGCGCCCGATACGCCCGAATACGTCGAAATCGGGTTCGAGGGGGGCGACCCTGTGGCTCTCAATGGAGAGCCTCATTCGCCGGTAGCGATGATGGAGCGATTAAACGCCCTGGCGGGCGCGCACGGCGTGGGCCGGGTGGATCTGGTGGAAAACCGCTTCGTGGGCATGAAGAGCAGAGGCGTCTACGAAACGCCAGCGGGCACGGTTCTGCACGCAGCGCGCCGGGCGGTGGAATCCCTCACGATGGACAGGGAAGTCATGCAACTACGCGATTCCCTGATCCCCAAATACGCGCAACTCGTCTACAACGGCTTCTGGTTCGCACCCGAGCGGGAATTCCTGCAATCCGCCATAGACGGCGCCGCGGAATCGGTCTGCGGCTCAGCCAGGGTGAAGCTCTACAAGGGCTCTTGCATCGTTGTGGGCAGAAATGCGCCCGGGAATTTAAGCCTCTACCGTTCCGACCTCGCCACCTTCGAGGAAGACGCCGTGTATTACCAAAAAGACGCCGAAGGATTCATCCGCTTGAACGCATTGCGGCTGAGAGTGCGCGCGCAACGCGATTCCCAATAAACTTTAAGACGAGAAACAATCAGGCTTTGGCGGCGGAACTTTTCCTGCTTCTCGTGCCACGGCGCGCCGGCTCCGGCCACGCCAGCAGGATGGGACTCGCCACGTAGATGGAAGAATACGTACCGGCCACGATGCCCACTGCCAGGGCGAACGCCACGTCTGAGATGATGTCGCCCCCCAGGATGAGGAACGCCAGCACGGCAACAAGCGTAGTACCTGAGGTGAGGAGCGTGCGCGAAAGCGTCTGGTTAATGGATTTGTTGACGAGACCTGAAAACTCGGCCCGCCTCGAGGCGCGCGTGTTCTCACGAATGCGGTCGAACACGACGATGGTGTCGTTCAGCGAATAACCGATAATCGTCAATACGGCGGCCACTATCGGGAGCGAGAACTCCTTGCCGGACAAGGAGAAGACGCCGAGCGTGATGATGACGTCGTGCAAAAGCGCCACCACCGAGGCGATGGCCTGGCGAAACTGGAAGCGGAAACTGATGTAGACCAGGATGCCGATGAGGGCGAAGAGCATGCTGCTCAGCGCCTTCTGGCGCAGGTCCGCGCCTACCTTGGGACCCACCATTTCGGTTCGCCGCATTTCGAACGCGTCTTTGCCGAATTTTTTCACGAGCGCCGTCTTCACGATGGATTCGACACCCTTGATGTCGCCCGAGCTTTTCTCCACGCGAATCAGGAACTCCCCCTCGGAGCCGAAATTCTGGATAACCGTATCGCCCAAAGCAAGTCCGCCGATAGCGCTTCGCACGTCGCCAATCGGCTTGGCTTCCTTGAATTGCACCTGAACCAGCGTACCGCCGGTGAAATCGATTCCGTAGTTGATCCCCTTGGTCATCAGCAGGAGAACGGACAGCACGACGAATACGGTGGAGACTCCGACGAAGAGCTTGATTTTGCCGATGATGTCGAACGATGCGTCTGGCCGGATAATTTCCATTAGATGCTCAAACTCCTCACGTCGGTTCGGTACAGGAAGAAGTCATATACGAATCGGGTGACGAAAATCGCGGTGAACATGCTCGCCACGATACCGATGCTTAAAGTGACGGCGAATCCCTTGATGGGTCCCGTCCCGAATTGCAGGAGCACAAGTGCTGCAATGAGCGTCGTTACGTTCGCGTCCAGAATCGTGAGAAAAGCCTTGCCGTAACCCGAATCGATGGCCGAGCGAATGGTTTTCCCTAACCGCAACTCTTCCCGGATGCGCTCGAAAATCAAGACGTTGGCGTCGACCGCCATACCGACCGTGAGCACGATGCCCGCGATTCCGGGCAAGGTCAGCGTGGCGCCGAAGAAGCCGAGCGCGCCCATGAGTATCAACAGGTTGAACAAAAGCGCCATGATCGCCACCGCGCCGCTCAACTTGTAATAGATCGCCATGAATATCAAAACGAGAACGAACCCAACGATGATGCTGATTAGGCCTTGCCTTACGGAATCGGCTCCCAGCGACGGCCCGACGTTTCTTTCCTCCAGTACTTCCACCGGCGCGGGAAGCGCACCAGCTCTCAGAGCGATAGCCAAATCCGTCGCCTCTTCAAGCGTGAAACTCCCCGTTATCTGTGCCCTGCCCTGACTGATTCGCTCCTGAATGACGGGAGCGCTGTAGATGACGCCATCGAGCACGATGGCGAGGCGCCTGCCCACGTTGGCCGCCGTGAGGCGATCGAACGCATCCGCTCCCACGGAATCGAATGCAATGGCCACATAGGACTGGTTGAAGCGGTCACCGATTTCCACGCGCGCATCGGTCAGGTTGTCGCCGGTCAGAGCGGCTTCTCTTTTCACCAGCAAGGGCGTGCGATCGAGCACCTCGCCCGTTTGCCTGTCTCTGGTCACTTCATACAGAAGCTGGAGCCCCTCGGGCGCGCGGCCCCTTTCCACGGCACTCACCACGTTGGCCTGGTTATCCACCATCTTGAATTCCAGGAGAGCGGTTTTACCGATCAAAGACTTCGCCCGAGAGGGGTCTTCCACCCCGGGAAGCTGGATGATGATACGCCGCTCTCCCTGGCGCTGTAGCGTGGGTTCACGCACGCCGAACTGATCGATGCGGTTCCGTATCGTCTCGAGCGCCTGGATGATGGCCTGCTCTTTCGTGCGCTCCACTTGTTGCGATGAGAGGAAATATGCGAACGTCGGCGGCGTGCCCTCTTCCCGCTCCAGAGTGAGGTCGGGGTAGTTCTGCATCATCGCGAGGAAACGCCCTCTGTCACCGGGGCGGTGAAGGGTCACGGTCAGCCTCAACCCATCGCGCTTGAAGGTACGGGTCCTGATGTCGTCTATGGAAAGGCGGTTTCTAAGCTCCGTGAAGTAGCGGCTCATTTTCGATTCCACCGCTTTTTCTGATTGCACCTCGAGGACCAGGTGGATCCCGCCCTGCAAATCAAGCCCGAGGTTGATGCGCTCTTCCGGAGGAATCAGATAAAACGCGGAGACGGCGATTACAATGGCTATCAGAGCCCCCCGCCAGCTTACACCCCTCATGAAACTCTCCTTACACCGGGCGGCTCCATGCCACCCCAATCGAAAATCATTTCACCAAACGCAAGGTGAAATATCTTCACTTTTGTTTTTCTGGTTTTTCTTTCTGGGGAGCCTTGTTCTGCTCCGTATTCGCGCTCGAACCCACAACCGTAATAAATGACTTTTGCACGCGAACACGCACG
>JAPPHK010000052.1 GCA_028820795.1 Nitrospinota bacterium | reverse complement strand
AGTTTCTGATGACGTGCGGGGTGAGGCTCATGTTCTCCGCCCCCACGGCGAGCACCACGTCGGCGTCTTCGGTCATGATCTCCTTCGCACCGCTCACCACGGCCTGAAAGCCCGAGGCGCACATGCGGTTCACGCAGTAGCCGGGCCGCTCCAGCGGAACCCCCGCCGCCAGCGCCACGTGCCTGCCGATGTAGACGCCGTCGGAGTTCGACTGGATGACGTTGCCCACCACGGTGTGGTCGATGTCCTCGGGCGTGACGCCCGATCGCGACATCGCCTCTTTCGCCGCAAGCGCGCCCAGCTCCGTGGCCGACTTCTCCTTCAATGTGCCCAGAAAACCGCCGAACGGCGTCCGCGCTCCGCCCAGAAAAACGACGTCTTGATCCGACATTCCCCGATTCCTCCTGCTTCAGTGTAAGGAAAGAAAATTTCCGTTTTTGTGCCGCTTATTAGCGCCTCACCATAACGCCAAGGCGAAGCGATGCGCAAGGGGTAAGGCAAAGCGGACAGAACTTGTTGTAAAAACCTGAAGGGAACGGATTTCTCATTCAAAATTCGCATATGAAATGCCTCTCTCCTTGAGGGGGTTGTTGAAAACCCTCTTGTCGAGGGCATCGTCTTTATCCCCTGACAAGGAGGGAAAGGGGGATTGGTTTTGTAGGGACAGGTCGCGACCTGTCCCTACGAGAGGCGGTGCGGTTTTGTTCGTCATTCCGGCGAAAGCCGGAATCCATTTGTTTTGTCTTTGTTTTTTCTGATTGATTCTCGCCAACGGCGAGGAGATAAAAAGCCAGAGTATTGTCATTCCGCTTGAGAATGGATTCCGGCTTTCGCCGGAATGACGGCAGTGGTCAATTCCGAACGAGGGGGCTATCGAAAACCATCTCGAGGGAAGAGAGAATCCCGATCATCGAATTATTTGCCGTAGGGACAGGCCTCCGTGCCTGTCCTTGCAAAGAACAACCACTAAGGGCAGGACAACCACAGAGGGTTGTCCCTACAATACCATCGCGCGCGCCCGTGCCGCGTGAACCTTCATGCCGCCGCTCCCGAAACAGGCTTTTCAACAACCCCTTCACGGAGGGAGCGATCCTTCTCTCTCGTCGGCTGGCAATCCTGTTCAAAAACCAATCCCGCACCCGTGATACCCGAGTACGAAAGTCGTCGTCAGGCGGTGCAATTTCTACCTGAATCGTTCGGTGAGTTGTCCGTCGGGCGTGTGGGTCCCCAACCTGACAAGAGCCTCCCTCGCGGCTTTTTTGGATTTCGAGATTTTCTTGAGATGTGCCTCGCACGCCTTCTCGAACCTGTCCGCGTCGGCGTGGTTCAACACCCCCGTGCGATACACAATCACTTTTTGTTTCTTCTTTTTCTTGCCCATTGCGTCACCCTTTCTATCAGTGAGGCGAATACTATAAGGAGGTTAGCATGGGTCCGATAACAACTCGTGAAGTTCAATAACTCACATAAACCATTCGTTCAAATGAAAATATACTCCATCGTGCGCTTTGTCAATTATTGACTTACCCAAAGCTCCCTACATCCACGAAAGCGGTGTCGCCCTGTCTCCCCGGAGTCTTCTCGCGGCGTCTTTGGCGAAGTAGGTGAGGATGATGTCCGCCCCCGCGCGGCGGATGGAGGTGAGGGTTTCCATGAACGCGCGCTCCGGGTCGAGCCAACCGTTGCGGCACGCCGCCGCCAGCATGGCGAATTCGCCCGAGACGTTATAAGCCGCGATAGGCAGGTCCGTGATCTCGCGCGCCCTGGCGATGACGTCGAGATAGACGAGGGCGGGCTTCACCATCACGATGTCCGCCCCCTCCTCGATGTCGAGCCTTATCTCGCGCATGGCCTCGCGCGCGTTGGCCGGGTCCATCTGGTAGGAACTCCTGTCGCCGAAGGCGGGCGCGCTCTCGGCCGCCTCGCGGAACGGCCCGTAGAAGGCGCTCGCGAATTTCGACGAATAGGCCATGATGGGCGTCTGGGCGAAACCGCCTGCGTCCAGGGCCGCGCGGATCGTGCCGACACGCCCGTCCATCATGTCTGAGGGCGCGATGATGTCGGCCCCCGCCTCCGCGTGGCTCACCGCCGTCCGGTCGAGAAGCTCGAGCGTGGGGTCGTTCAATACCTTCTCGCCCTCGATGATCCCGCAGTGGCCGTGGTCCATGTATTCGCAAAGGCAAACGTCCGTGACCACGCAAAGACCGGGATAGGCATCTTTCAGCGCGCGAACGGCGTTCTGCACGACGCCCTCTTCCGCATAGGCTCCGCTCGCCATGTCGTCCTTGTGGTCCGGAATGCCGAACAGGATGACGCCGGGAATGTCCAGAGCAACGATTTCCGCGCAATCGGCCACCAGGCGGTCGACGGATAGCTGGTATTGGCCGGGCATAGAGGAAATTTCCTGCTTGATTCCATCGCCCTCGACCACGAACATCGGGTAGATGAGGTTGTCCACGGAAAGGTTCGTCTCGCGCACCATCCGCTGCATGGCGGCCGTCTCCCGCGTGCGCCTCGTACGGTTTCTCACGTCGCTTCTTAACTCAGAGAGGGTGAAGGCTTCGTTGCTCATCATCAGGTTTGT
Organism: Nitrospinota bacterium; assembly: GCA_028820795.1. GTDB lineage: Bacteria > UBA8248 > UBA8248 > UBA8248 > UBA8248 > Bin107. The sequence goes on along the minus strand of JAPPHK010000052.1, from coordinate 27,713 downwards.
ACTCCCCACTATGAGGCGCGTCCGCCTCGCTCCGGTTCTCCGTAAAAAGAGACGATGGCGCGCGCCATGCCGGATATCGTCGATTCGGCGGCCTCCACGTCCGGCGCGACGCCCCAGCTGCGCGCCGTGGCGCTGGTGGCAGGGCCGATGGAGGCCACGCGCGCGTGCGCCATCCACTTTTTCGCCGCCTCCCCCCCCGCCGCCCGCATGAACCCATCGAGCGCGGAGGAACTCGTGAAGGTAAGCATATCAATTTTTCCGGCTTCAAGCTCTCCCCATACCCCGCGCAGCGCCTCGCGACCTATAGGTACCGTTTGATAGACGGACACGTCATCCAGCGTGGCGCCCTTTTCCGCAAGCGCCTTGGGGATGGCGTCTCTCCCCTCTTTCGCACGGGGCAGCAAGACGCGCTTTCCCGCCATGTCTTCGCCCTCGAACAATTCAATAACGCCCTCGGCCACATATTTGCCGGCTATTTTCCTGGGCGCTTTGCCCAGATATTTCTCGACCGCGGCGGCCGTGGCGGGCCCGACGGCCAGAATCGACGTATCCTTGGAGATCGTCCCGGGCGCAACGCCCAATTCATCAAACCTATTTGCCAGATATTTCGGCCCGTTCGCACTCGTGAAGATTATCCATTGATACGCATCCAGCGCGCGAATCGCCGCATCCACAGGCGTCCAATCCGCTGGCTCCGTGATCCGTATCATGGATGCAACGCGCACGCAGGCCCCCAGATCCGCCAGCATCTCGCCCATGCGCGATGCCCCCTCCTCGGGGCGCGTGACGAGAATTGTCTTGCCCGCGAGGGGACGCGCGTCCACTCCCTGGCTCTGCCGGCTACTCATCGCGCATCCCTCAGAATCTCCGCTCCGCCGCTCGAGAGAACGTCCTCGGCCAAATCCTCGGCCATACTCATGGCGTTATCAGGCCGGCCCGTTCGCTCTTTCTCCACCATACGCGCACCGTCCACGCTCGCGAGTCGGGCTTTGATGCAAAACCCGTTTTTTCGATTCTCCGCGAAGACGGCCAGCGGCAACTGGCACCCGCCCTCCAAACGCGCCATCACGGCGCGCTCCGCCATCACGGCTCGTTTCGTTTCCGCGTGTTCGAGTTCCTCCACAAGACTGCGCGTGGCCGCATCGTCCCCCCTCGTCTCGACCGCGAGCGCCCCCTGCCCCGCGGCGGGCAGCATGAGTTCGGGCGCGAGCGATTCGGTCGCCCGCTCCACGAGTCCCAGACGCTTGAGCCCGGCGAGAGCGAGTACCGCTGCCTCGGCCTCTCCCGCCGCGACTTTATCGAGTCTGGTATCCACGTTTCCCCGAAGTTCCACGATTTCCAGGTCGCTCCGGTAGCGCCTGATCTGCGCAATTCTCCTCAAGCTGCTCGTGCCGATCCTGCTGCCCGGCGCCAGGCCGCGAACCGATTCCCCGCCCCGCGAGACAAGGGCGTCCCAGGGTTCTTCCCTTTCGGGTATTGCGGCGAGCACCAGGCCTTCGGGCAATTCACTCGGGAGGTCCTTCAGGCTATGGACGGCGGCGTCGATTTCGCCTCCCAGCAGAGCGTCTTCTATCTCCTTGACGAATAGGCCCTTGCCGCCCAGCTCGTGGATCGGGGAACCGAGCATGGCGTCTCCCCGCGTGCGGACGATGACCTCCTCGATCACGAGAGCCGGGTTCAACTCTTTCAGGCGCGCAGCTACCCCCGCCGTCTGCGCGCGCGCCAGCGCGCTGCCCCGGGTGCCGAGGCGCAGCGTGTCGCTCATCATTCAGTCGGATCCATCCGGCGGCGGCCCGGGCGGGTCTTCATCGCCCTCGGGTTCCACGCCGAAGAGTTTCTGGACGGATTCGACCGAAATTCCCTCCACGTCTTCTTCCGCCATCCGGCGCAGGACGGCGAAGGGGTGGTGGAGGAGCTTGTTGACGAGCGCCTTCGTCATGGCGTCGAGCGCCTCGCGGCCGCCCGCGCCAAGTTCCGGCAGTCGGGAGATGGTTTTCTCGACTTCCTCCTGGCGCATCGATTCCGCAAAGAAGCGTATGGCCGCGAAGGTATGCCTGAGTTCCTCCGCCTGCTGACGTGCGAGATAGGTCTCCACTTCCGTTTCCAGGATCGCGCGCGCGTCGCGGGCTATCTCCTCGCGGCCCCGCAGGTTGTCCGCCGCGACGGACTGGAGATCGTCCACGTCGTAGAGATAGGCGTCTTCGAGGTCGTTCACGTCGGGCGCGACGTTCCTCGGTACGGCGATGTCGATGAGGAAAACGGGCGCGTCGCGGCGCTGTTCGAGTGCAGAGGCAACTATCGGCTTTTCAAGTATGAAACCCTGCGAGGCCGTCGATGCGATGACGACGTCAGCGTCGATGAGCGCACCTTCGAGATTATCGAAACTCACAGCAAGTCCCCCGAGTTTTGCCGCCAACTCCTGCGCGCGCGCGAGCGTCCTGTTCGCCACGCGTAGGGTGTCGGCCCCGCTCGCCTTGAGATGCCTTGCCGCCGCCTCGCCCATCTCGCCCGCTCCCAGCAGGAGCACGTTCTTGCCCGCAAGGGAGCCGAAAATTCTTTTGGCCAGATCCACGGCGACGGAACTCACCGACACCGGCGACTCGCCTATCGGCGTTTGCTCGCGGATTTTCTTCGCCACGCGGAACGCGCGGGAGAAGAGGTTCGTGAGCGCCTTGCCCGCGTGGCCCGAGGCCTCGGCGACCCGGTAGGCTTCCTTCACCTGCCCCAGAATCTGCGGCTCGCCCACCACCATGGAATCGAGGCTCGACGCCACGGTGAACAGATGCCGCGTGGCTTCATCCTCGCGGTGGACGTAGAGGTGGGCGTACAGTTCATCCTCGCCGATGTCGCGCGATTCGAGGAAAAAGCGGTGGATCGCATCGAGGCCCTGGTCGAAATCCTCCGCCGCGCTGTAGACTTCCACCCGGTTGCATGTCGAGAGGATGAGGCGTTCCTCCAGCCCGCTGTAGCCCGCCAGCCGGTCGAGCCACTCCGTCATGTGGTCTTCCGGGAAATAGAGGCGCTCGCGAATACTGAGCGGCGTGTTGTGGTGGCTCACGCCGGCGAGGATGATGGACATCTCCTAACCCGCTCCCTGGAAATGGACGACCAGCGCGAGGAGCGCGGCGAAGAAGGCCACCATCGAGAAAACGGCGGAGCGTTTCCCTTTCCAGCTTCTGGTGATCCGGCAGATGAGCAGAAGTCCGTACGCGCCCCAGATGAGTATCAGCGGCCAGGTGCGCACCGGGTCGAGGCTCCAGTATGCGCCGTGGCGCGATTTCGCCCACATCGAGCCCAGCAGCAGGCTCGCCGTGAGGAACGCGAAGCCGAAATAGAGGATCTTGTGGTTCAGGTCGTCCAGTATGTCGAGCGAGGGCAAACGGTGCAGCCAGGCGCTCGGTCTTCGGGATTTTAATTGCTGGGATTGCACGAGATACATCAGCGCCGAGGCGAAGAGCAGAAAGAACGCGGCCCAGCTCAGAAGCGCCAGCACGGCGTGGCCTTTGAGCAGATAGCCCTGCACGGCGATCGAACCCGCGCCCCACACGCCGGGGAAAGCGGCCGCGTATCCCTCGAGGATGAAGGCCGCGGGCACGGCGAAACCGCCCAGCGCGATGTCGCGGTAGCGCGCGTATACGACCAGGTACATCAGGATGATGATCCACGCCATGCCGCTCAGCCACGCGCTCCATCCCTCGGGCGTGCCGGAGGCGAAACTCACCCCGAGCATGAGGGTGTGAAGCGCAAATCCCAGTAGAAGCGCGCCGATCCCGTAGACGACGCCCGCCGATCTGCCCGTGCAGAGCAGATACAGGTGCGTGAGCGCAGCCACGAGATAACAGGCGATCAGGATGGCGACCACGGGATTATCCTCTCGGCGCAAGGCCACAACCAGTGATTATGAGAGCAGCCCTTTCCGTCCAGGGCCGTACCATTCGGCGAACAAAGCCATTTAGACCACCATTTCGGGCATTTTGCAATTATCCGCTATACTGACGCCGCACCGGCGCAAGGATTTTCTCATTGCATGTTGGCGTGAGCGGCCCATTCCCACTATACTCCATCCGTCGAGCCCGCCCGCACACTCCACCCCGGCTGAGGCAGCAGACCGTGATTCCGCTCCCCGAGATCGACCCGCCCCTGATCAACGCAAGCGGCATCCTGAGCTATCCGGAAGTCTTCGCCGCCTTCGAGAGCGCGGGCGCGTGCCTGGGCGGTTACGTCACGAAGTCGGTCGGCCCCCGCGAGAAGCCGGGCAACGAGAACCCCGTGGTCGTATACCCCCCCGAAGGCGCTGTGCTCAACTCCCTCGCCCTGCCGACGCAAAGCGCCGAGGACTGGGAGCGCGACCTGGAGGAGATAAGGCTCAGGAAGGCGAAACTCATCGTCTCTGTCTATGGCGGAGACGCCCCCGAATTCGCCGAGGTTACGGGCCGGATGTCGAGGTTCGGCGACGCCATCGAGGTGAACCTGGGCTGCCCCAACAAGGAGCCGGGCGAGCAGACCATCATGGAGAGCATCGGCCAGAACCCCGCCCTCTCCGCCGAAGTCATCGAGCGCGTGCGCGACGAGACGGACAAGCCCGTCATCGCCAAGCTCTCGCCCAACAGCGACTACCTCGCCGTGGCAGACTCCTGCCTGGAAGCGGGCGCGGACGCCCTGGGCTGCGGCAACACCCTGGGGCCGGGGCTGGCCGTGGACATCCGGAGCCGCGCGGCGATACTCGCGGGCACGACGGGCGGCATCAGCGGCCCGGCGCTCAAGCCCATCAACCTGCGCATGACGTATGAGGCCTACTCGCGCTTTCGCTGCCCCATCGTCGCATACGGGGGCATCGAAACCTGGGAGGACGCGGTGGAATACATACTCGCGGGCGCCGGCGTGCTGGGAGTCGGCACCGCCTTCATGCGAAAGAGCACGCACGAGGCCGCGGCCCTCACACGGGATATCTGGGAGGGGATTCAGGAATATCTGGACGGCGAGCCGATGTCCGCCCTCATCGGCGCCGCGCATCGTGCGGCGGAGGGAGGCGGCCATGCGTAGCGTTTTCAAGGTCGTGGAGAATCGCCGGGAAAGCGAGTGGACGCATACGATCTTCTTCGACAAGGAGATTGAATCTCAGCCTGGACAGTTCATGATGGTCTGGCTGCCGCGCCTGGGAGAAAAGCCCTTCACGCTCTCCTACCCCAACGCCGTCACCGTGAAAAAAGCGGGAGAGTTCACCGAAAAACTGGCCGCCCTGGAACCGGGAGACGAAATCGGGCTGCGCGGCCCCCTGGGTCAGGGTTATCCGCCCCTCAAGCGGCCCGCTCTCATCGGCGGCGGCGTGGGGATTGCGGAACTGAGGCTGCTCGCCCTCGCTTCCGAGGAGCCTTCCTTCGTCCTCGGCGGGCGCACGGCGGACGAGATTCTCTTCTACGAGGAGTTCAGGGCACTCGGCCCCGTCCACGTCGCCACCGAGGACGGCGCCCTGGGGCACAAAGGACTGGTGACGGAACTCCTGCCCGTCGAGGCGGAGAGCTACGCCGTCTGCGGGCCCGAGCGGATGATGGCCGCGTGCCTGCCGAAACTCCCTGCCGAGCGGACATACTTCGCGGTCGAGCGGTATATGAAGTGCGCCGTCGGCCTGTGCGGGCAATGCACCTGCTCGGGCTGGCGCGTTTGTACGGACGGCCCCATCTTCCCCGCCTCCACCGTTGCGCAGATGGATGATTTCGGAAAGCGCAGACGCTCCAAAAGCGGGAGGTGGGAGGCGGTTTAGGAAAAACATCTTCCCAAGACGATTCGGCTGTGCCTATAATCCAGACGGAAAAGAAATTTTCTTAATAATTACGACGCTTCAGGCGGAGGAGAGGCCATCCAATTCCGTGTGTTGGGCTGCGCGGGCGGCAAAGCGCCCGGGTGTCATCTGACGTCTTTTCTCATCAACGAAGAGTTGCTGCTCGAGGGCGGCTCGGCGGCGTCGGGCCTCAGTATCGAGGAACAGGCCCGGCTGACCGGCGTCGTGGTCTCCCACGCGCACCTGGATCACATTGCGGAACTCCCCTACCTCGCCGACAACATCTTCGGGTTGAGGGAGGACTCGCTCAAAATCATCGGCGCGCGAGACGTTCTGGAGCAGATTCAACAGTCCATCTTCAACAACGCCGTCTGGCCGGATTTTTGCGAGATATGCCATGAGGATACGCCGATCCTCGATTTCTCCGCCATCGACGAGATGGAAACCCGCTCCCTGGGCGGAATCCGGATTACCCCCTACGCGGTCGACCACAAGGGGACCACTTTCGGCTTCATCATTCAGGATGGAAATAGCGCGCTGCTCTACACCAGCGACACGGGGCCTACGGAGGCCATCTGGCGGGGAGCCGGTGAAGTGCGCAATCTGCGCGCCATCATCACCGAGGTATCGTTTCCAGACAGGATGGAGGAGCTCGCGCGCATGACCAAACACCTCACGCCCGCCATGCTCCACGCGGAAATGAAAAAAATGCCGCCCGGTATTCCCGTTTACATATTCCACATCAAGGTCCAGTATCACGATGAGACGAAGGGGGAAATCAAGGCGCTGGGCGATCCGAGAATCAACATACTCGAAGAGGGGAAGACGTATCGCCTGTAGGCTCTCATGACGCCCGGACTCCTGCCGATGGCAGGAGAGTGGTTGTGGGTCAAGATGAAACGGCGTGTCGGCGGATGTTACCGCACCATCCGGCGTATCGCCTTTTTTGAAATCACCGCAAAGGATGGGGAGACGCTCTCGTGGAAGACATCGAAGCGCAAAGAAAAAACAGCCGCATCATGGCCGAGCGCATCAGCAGCATACTGGCCGGGGAGATCGAGGGCGTCGACGCCGACATCCGCTACAGCTATCAGGAGAAGAGCTTCAGGCTCTGGTGGGGCGATCGAGGGGACCCGGACACCACGGCCCTCATCACTTTCGAGCAGATCGCCACGCTGAACGACGAGGAGTTGCGCCAGATCATCCGCTCGTCCGTCATCGGCTAGGAATCGCGGTTGCAAAGGTGAGATTCTGCATTTTTTCCGTATGAAATAACTACATATCAACTAGTTATCAGCGGTAGTTAAACCGATATATAGACCCCCGCCTGCCCCGTTACGGGGCGAGAAACAACCGGCCGCACGACAATCGGGCGCTGCGGTGAATCGGCCCGCAAAGCGGCTTCTTTCTTCTTGCGCATCAGGCGATGTTCGCCAGTTCCTGGTAAATGCGGAAGATCGAGCTGCCGTCCTCATTCTGCCTGCCCTTGCTGCGCTGCGCCATGTAGAGGTGCTCCAGCAGGCCGCCGAGCGGAACGGGCACGTCGAGGTCCTTTGCGGAGTCGATGGCGCATTCGAGGTCCTTCAGCACGATCCATATCGGGCCTGATTCCGGGAAATTGCCGGCGAGCATGTCCTTGCCGCGCACCTCGAGCACGTTCGAGCCCGCGGCGCCCGAGCACAGGGTTTCGAGCATGACGTCTTCGGGGATCCCCGCCTTGAGGCCGAGCGTGAGTCCCTCGCACGCCCCCGCCATGTTGATGAAGAGCACGAGATTCACCACGAGCTTGAGCTGGGCGGCGAGCCCGTTTTGCTCGCTCACGAAAATCGTCTTCTTGCCGATGGCGTCGAAAGCCGGTTTCGCCTTCTCGTATGCGTCCCTGGGGCCTGCGGCCATCACCACCAGGTCCTTCACAGCCGCCTGCTTGCCCACGCCGCTCACGGGGCAATCGAGCCAGCGCACGCCCTTCTCACCGGCTTTTTCCGCCATCTCTTTCGAGAACCTGGGCGGAACCGTACTCATGTCGGCGATGATGCCGCCGGAGGAAATCCCCTCCAGAATGCCCCCCTCGCCCGTCACCGCCTCTTCGACGACCTTGGAGTTCGGGAGCGAGGTCATCACGAGGTCGGCTCCGCTGGCGGCGTCCGCGGGCGAGGACGCCCGGCGCAGGCTCTTGCCCTCGAATTTCCCGTACATCGCATCGAGCGGGTCGTAGCCCGCCACTTCCATGCCGGCGTCCAGCATGTGGCCCGAAAACGCGCCGCCCATCACGCCCAATCCCACGACTCCCACTTTCATGCTCACGGCTCAAGCTCCTCTTGAATGCGGCGGCAAGGGAGCGACCCTAACCCGCCGGTTGAAATACGAAAAACCCGCAGGGGGCGGTTCGCGAACCGCCCCCTGCTGATTCATGACGGTCCGGGTATTTCCGCGCACAACCTCCCCGAAAAATCCCCGGCCCCGCATCATCAATGAATGATATAGCCGCCGTCCACCACGAGGTTGTGCCCGTGCACGAAAGAAGCATCTTCTGAAGCGAGGAACAGCACGGCGTTCGCTATCTCGGCCGGCTCGCCGAAGCGCCCCATCGGCACGGTTCCCAGGCGCTGGGCGCGCTCCTCGGGCGTCTTGTAGGCGTGTTTCTTGAGATATTCCGTCGCCGTAGGGCCGGGACTCACGGCGTTCACGAGAATGTTCTCGCCCGCGAGTTCGAGCGCCATGGAGCGCGTGAGCTGTATCAGCGCCGCCTTGGTCGCGCTGTAGAGCGCGGTATGGCGCGCCGCGACGGAGCCCAACTGGCTCGCAACGTGAACGATCCGCCCGCCGCCCGCCTCGCGCATGAGCGGCAGCACGGCCTGGCTCGCGAAAAAAGGAGCGCGCAGGTTCACGGCGACCACGCGGCCAAAATCCTCATAGGAGAACGCGCCGAACGGCCGGCTCGCGCGAATGCCTGCGTTGTTCACGAGAACGTCGACGCCGCCGAGAGCGCTTGCCGCGGCATCCACCATGCGCTCGGCCGCGCCCTCCTCGCTCAGGTCGAAGATGCCGTTAGCGGCAGCGCCTCCGGCGGCCTCGCACCCGCGCGCGACGTTCTCCAGCTCGTCCCGCGTTCCGTCCGCCGCCAGATAAAGGCTCGCCCCTTCTGCCGCGAAACGAAGCGCCACGCATTCGCCGATTCCGCGCGACCCACCCGTTACGAGCACTCTTTTCCCGTCAAAACGGCTCAACCTGCATTTCTCCTGCGGAAAAGTTGCGCTAGTATTGTCCCCACGCGACGCCGCGCGCTCACGATGGCCGAAGGACAAGGAGAATTGCACGATGCCCCGACCGGATACCTCTTTTGAAGCGCTGCAGCACGTCGCCGTCAAGGTGTCGAACATCGAGGAATCGCTCAAGTTCTACACCCGGATTCTCGGCTTCACGCTCTCGGAGCGCCACGACCCCGGCGAGCACCCGACCCTGAGCGTGGGCCTTTGCTTTCTGCGCTGCAGCGCTTTCCATCACGATTTGAACCTAGTATACCACACCGGCGAACAGCCCGCGCTGGAGGAGCTCAGGGTGGACGATCAAGGCCCCGTGAAGGACCTGGGGTTGCATCATTTCGCGTTTCGGGTGAAAAACCGCTCGGAGTTCTTCGCCTGGAGGGACTGGCTGGCGGAATGCGGGGTCAAGATCGTGCGCGGCCCCGTGGTGCACAGCCCCACGCATCCCGAGGGCGACGGCACGTGGGGCGAGAACCGGGCCATGTACTTCTGCGACCCCGACGGCCACCGAATCGAGATCTTTTGCGATCTGGCGCCGATGGACGAAGCCAACGGGGTCGAGAAGGACTGGTATGACGACAGGCTTCGCCGGGAGGGAATCGACCCCGCCGCACATCCGCCGGTCGGCCCGCACCCTACAGGGGGTCTCACGCGCTGAACCGCCGCCCCGGGAATGTTTCCGCATGAGCAAGACGTCGTGAGCTGGAAAAATTTTCGCATTCGCCTTCTCGGCTGGCTGCACCATTTCGAATTCTCAGACGACGGCATCTTCTACTTCACGACCATCATCGTGGGAGCGTTGGCCGGATTCGTCGCCGTGTGCTTTCACGTCGCGCTGGGCTGGGCGCATTACGTTCTCTTCGGCTCCCACGACCTCTCCCAGATACACCGGGCCTGGTACTGGGTGGCGCTCATCCCCGCGGGGGGCGCTTTTCTCTCGGCCCTCTTTCTCCAGTACTTCGCGCCCGAAGCGCGGGGCAGCGGCATCCCCCAGACCAAAATCGCCTACGTCGCCCACAACGGCCACATCGACAAGCGCGTCTGGATAGGCAAGTTCCTCATCGGGGTACTCAACATCGGCTCGGGTTCGAGTCTGGGACGCGAAGGCCCCACCGTGCAGATTTGCTCGGGCTTTGCGAGCTGGGTCGGCGAGACGTTCTCGCTGAAAAGAAGGCGCGTGCAGGCGCTCGTCCCGGTCGGCTGCGCCGCCGCACTTGCCGCCGCGTTCAACACGCCGATCGCCGCCGTCACCTTCACGCTCGAAGAACTCGTGGGCGACCTGAACGCGCGCGTGCTCGGCTCCATCGTGTTCGCTGCGGTTTCCGCTTCGGTCGTCTCGCGCGCGATGCTCGGCAACGAACCCGTATTCTCCGTACCGGCCTATGCGCTGGACAGCCCCCTGGAGCTGCTTCTCTACGCATTCGTAGGCGTCGTCTGCGCGCTCGTGGGCGTGGCGTTCATCAAGGGATTGCTCTTCATACGCTCGGGGTGGAAGCGCTTCCGAGGATTTCGGAGCGTTATCGCCACCGGTATCGGCGGCCTGTTCGTGGGCGTCGTCGGCATCTGGGTTCCCGAGGTGTTCGCCGTCGGCTATCCCGCCGTGAGCAAGGCGCTCACGCACAGCTACACGCTACCCTTTCTCCTGATCCTTCTCGTCCTGAAGCTCATGGCGACCGCAGTTTCCTACGGAACCGGCTCTTTGGGCGGCATCTTCGCGCCGACGCTCTTCATGGGCGCGATGGCCGGAGGCGCGGTGGCGACTCTCGCCGAACTCGCCTTCCCCGGCTTCGTGGCCCATCCGGGCGGGTACGCGCTCGTGGGCATGGGCGCGGCTTTCGCGGCCGTCATCCGCGCGCCCATGACGTCGGTGCTCATCATTTTCGAGCTCACGCAGGACTACAACATCATTCTCGCGCTCATGGTGGCAAACGCCATATCCCTCGCTCTCGCGCGATACTGGCACCCGGAGCCGATATACAGCGCGCTCTCCTCCCAGGACGGCGTCGCCCTCCCCGACCATGAGACCGAACACCTGCTGCACGAGATTCACGTATCGGACGCCATGATCAGCGAAGTCGCCACCCTGTCCGAGGACATCACGATACAAGAGGCGATAGAGAAAACGCGGGGAAGCGCCATCACCGGCTATCCCGTACTCGACGCAAGCGGAAAACTCTCCGGCATGGCGAGCAATTACGACTTCAACCAGGCGCAGGCCGCCGGCATTCTGGAAAGTCCCTTGCGAGAGATAGCGAAGAAGAAATACATCATGCACGCGCATCCGGACCAATCGCTCGATTCGGTGATGGCCAAGCTCGGCGACAGGCGCATTTCGCGCCTGCCCGTCGTGAGCCGCGAGGATCCGACAAAGCTTCTGGGGATCATCACCGCCGAGGACGTCATCCGCGCCTTCGGCAAGGTGTGGCGCGAACAGGAACACCACCAGCACGAGGTGGACTGAACCCCACCGCGCCCGTCGCTTTGCGGGGAATCGGGATTTTAATATTATCAAGCAAAGGGATGCCTGAAGCATACGTTCGAGAAGAGGCATTCCAAAGGAGAAACCCGGAATCAGGATGGCGGAACCACGATGATGAGTTCGCGACAACTGAACACCCTGCCATCGAGCGGCCAGCCGACCTGGCTGAAAAAGATTTTCCAGGCGGGTCTACGGCTCGCGTACGGCGGAGTCGACGTCCAGGGCATGCACAACGTACCGTCCGACGGCCCGCTCATCGTCGCCTCGAATCACAGAAGCTATCTCGACCCCATGATCCTCGCCTCCTTCCTGCCGAGACGGGTGTATCACATGGCCAAGCGGGAATTGTTCCGCAACCCCCTGTTCGCCAGGCTCATCACCTATTACGGCGCCTTTCCCGTCGACAGGGAGGGAACCGCGCGCGCCAGCACTTTCCGGATGGCGCGCACACTCCTGGGCTTGAACGGCGCGGTGGTGATTTTCCCCGAGGGCGGCATCGTTCATTCGACGGCCGAGGTGGAAGTGAAAGAAGGCGTCGCCACGCTCGCCGCCATCAGCCGCGCGCCCGTTCTTCCGGTCTTTATCGCGGGGTCGAATACCCTTATCAGCCCGAGGGGAATCCTGAATCCCTGGCTCGTCATCCGGGTAGGAGAACTCATCTCGCCGGAGCAGGAGAAAAAAGGCAGGGAATACCGGCGGGAATTCGCCCAAAACATCGTGGATGCAATCCTGAAACTCGAGGCGGATTTCCTCTCGGCAAGGAAGCAAAGAAAAGACTCCGGGCGCGGGGGATAGGGGTTGCCCGAAAACAAGGGGGTGCCTTTGACTTTGCCTTGAAGGGGAGGTGCCTTTTGGGGTGAGGGTTTTGCATTTGTAGGGGCCGCATATCATGCGACCCATGTTCTTAACGGCGAAAAGCAGGGACGCATATATGTCGGACATATATGTCCGACCTACACGCGGGTGGTGGCCCTTGGCGGGTCGCTGAATATCGGAATGACGGTGAACACTCTCGATTGGGGGGGAACAGCCCTTTTGCGGGACTTATTAAACAATCCCCCTGCGGGCGGTATTACGCGGCGGGGTGTCCGGTACCGCCGCTCGTCCGGGGCGGTGGAGCGGCGTCCACGCGCCCCGGACGAAACGCTAGAAGCTGTATTGCAGTCCCAGTTGGAGGCGCGTTGCGTCGCCCTCTCTTCCATCGTTGGTCTCACGCCGGCCCTGTATGATCTCCGCGCCTACCCGCATCTTGGGCGCAGGCGACCACCAGATGTTTGCATGCAGCGTCTGGAGCGACTGGCTGAGGTCCGGAAACGCCGCCGGATCCTCGAAATCGTTCTCGACCCAGCCGTAATACAGGCCCGAGCTCACGGAACTGCTCCAGTTGTGCGTGATGCCGACAAACCCACCCATGGAATCCAGCGCTTCCAGTTCGCCGTTCGCCTTCAGGACAGCAGCGCCGGAAGCTCCGAGCATGGATTTGTCTAATCCCCCTGCACCGACGTTCAATGTTCCCCACAGGCGGGTGGACTTGCCCAGGCCGACGTTCGCGCCGAGATGCAGGGCGGAGATAGTCACGCTTTCTTCCACCGCGCCGTCTTCGTAGAGAACCTGCCCCAGCAGACCAGATACGTTAATCGCGCCCCAACTCGTTTTCATTCGCAGAGCCGCTACAAGGTTCGGAATCCGCTCTTGAGAGGACGTGCTTCCACCGGCCATCAGGATTGTCGGAGCGTTTGGATCCTCGAGCGCGATCTGGCCAGTGAGGTTCTTTCCCATCGACTGGGAGTAGCGCACCTGTGGCCTGCGCGTGGCGACCACGCCCACCGGCCCTTCGAAGTCAATCGTGTCGGCGTAGGTGTTCTCATCCATCAATGTCGTCCAGGTCTGGCCCGCGAGCACACCGCCCAAAGTGGCGTAGGCGTGGCGCAGGCGTAATGCGTTGCCGCCGCCGTAGAAATCGGTTTCGATTCTGGTCTTGAGTTGGCCGGCGCCCGTCGGCGTCAGGCTGTCGAAGCGCAGGCGCGTCTGCCTGGCGTGCAGGGAGGTTTTGCGCTGGCCACTGTCATCGCCATCCAGGAGAATACCGCTCGCGCCGCCTCCCCAGTCATAGCCGAAAAAGGAATCGCCCAAATCCTGGTCGAGGTCATAGATCGCGTCGAGCTTGACGTAGCCGCTGAAGGAGACCGAGGTATTGGTGCCCGGCATCTTCCAGGAACCCGGAAAATCACCGGTGGCCACGGCCGTTTTCCGGGCGGCCTCCTGGGCGGCCATCATATCGGCCTTCATTTTCTTCTCTCGCGCTTCGAGAGCTTCGAGCCGCTTCATGAGCGCCTTGATTTGCGCCTTAAGATCGTCGATTTCTCCCCCGGCAGCCGGCGCAACGAACAACGCAACGGCTGTTACACACCCGAGAAGCGCTAAACCGAAACGGTTTGTCCGATTTCTCTTCATATCACTGTCCCCCCGTGAGAAGTTCTACAAAAGGCATCCTGCACATGATGAGGCGATTGCACGAAAAACCACCACTTCGGGAATATGTCTCCTTGTGAAGTGGATTATCGGGCGGATGCCTCGCCCATCCTTACCCGAGGATGCAATCAAACATATCTTACGTGATGCGTAGTATCACTCATCAGTCCCCGAACATTCAAGAAAAAAGAGCGAAGCCGTCGGTTCAGGGCGCGCCAAGCTCCTTCAGGATGGTTCGCCGGATCAAAACGGGCGTCACCTGCCTTCTGTAGTCGGCGCTCGCGCGGATATCGGTCAAGGGTTCCAGGTCACCGAGCGTATCCGCCAGCACGGCGTCGATGTTCTCCTGGCCGAGCTCCTTGCCCTTGAGACCTTCCTCCGCCGCCGTGAGGCGCCTGAATACGGCCTCCACGCCTCCCAGGCCGATTCTCACCTCCCTGGCGGTCTTGCCGTCCTCTTCGGTGAGCACCGCCGTCGAGACGGATACACAGGGCTTATCCTCTTTCGAACGGGTGGTGAAGCGCGTGCACGCCGTCCTGAAGCCGTCTGGAAGCGGGTCGACCTCGATCGAACACAGCAACTCATCCTCTTCCAGGGCACATTCGTAATACCCCGTCCAGAACTCCGTCGCCGGTATCACACGTTCCGTTCCATCCGCTTTCCTGGTGTTCATGCGGGCTTCCAGGGCAAGAAAAGCGCCCGGCGGGTCGGAGGCCGGTTCCGCAAAGCACAGGTTGCCGCCTACGGTCCCCTGGCTCCGGATGCGAATGGTCGCCACGTTGTGGAAGATTTCCGCGAGCAGCGGGAAGCGCTCCTGAACGAGCGGGGACAGTTCGAGTTTGCGGTGCACCGTCTTCGCCCCGATGCGGACCCCGCCGCTATCGGTCTCTTCGATGAAATCCAGATCGCCTGCGCCCGCGATGTCAATCAATACCTCGGGTTCATACACCCCCGATTTCATGAGAATCGAGAGGGCCACGCCGCCGGCGAACACTTTCCCGTCCTCGCCGTGCTCCTTCAGAGCGGCGAGCGTTTCCTCCGCGCTGTTCGCGGGTAGATGCCGAAAAGCCATTTTATCCCCCCTCTCCTCGTTATCCGCCGTTCTTCTCGTTCAACGCGGCCAGCACCTTCTCCGGCGTAATCGGCAGCGAGGTTATCCGCACGCCAACGGCGTCATAGATCGCGTTGCCTATCGCCGCCGAGGTGCCGAGTTGCGCCATCTCGCCCAGCCCTTTCGCCCCGTAAGGCCCCGAGGGATTTTCCGTCTCGATAAGCACGGCTTCGAGTTCGGGCAAATCCTGGGTCGTGGGCAGCTTGTAGTCGAGCCAGTTCGCGTTCACCGGCATGCCGTCCTCGCACTCGAAATCCTCCATCATGGCGTATCCCACGCCCATCAGCGCGCCGCCGTCCAGCTGGCCCTGCGCGCCGGCGGGGTTCACGATGGTTCCGCAGTCGTTCGTGCTGATGACGCGCAACACCTCGAACGCGCCGGTTTCGGTGTCCACTTCCACTTCCGCCACCTTGGCGCCGTAGGCATACGCGGCGGACCAGTTTCCATAGCCCGTCACGGGGTCGGGCGTCTCGCTCGGCGAGTCGTAGGAAGACGCCGTGTAAACGGCCTCGCTGCCCTCTTTTTCATACAGCTTCATGTAGGCTTCGCTGTGAGTCACCACCCTCTCTGGAGAGCTGGTGACGAAAATCTTGCCCTCGCGCGCGTCGAGGTCGTTCGGGTCGCACTCGAGCAGTTCCGCCGCGCCCTTGAAGAGCATGTTCTTCGCCTGGACGGACGCCAGGCGCGTGGCCTCACCGTCGATGGTCGTCGTGCGGCTCCCGCGTACGCCCCATCCGTAGGGGTTCACCGCGGTATCGCCGTTGATGATCCGCACGTCCTCCATGCGTACACCGATCGCTTCGGCGCAAATCTGCGCGAGCGTGGTGTCCGATCCGTTGCCCATCTCGATGGTGCCGGAGAGCAGTTGCACGGTGCCGTCCTTGTTCATCTTGATGAAAGCGCCCGCCGTCTCCGGCCCCATCGCGCGCGCGCCGGTGAAATGAACCGCCGCGGCGACCCCGTAGCCGCGTTTTTTCCCGTTGCTGCTCGGTTGTTTCTCGCGCCAGGGCACGCGCTTGACCGCCTCTTCCACGCACTCGGATACGCCGCAACTCGTTATCTTGGCCCCGATGATGGTGGTGTCGCCCCTTCTCACGAAGTTCTTGATGCGAAACTCCGCCGGGTCCATGCCGATCTCCTCGGCGTGCTTGTCCATGGCGAGCTCCGACCCGAACGCATACCCCGCGTTGCCGATTCCGCGCATTGCGCCGCCGGGCGGGACGTTCGTGCAGACGACGTCGGCGTGGTGGCGGTAGGCCTTGTAGTTGTAGATGCTCCCGCCCATGTGCGCCGTGATGGAGCCGACCGCCGGGCTGTAATCGGAATAGCCTCCGTTTTCCACCACCATCTGGGTGTCGCGCGCAAGCAGCATGCCGTCCTTGTCGGTGGCGAGGCGCCAGACGTGGAACTGCTTCGTCCGGTGCGTGCCGAGCAAGAACTCCTCTTCGCGCGTGTAATAGAATTTCACCGGCAGGTCCAGCTTTTTCGCGGCGATGATGGAGAGGAAATCGATGTTGAACTTGCTCGTCGCCTTCCCGCCGAACCCCCCGCCCACGTAGTTCGTAATGACGCGGATCTGGGCCTCGGGAATCTTGAGGAGCTTTGAGAAATACTGGCTCGAAAGGCTCGGGCATTGCGAGGAGTTGTAGACCGTCACGTCGCCCTTCTGCGACCACTCGGCGATGGAGACGTGCGCCTCCAGGGAGCCGTGCATCTGGCGCGAAGAGGAAGTGGCCAGTTCGCTCACGTGGTGGGCCTCGTCGAACATGCGGTCCACCTCGCCGAATTCCATGTGCTTGGTGAAGGCGATGTTGTCCGGGTATCTGTCGTGGATGACGGGGGCGCCCTCTTGCATGGCTTCTCTCGGATCGAAGACGGCGGGAAGCTCCTCGTAATCGACGTCGATCAGATCGAGCGCTTCCACCGCGATGTCTTCGGAAGTCGCCACGACGGCCACCACGGAATCGCCCACGTGGCGCACTTTGTCCGAAGCGAGAGGACGCTGATCGTAGCAAACGGGTACTACGCCCCATTCCACTCCCTCGGGAATGTCCTTATACGTCATCACGAGCTTGACGCCGGGGAGCTTCTCGGCGCGGCTGGTGTCGATGTTCTTGATCCGCGCGTGCGGCAGGGGACTACCCAACAGCCTCCCGTGGAGCATTTTGGGCAACTGAAGGTCCAGGGTGAACATGGCCTTGCCCGTCACCTTTTCCGGTCCATCGACGCGAGGTATGCTTTTCCCGATATATGAGAGTTCAGCCATCACAACCTCCACTCGTTCGCGGCGCCGAACCACGTGCCGCAGGGCGTTATATGGTCGTATCCTTTGTCCGTTTTCTGGTGTATCCGCTCTTTCCCCGTCATCGCAATCCACCTGGATCCGACAGAACGCGATGGCTTTTCGCTTGCATTCGATGTGTGGAGTATAACAACTCGGCGCGCAAAGCGAAACCCGAATATCGAGGGGCGGAGCGCCGGAAAAAGCCCGCATGGGGTTGTTGGAAAAGCCTCTCCTCGCCGGAATTACGAAAGATGATCGTATCCGCATTGTAGGGGCGGTTCGCGAACCGCCCCTGCGGGGTCTGTTGAAAAACCCTGATTCCGCGGTTCGGTGGATGTATCCGGCCAGGGAGAGGAAGGTGATTTTTCGCAGGGCGGGCCTGCGTGCCCGCCCGCCTTGAGGCGCCCGTCTCACAACGACGACGGAATGATAAAACGCGGCGAACGCATGGGGCGGACACACGGGGCCACCCCTACGAAACCATCAGACCCCTCCCTCCCCCTGAGTAGCCGCGAAGCGGCGTATCGAAGGGCGTTCGCGGGTCCGCGCTCTCATTGCGGCGTCATTACCGCCGGAGGAAGGGGTGCTGAAAAAGCCCCTACCCGGAAATACTTCATTCTCGGAGGGGGCCTTTGATTGTCATTCCGGCGTGCGCCGGAATGACGGCGGTGGCCGGTTCCGACCGATGAGGGAGGAATCAACCGAGCGAGGCGGGCGGACACACGGGTCCGCCCCTACGAACCCACCGCCTTCGTCCCCCTTGCAAAGGGGACGGGGAGTAGAACCGGCTTCGGCCGCCCGCTTTCTCACCTGCGGCTTGTGGTGTATCATCCGCCTATTGCAACCGGAGAAACAAACTCACGGAACATCCCAATGACACCAGAACTGGAGTAGCGCAATGCCCATTCGTTTTGATTTTCAGGGCCGGAAGGTCATCCTCACGGGCGCGGCGGGCGCGATGGGAAACCGCATCCTGCAGGGATACATCGAGGCCGGCGCCAGGGTTTTCGCCACCGACCGGGAAGGCCCGGCCTTCGACGCGATAGAAGGCCCCTCCGATCAGCTCTTCAAGCTCCCCTGCGACCTGGCCGACGTGGACGCCATCCGCACCACCATGCGCGCGGCGCTCGAATGGCTGGGCGGCTGCGACGTGCTGGCGAACGTGGCCGGCTACATGCCGATCCGCCCGCCGATGGAACTCGAAGAGGAAGACTGGAACGTCGTGCTGAACGTGAACCTGCTGGCACCCTATTTCTGCATCCAGGAAACCATCGAGGCGCTCAAGGCTTCGGGCACGGGGCGCATCGTCAGCTTCGCGTCCATCGCGGGAAAAATGGGGGGCATCGGCCCCAATCTCACCTACTCCGCCGCCAAGGCGGGCCTGCTCGCCATGACGTTCAACCTCGCGCGCGAACTCGCCAAGACGGGCGTGACGATCAACACGATACAGCCGGGTCCGGCGGATACGGGGCTTCACTTCCAGTCCCCGCCCGAGATGCTCGTGAACGCCGAGAAGGCGCACCCCATGGGCCGGCTCACGACGCCCGAGGACGTGTGGCACACCGTCTTGTTCCTCACGAGCGAAGAAGCCGCTCACATCAACGGCGAGGCGGTGGACGTGAACGGCGGCTTCTGGACGGACTAGCCGAAGGAGAACACCATGACGAGCGACAACCCGAAAGGCTATGCGAACCCCGACCTGCTCTGGTCGGCGGCGCAACTCAAAGAGCGCATGGACGACCCGAACTTGAGAATCATCGACACTCGCCCCGGCGAGCGCTACACGATGGGCCACATCCCCGGCGCGCGGCATTTCGACGTCTACGGCGTGAACAGCGACGATTCGGACGAGGCGCCCTTGAGAAATTTCTTTAATATGTGGGCGTTCCTGCTGGGAAACCGGGGGGTTTCGTTCGAGAACACCATCGTCTTCTACGACGACTTCGTCGGCAACACGAGCGTGCGCGGCTTCTGGATGCTGGAGCTTTTCGGCCACAAGGACGTCCACGTGCTCGACGGCGGCTACGGCGCATGGGAGCGGGCGGGCTTCGAGACGACGCGCGACGCCGAGGTGCCCCGGGCCGCCGCATTCGAGATGGCGTTCGAGCCGCACCGCCTCGCCACGCGCGAGGACGTGCTGGCGGCCATCGAGGACGACAACCACATGCTGCTCGACACCCGCTCGGTTGAGGAATGGGAAGGACGGGGTAAGAGGGCCAAGCGGGACGGCATCATCCCCGGCGCGGTATGGCAGGAGTGGCTCCAGCACCTGACGCCCGATGGAGAAATGAAGACTGCTGCCGAGCTTCGCGCGCAGTTCGAGGCCATCGGGGTCACGCCCGAAAAAGAAGTGACCGCCTACTGACAGACGGGCTACCGTGCGGCGCACGGTTACTTCGCTCTGCGGCTTCTGGACTACCCGAAGGTGAGAAACTACATGAGTTCCTGGAAGGAATGGGGCAACCGCGACGACACGCCCATCGTACAGGCGCAATAGCGCCCGCGCGACGCAGAGGCGGGGAGACGTACGGGCGTTTGCGTTCCGGATGCTCCTCCCCGAAAATACAACGACTTGATACAAAATCTGTCATAAGCATTCACGGTCAAGACATCCCCTGGATGTGGCCACTTTCTTTCATCTCGCATTTTTGGAGGCTTTCAATGAAGAGTTATTTGACTCGCATCATTTTGGCCGTCGCGCTCGTCTATGCGCTCTCGGCGGCGGGGGTCGCCTCGGCGGCGCCCACGCTCAATCTCGGCGCCGCCAGCAACAACGGCGGCATGGTCGTATTCGTCGGCGTCGACAAGGGTATCTTTGCCAAAAACGGGCTGGACGCGAAGGTCGTCGTGCGCAACACGGGCGCCCAGCTCACCAAGTCGCTCAAGGCCGGGCAGATTGACTTCGCTCCCGCCGCTTTCACCAACCTGCCGGCGGCGCTGGAGCGCGGCATCAAGGTGCGCGGCGTCGTGGGCTACGTCGGCGGCACCTACAAGAAATCCACCTCGGATGAGATGATAGGCATCGCCACACGTCCCGGCGCCGGCATCAAGAACATCAAGGACTTGAAGGGCAAGAAAATCGGCGCCACCTTCGGCTCCACCGGCGACCTCTACCTCCGCATCCTGCTTGAGAGAAGCGGTATCGGTGTGGGCGGCGTGCGCCGCATCAACGTGCGCCCGCCGAGCTTCGTCTCGCTGTTCGACTCGGGCGGCGTGGACGCCATGGTGGCGTGGGAGCCCTACCTCACCCGCATGACCGACAAGGTAAAGGGCTCTTCCATCGTGTCGCGCGGCGGCGACTACGTGTGCCTCTGCGCGGGCATGCACGGCGTTCCCGAGCGTGTCTACAAGGACAAGAAGGCGACGCAGGCGTTCGTGAACGGCATGTCAGAAGCCGCCGCCTACGTGCGGGATCCCAAGAATCTGGATGAAATCTCGAAAATCGGCGCACGCTACATCCGCGGCATGGACGCCGCGCTTGTCAAGCGTACCTTCAAGTGGTGGACCTACGACCCGCGCCTGGGTGAGAACACGCTCAAGGCCTTCAATTTCTCGGTCAAGCAGCTCATCGCCCAGAAGAAGATGAAGCGCCCCTACGACCCCAAGAAATACTTCGACTTCCAGTTCATCAACCGGACCATGAAGGAACATCCCGAGTGGTTCAAGGACCTCAAATAGCCGAAGCCGTCTGACATCCGCGCCCCGCGCCACCCGCCGGGGCGCGGATTGCGCTCGGAAAGGAAACGATACGAATGCCGGCAAAACTGGTCGTCGACAGACTATCGCACCACTATCCGGACGAATACACGGGCGAGGACGTTCACGCGCTCGATCAGGTGAGCCTTTCGGTGGAAGACGGCGAATTCTCAGCCGTCGTCGGCCCGAGCGGGTGCGGAAAGACCACGCTCTTGAACATCCTCGCGGGGCTTCTCCCCCACACCGAGGGCAGCGTGCAGGTGGACGGCAGGGAGGTGCAGGGACCGGGGCCGGACCGCGGCGTGGTGTTTCAGGAACACGCGATTCTCCCCTGGCGCACGGTGGCGAGAAACATCGGCCACGGCCTGGAGATCCAGCGCTTGCCCAGGCGCGAACGGGAACAGAAGGTGCAGGAATTCATTGACCTGGTCGGCCTTTCGGGCTTTGAGGAACGCTATCCGCACGAGCTCTCGGGCGGCATGAAACAACGCTGCGCCCTCGCGCGGACGCTTTGCGCGAACCCTGTCGTGATGCTCATGGACGAGCCCTTCGCCGCCGTGGACGCGCAGACGAGAATCACCCTGCAGGAAGAGCTGAACCGCATCGCCATCGCGACGCGCAAGACCATTCTCTTCATCACGCACAACGTGGATGAGGCCGCGTTCCTGGGCGATCGGTGCTTCATCTTCTCGCGCCGCCCGGGGAAGCTCAAGGCCACCGTCAAGATCAACGTGCCGCGCGAACAACGCATCTGGAAGGACCTCCTCTCCGAGAAGGCCTACACCGACCCGCGCGATGAAATACTCCGCCTCGTGCGCGAGGAGGTGTTCGATGACGAGGAGTAGCGAGGCGGTTGCGGGGAGAAAGCCGCAGTCGAGGCGGTGGAGAAGGTTCGTCAGGGGTGGCGGGGTCGAACTCGTGCTCCTCATCGCGGGCATCCTGTTCCTGTGGAGCGTCATCTCGCAGAACATCCCCAACCCGGGCCGCTACCTGCCCTCGCCCGTCTCGGTCGTCCTCTCCTCCTACGACGTCATCTGGAAGGGGCTCTTGCCCAACTACATCGGCCAGACGCTATGGCGGCTCGTCATCGGCAGTGTCATCGGGCTGCTGCTCGGCATCCCGTTCGGCATCGCCTTGGGGCTGAACCGCACCGTCTCGGACATGTTCTACCCCATCATGAACTTCTTTCAGTCCATCTCGGGCATCGCCATTCTCCCCATCATCGTCGTCTGGTGGGGCAACAGCGAGAAGACGGTGTTCGTCGTCATCCTCTACACCTGCTTTTTCCCGATTGCCTTCAACGTCCTGACGGGCGTTCGAAGCACCCCGATGATACTCGTGAACGCCCTGCGCACGCTCGGAGCCTCGCGTCTGAGGATCGTGAAGGACGTATTGATTCCGAGCGCCATGCCCCACATCGCCACCGGGGCGCGGCTGGGCATCGGCTACGCCTGGCGGGCCGTCATCGCGGGCGAGATGCTCGCGGGCAGGCGCGGGCTGGGCTGGATGATCTTCACCGCGCAGGACGCGGACCTCACCGCCCAGGTCATCCTCGGCATGGTGATGATCGGCGTCATCTGGATCATGATCGACCGCTTCGCCCTGCGTCCCATCGAGGCGGACACCATTCAGAGATGGGGGCTCGTGCAAAGATGAGCGTACTCCAGACGGCCTCCATCGGCTTACAAAAACGCTTCGGCCGCCAGAGGCTGCGGAAGATTCTGCTGGGGAGCATCCCCTTCGTCGTCCTGCTCGTCATGTGGCAGATGAACACCGCGATGGAATGGCTCCCGCCGGTGTACATTCCGCCCATCGCCTCGATCTGGGAGGCGATTTACACGCTCTCGGAGGGCTGCGCGGACGCGGGCGCCGTGCTCTCGATGCAGTACGAATGCCTGTTCACGAACCACATCCTCTCGAGCCTGGGCCGCGTGGGCTTGAGCCTCGTCATCGGCATTCCCTCGGGCATCGCCCTGGGCGTCCTGGCGGGCATGAGTCGCCGCTTCGCCCACGCGCTCGAGCCCGTCGGCGTCTTCGCGAACGCCATTTCGGGCATCGCCTGGGTGCCGCTGGCCATCGTGTGGTTCGGGACCGGCTGGCTCACGACGCTCTTCATCCTGCTGAACACCGTGTTCTGGCTCATCTTCTTCAACACGCTCCTGGGCGTGCGGGGCGTGCCCAGGGTGTATGAAAACTCCGTCATGACGATGGGCGGCGGGCGGTGGGCCATCATCTCCCAGGTCTATATCCCCGGCGCGCTGCCCAGCATCGTCACCGGCGTTCGCATGAGCATGGGCTTCGGCTGGCGCGCGCTCATCGCCGCGGAGATGATAGGCGGCGACAGCGGCCTGGGCTTCATGATCTTCGTCTCCGCCGCCGAATACAAGATCGAGGAAGTGTTCCTGGGCGTGCTCGTCATCGCCATCATGTGGATGATCACCGACAGGCTGCTTCTCATCCCGCTCGAGAAATGGACCATCCAAAGATGGGGCATGGTCTGGAGGCCGGACTAAAAGATGGACGCTTCAACACCCGCACCCAGGAGCGACCAAAGTGAGCGCCGCTGGACGCAGCACCCCACCGTGCGCTTCCTCGCCGCCGCGGCGCTTCTGTTCGGCCTGTATTACGGATACGGCTACGCGACGGCCCCCTCGCGCTTGACGCCCGCGCTCAAGGCGCACCTTGCGACCAGCACGGGAAAGCTCGCCCTGCTCGTCACGGCAAAGTTCCCGCCCGAGGAGTTTCACATCCGCATCTACCAGAATCTGGGCAGCATGCGCGGGGTGAAAGGCTCCACGGCCGAACTCGTTTCCGTCACGCCCTCGGGCGTGAGGACGCTCTCGCAGTACTACTGGATCGAGAAGATTGACTTGAAGAGGTGATGAGGAAGAAAACACGCCCCCATGATCGCCACCTACCCTCGCCTCGTATCAGGACAGGCGTGGGAGCCTGTCCCTACGATACATCGGAGTGTTCCCTTCGAGGCGTAGATTTCCCCCCTGCACTTTGGGTAACACTCCTTCATCCCGAGTAGCGGCGAAGCCGCGTATCGAGGGACGCGCGTCAAGAAGAACGGGAGGCGTCTCTCCCCCAGGCGGGGCATCCTTCGATACGGCGCTTGCGCGCCTACTCAGGATGAGGATTTGTTGCGGGTCTGCGCGCGGAACGGGGTGATGGGGATTTCTTCGGACCCGCACGGGATTCCGCGCCCCCCCTACATCTCCCTGGGATGCAGTTCCTCGTACTTGCCGTGGTCGGTGTCGATGTCCGACATGTGGCGGAAGATTTCCTCGTATCCCGGCGGCCCGAAGATCCACAGGAGTTTCAAAGGAACGTCGCCGGTGTTTTTCAAGCCGTGCTCCACGCCCACGGGCAGAAAGGCGGTCATGCCCGCCTTGACCTGGTAGACCTTGCCGTCCACCTCCACGTCGGCTTCCCCCTCGTGGAAGAAGAGGATTTCCTCTTCTTTTTCATGAAGATGGACGGGGATTCCACCGCCGACGGGGATGTCCTGGTTCCCCATGCTGAGCATGCGGGAGTTCGTGTTCCGGGGGTCGATGAGGATGCGCCAGCCCCGGGGCAGATCTATGTCCACCATCTCGATCTTTTCGCCGTCGTCCCAATCGAACACGTATGTCATGCGGATACCCTCCCCGGCCTGCGCGCGCGTAAGCTCGGGGTGCGCCGGGTGAGCGGCGCATCAGGCCATCGCGGGCGCGACCTCTTTGGCGAATCTCTCAAGGAGCTTAAGAGAATCTTCGTGCTTCATCCCGTCGCCGTAAACGCCGAGAATCACGTGGTTCAGCCCGAAATCGTCCCTCAAACGATAAAGCTCCTGAATGTTCTCCTCGGCGGAGCCGATGACGCCGCCGCCGTTCAGGAATTCGCGCACGTCGAGCTTGTAGCTCCAGTTGCGCTGGAGGTGCCTGCCCTCCTCGTCCGTGAACTCTACCTCGTTCACTCGGGCGCGGTATTCGAGATAGGAAGAAAGCCCCCGCTCGAAAGTCTTGAGGTAATCGGTCTGCTCACCCTCCTCGCAGACGTAGAAGCGGTGCGTCATCGTGTAGTCGATATCGGCGAGGTCTCCCCCTCTCGCCGCCACGGCTTCCTCGTAGAGTTTCATTTTGTCGCGGTAGACTTTAGGTCCCTTGAAGCCGGCAGAAGCCATGATCTTGAAGCCGTTCTCGCCCGCGTAGATATAGGTCTCGGGGCTCGTGCCCGCGAGCCAGATGGGCGGCCTTGGCTTCTGGAGGGGCTTGGGGAAAATTTCAACGTCCTTGCAATGGTAATACTCGCCCTCGAAGGTCACCTGCTCGCCTTCCAGGAGTCTCGATACAATCTCCATGCCCTCGATGAGCCGCTTTCTGCTCTCGGAAGGCTTTGCGCCGAACGTCTTGAACTCCTTGGGCTGGGACCCACGCCCCACGCCGAGTTCGAGCCTGCCGCCGCTCAGCAAATCCACCACCGCCGCCTGCTCGGCCAGACGCACCGGATTGTGAAAGGGCATGATGGAGATCGCCGTTCCCAGACGGATGTTTTTCGTCTTTTGCGCCAGCGCCGCGCACCAGAGCAAGGGATCCGGGCACATGCCGACTTTGGAGAAATGGTGCTCAGCGAACCAGGCGCAATGAAAGCCCAACTCATCCGCCGCCTGGCACTGCTCCATCACCTTCCGGTAGGCGTCGGCTTCAGTTTCATCCCCCTCGGGGCATATCACGTAAAAAATCGAGAATTTCACGTCGCTTCATCCCTCGTCTTCTTGTGGAACTCGGGCATAACCCATTCTTCCACCTCCCCCTCGGGCGGTTTTCTTTTGCATGGAACCGGCAAGTTACCATCTTCCTCACGGCCTGAGAAGCGCTCCAGCCTTGGGCGACAATTATTTCAACCTGGGCTAGGATGCGGCTTCATCCAAAGGAGGAAACCCATGCGTTTGGAGAACAAGACCATCATCATCACGGGCGCAGGCGGAGGCATCGGGCGAGCGAGCGCGCTCAGGCTCGCGCGCGAGGGCGCGAACGTCGTCTGTATGGACATCGCCGAATCGCGCGAGGATACCGCCCGGCTCATCACGAAGGGCGGCGGCGACGCAAGCGCAGTGGCCTATGACGCGCTGAATTCCGAAGACGTGAAAAAAGTTTTTCGGGAGGTCATTTCTGCGCACGGACCCATCGACTGCCTCGTCAACTGTGTCGGCGCGGGTCTGCCTCTCCCGGCGCTTGAAATAGACGAGGAAGCCTTCGACAAGATGTTCGACATGAACGTCAAGACCACCTACCGCGCCTGCTGGGCGGTGCTCCCCCACATGCAGGAGCGCAGCAGCGGCAAGATCGTCAATTTCTCCTCTGTCGCGGGGCGCTCGGCCAGCGTGCTCCAGGGACCGCACTATTCGAGCGCCAAGGCCGCCGTCATCGGTTTGACGCGACATCTGGCGCGTGAGTTCGGCCCCCACAACATCAACGTGAACGCGATCGCGCCGGGCGTCATCGGCACCGATCGAATCCTCGAGCAGATGAGCGACGCGCAAAGGCAAAGGACCGAAACCGCCACGCCCCTGGGCCGCATCGGCAGTCCTGGGGACATCGCGGGCGTCGTCGCCTTTCTCGCCTCAGAGGACGCACGACACGTCACCGGCGTGACCATCGACGTGAACGGAGGGTTCTTCCTGGCCTAGTCGAGTCGGTAAAGATTTTCTCAGGCGATAGAAGTACAGTTGTTGAAAAACCTCGCTTCGGACGCGGGCGGTATGGGGATTCACGCGGCTGCGGAGAGGTGGCGCGCGAGGGCGCGATGGTTTTGTAGGGACAGGCCTCCGTGCCTGTCCTCATTGTCGGCATCCTGCAAAAGGACAACCATGGAGGGTTGTTCCTACAATCGCAATACCGGCCAAAGAAGAGTTTTCAACAACCGCTCCTCGCTCGCGTTTGACCCCACAGGCGCGAGTTTCGCCTTTACTCAGGGTGAAGCGGCTCGTTGCTCGAGGAAAGGGAAAATTTGTTTGTGTGTAGGGGTCGCATACATGCGACCCTCCCGGTTCGTGGCATGCAGGCCGCATACTATGCGGCCCCTACAAAACCATCGCCTTTGGAAACCACCCCTCTCTTCAGGGAGATTTTTCCAACAACCCCAGGTGCTAGCCCTCGGTAGGTTCCGCCTCCACGGGCGCCGGGGTTGCGAAATCCTTCGGCCGCATCAGTTGCATGACAATCGATACGATCATCAACGAAAGCCCCGTCGTCTTGTACCACATGCCGTTCCAGAACAGGGCCACTCCCGCCACGCCCATGAGGACGCGGTCGAACACCGTCAGGATACGCAGGAAATAGCCTTCCAGGGCCGCCGAGGTGCAGATAAAGCCCAGGGCCGCGCTCACCCATACCAGGATGACCTGATCCCAGGGACCGTTTATCAGTATCGGCGTGTAGGCCATCAGTAGCGGCACGACGTAGAGCGGTTTCGCCAGCTTGAGCGATATGAAGCCCGTTCGCATGGGGTCGCACTGCGCGACGCCCGCAGCCACGAACGCGCCGAGCGCGAAGGGCGGCGTAAGGGCCGCGTCCTGGCTCAGCCACAAGATGATCATGTGCGCGGTGAACATCGAG
Organism: Nitrospinota bacterium; assembly: GCA_028820795.1. GTDB lineage: Bacteria > UBA8248 > UBA8248 > UBA8248 > UBA8248 > Bin107. The sequence continues at coordinate 27 of JAPPHK010000052.1, read as the reverse complement.
AGGCCGAAGTCCATGAGCGCGGGTCCG